>JAHJLN010000425.1 GCA_018821715.1 Pseudomonadota bacterium | reverse complement strand
GGGCTTATACGGTGGCATCCTTTTGCAGAACCATCGGTGATTCGCACATTCTTATTACCCATTTCTGGCCGCTTCTGATTGTTTTCAGCGGCCTTGTGGGTGCAGCCTTTGGCGGCATTGTCGGGCTTCCGGCACTGCGGCTGAAACATCTGTATCTGGCCATTGCCACCCTGTCATTTCAAATGATTTTCCAATGGGTCATCAATTTTATGGCGTTTTTCAACCAGGGCCAGACCATCTTTGTGGGCAGGGTTTTCTGGTTTACAGGGAAGGTCGGGCGAGATGAGCATTATGAGTTCTGGTATTATATTATCCTTACTACGGTTGTTCTTCTGGGTTTCGGCATCAGAAACCTTTTAAAAACACGCTATGGCCGATCCCTTATTGCTGTCAGGGACAATGACCGTGCTGCAGATGCCATGGGAATGAATCCAGGCCTCACAAAGGTCTATGCCTTTGCCCTGGCCGGTTTTTTTGCAGGGGTTGCCGGCGCATTGCATGCCTACCTTTACCGGGGCGTCGGGTTTGAATCCTTTACCCTGCATGAGTCTGTATCTTACCTGGCCATGGCCATTGTCGGCGGTCTTGGAACCTTAAACGGATCCTTCTGGGGTCCTGTGGCCATTAAATATCTGGATCTTCAGGTGGAGCACCTTGCTGAAATTGCCGGACAATATCTGCCCAGTACCATGAACCTTTCAACAGCCTTGAAGCCGTTTACCTTTGGTCTTGTCATTGTTTTGTTCCTCATGTTTGAACCCAGAGGAATTGCAAACTGGTGGAGAATCACAAAATCGTACACCAAGCTGTGGCCTTTCCGTTATTAATGGATTATATTAATGGCGCGGTTCAGCTTTATAAAATATTATGAGTACTAAACCCAAACCAAGGAGGAGCAGAAACATGAAAACCCAAAAATTTTTATTTTTAAACGCTTTACTGGTTCTTGTCGTTATGTTTGCATTTACAGCATCTGCATATGCAGGCGGAAAAGTTTACAAACTGGGGATGTCCCTGGCCATCACAGGACCCACATCCGATGCGGGAAACCCTATTTCCAAAGGAGTTGAGGATTGGTTTAATTATGTTAATGAAACCAAAATGCTGGGCGATGACAAAATTGAATGCACCATCAGGGATGATCAGTACAAGACCGATGTCACCAAAAGAAATTTTGAAGAATACCTTGATGAGGGAATTGTTTTTTATCTTAATTATTCCACCGGCAGCACGCTGGGTCTGAAACGCGATTTTGAAGATGCACAGATTCCCGTTGTCCCGGCTTCTTACCATGAAGGCAATTTGATTGACTCCACCTACATTTTTCTGCCCGTTGCAACCTATTCTGAAAACGTAGTCGCACTTGCCGAATATATTGTGGCCAATCATAAAGGCGGCGGCATTCCAAAAGTTGCCTTGTTTATTCATCCTTCCGCATTTGGAAGAGGACCTTTGGAAGATACGCAAAAAGCCATCGCTGCCGGTTTGAAAATGGAAATTGTCGAAGTGGTTGAGCATGGTAAAGATCTTGACAATACCGCCATGCTGACCCGTCTTTTGAGCAAAGACGTGCAATATGTTATCAGCCATACGGTTCAGTCTCCTGTTGCCACCATGCTAAAGGATGCAAGCCGTCTTGATGTTACTGCAAAATCATTTGGTGAAAAAGGCAAGTTGACTTTTCTGGGCGCCCATTACACAGGTGGTAATGACCTGATCGCACTTGCAGGGGATGCAGCAGAAGGATTTTTATGGACCTGCTCCTATAACCTGACCTCGGAAAACAATGAGGGTGCTAAAAAACAGCTGGATCTTGCAAAAAAATACAGCCGGGATGACAAAGCTGCCAATTCTCACAACTATGCCACCGGTATTTTGATGGCCCAGATTCCCACAGAAGCCATCAAAAGAGCAAAAGCTGCTGGAATTGAAGTTAATCAGGAAAACCTATATAATATCTTGAATGAAATGAATGGTGCCAAAGAATTTAACTCCTTTGCAGCAGTAGGACCGGTATCCTATTCCAAAGCGGATCATGTCGGGGTTGACATGCTTAAGATTTACAAGGTGGAAGGCGGACAGTTCAAGTCAATTGCAAACGTTTCATCCGAATACATGAAAATGCTCAGAGCAAAATAACACCTTTAACAAAAGGATAGTTAGAACAAACACATGCTCAAGCTTAACTTACCGGAAATATGTTCAGGACAGGATCGTATTTTCCGGTAAGTTCAACCCGAAAAAAAAAGAAAGCACCTATGGAAAAGAATCTGCTTGAAGTAAACAATATTGAGGTTGTCTACAATGACATCATCCAGGTCCTGCGTGGTGTCAGCCTTAACGTTCCCAAAGGAAAAATCGTTGCTTTGCTTGGAACAAACGGTGCAGGCAAAACCACCACCCTAAGAGCCATCAGCGGCCTTTTAAAACCTGAAAACGGTGCCATCAAGGAAGGCTACATCAAATTTGACGGTAAGGATACCACTCAGCTTATAGGCACGGATATCGTAAAGCTCGGCGCTGTCATGGTGCCCGAGGGTAGACGGGTCTTCAAACATCTGACAGTGAATGAAAACATTATTGTCGGCTCTATTACCCGTAAAGACGGTTCAGCTAAAATCCGTGAAGACAATGAACTGATGTATAAACATTTCCCCCGGCTCTCCAAGGTAACCAATCGAATGGCCGGATACAGCTCAGGCGGTGAGCAGCAGATGATTGCCATTGCAAGAGCATTGATGGCGGCACCTGAAATGCTGATGCTGGATGAGCCCTCCCTTGGTCTTGCACCACTGCTGGTAAAAGAAATATTCGATAATATTCAAAAAATTAATAAAGAATTAGAAACCACCATCCTGGTCGTTGAACAGAATGCAAAAGTGGCCCTTGCCGTATCAGATTATGCCTATATCATGGAATCGGGCAAAATCGTTCTGGAAGGCCCGTCAAGTGAATTGCAGAACAACCCGGATGTAAAAGAATTCTATATGGGGATCACCAAGGGCGGCGGCAGGAAATCCTTTAAAGATGTGAAATCCTACAAACGCCGTAAACGCTGGATGTAGACCGTAATTTTAGGAGTTCGATATGAAGATACTGGTGGGTTATAATGGTGGAGAAGTCGGCAGACTTGCGTTATCCCTGGCACGGGATTATGCCGTGATAAATAATGCGTTTGTTTATATCATTACCTCAATGGAAGGTGGCGCTTCTGAAAAACAGTCTGATATTATCAAGGCAGAAGAAGGCCTTGATTTTGCCAGAAAACTGATGGAAAGTGCAGGGCTTAAATGTGATGCCCAGCAAAGCGTAAGAGGACTTTCATCCGGGGAAGACCTTGTGAAGTTTGCCCAGGAAAATCAGATTGATCATATCTTTCTTGGCATAAAGAAAAAATCCCGTGCCCAGAAAGCACTTTTAGGCTCCACATCACGATATGTCATCCTTAAAGCCCCCTGTCCCGTCACGACCATAAGATTTGAATTATCCCAAATTAAAACAGAGGACCTGTTAAGGGACCGGCGGGTTCTGGTGGTTGATGATGAGCCCGATATCCTGGAAACCGTTGAAGAACTTCTGGACATGTGTTCCCTGGATACAGCCGCCACGTTTGAAGACGCCAGAAAATGTCTTGAAAACAACAAATATGATATTGCAATTTTAGACATCATGGGTGTCAGCGGGTATGATGTCCTTGAACTTGCCCGCAAAAAAGACATCCCAGCGCTGATGCTGACCGCCCATGCACTGACCCCTGAAAACCTTAAAGAATCCATTCAAAAAGGTGCGGATTCCTATATTCCCAAAGATGAGCTGGCCAATCTTGTCACCCATGTGGCCGATGTAATCAAAGCCCGGATTGAAGGAAAACAGGGCTATGGCTCCTGGTTTTCCAACTTAAAACCCTTCTTTGACAAATCATTCGGCAAAGGATGGCGGGACAAGGACAGAACCTTCTGGAATTCTTTTGATGATAAATATGGGGGATAAGGTAAAAAAACTCCTTTTTTAAATATACCTGACAATCTCTATGCATTAAAAAACCAATATCCTGGAAAACAGATATTGGTTTTTTAATTACCAGTTTTATGAAAATTACTTCATAAAACTATGAAATTTTTTTCATATGATTCTACAATATTTTTTAAAACCGCACAGCATCTTTTCTTCCTGTTTTTATGCCGCACCCCAATACCGAAACACCCAGACACGCCATTTTTAAGGTATTTGCACCCGGAAAAATATTGCGCAAAGCGCTTTAATCGATATGATAACCAAAATGGCACGCAACTTGCTATAACCAATAGCAAGCAGGTTATTTTGGTTTGCTCTTAACTCAGTTTGAGATTTAAGAATCAGCTTTTTTAAACTGAGTAAAAAGTGTTTAAAAAGACAGACCTTTAAATTAATTTAACAATAAGGAGAAGCTCATGAAAAAAATTTTGTTTTTGTTAGTTGCTTTGGCAATGCTTTCTACGACATCAGCATTTGCAGGCTTTGTCAATGGCGGATTTGAAGATGGAAATTTTAACGGCTGGACACAAGGTGGAGGACGATATACTGGGTCATACTCCTATACAGGCGACCCGGGGAAATCAGCCGTTGTTGGGCCAGGGTTGGACCCTTATACAGCCAATAACTTAAACATGGTTTACGGCGGTAAATATTCAGCTCGCATCAACAATTATGATAGTGGTTATCATTTCTCCACAATTACACAAACCGTAACCAACTGGCAGGATAATGATATTTATTTTGCCTGGGCCTCTGTTCTTCAAAATCCGGGACATCCGTCTGCCGGGCATTTCAGCCTTACCCTGACGGATGTTACAACCAGCACAGCTCTTTATACCAAGGCCTTTGATTATTTTACTGCACCCGGTGAAGTTGTGGGCGGCTGGCTTGACGGCGCTTCCGGATGGAAATACTGCGACTGGCAGATCGTACAGCTTGATACGTCTAAAGTTGTCGGTCATGACCTGGAGTTGACCCTGCTGGCATCTGACTGCGGTTATGGTGGGCATGGCGGATATGCCTATCTTGACGGTTTCGGCGCTTATGTACCCCCACAGGGCGGCGGAGAAATCCCTGAGCCTGCCACTATGGTTCTTTTCGGCCTTGGACTGCTTGGCCTAGCCGGAGTGAACAGAAAAAGAAAATAATCAGCATTCACATCTGAAATAGTTATAGGCAGGAGATTTTTCTCCTGCCTATTTTTTTGTTTATATAATTTTAAATATCATATTGATAAAAATAATTCATACCTGCCTATGGAAAAAAGGCAAATGGAATGATACAAAGAATAAAATCTCAGATTTATTAAATTTTCAGGAGGAAGATGATGCTGAAACGATTTAATTTAACAATTTCAATACTGCTTTTTTTCCCCTTCTTTGTTACCCCAGGATTTACAGCTGATAAAACAAAAATTGAAAATTATCTTTTAGAAGCACAAACCTATTTTGATACAGCTGAATATAAAAAAGCCATTATTCAAGCTAAAAATGCCATTAAATTAGACAACACATCTGCCAGGGCCTATCTCCTGCTTGCCAAGTCCTATGCCAAAACAAAAAATTCCCCGGAAGCGTTCAAGGCCTATTTAACCCTTGAGCAGATTGATCCTGAAAACAATGAGTATAAACTTCAGGTGGCATCCTTTTATCTTCTTGGAAAAAACAGGGAAGAAGCAGAGCACAGGGTCAAAGATATTCTTAAAAAGGAACCGGAAAACATACAGGCGCTGTACCTGAATGCTGCTGTATTAAGTGATAAAAATGAATCCTTTGATATAATTGAAAAAATTTATTTAAATATCCTCAAGATAGATCCCAAGCAGGCAAAAGCCCATCTTATCCTGGCCAAGTTTTATGCTAACCCCAAAGATTTTAAAAAGGTGGAAATCAACCTTAAAAAGGCATTGGAAATTGAACCGGACAATATCACTTATTACAATGAATTGTTCGGATTTTATATGGCCAATAAACAATTCGGTTTTGCTGAAGCCGTCTTAAAGGACCTTGTTTCCAAAAAACCTGGTGACTCTGAGCCCCTGATTATTATGGGTGGCTTTTATGCCGGCCAGGGCGAAGCAGACAAAGCAAAAACCACATATTTAAAAGCCATTGATCTTAATCCTAAAAATCCGAACAGCCATATGCAACTTGCCAAGCTGTTAAACAGCCAGAAGAAAACAAAAGAAGCGGAAAGCCATATTCAAAAAGCCCTGGATCTTGCCCCGGATAACCTGGAAATTAAAAATGCTTATGCTGATTTTTATTTTTCCAATAATGACATAGCCAAAGCAGAAGCCATTGCTGATAAGATCCTTGACAAGCGGCCGAATTTTCAGCCGGCAAGAGTGCTGAAAGGAAAAATCCTTGCTGTAAAAAAAGAATATGACAAGGCCGTTGAAATATTCCAGAGCCTTGTTAAGGATGAGCCTGAATCTGATCTGTTGCTTTTCTTTTTGGGATCAGCTTTATTTGAAAAAAATGATTTTGACCAGGCAAAACCGGTTCTTTCAAAGGCGCTGGAAAAAAATCCAAATCTTTTCCAGGCCCATTCAATGATGGCAGAGATGTATTATCGCGCGGGCGATCTGTATCTGGCCCAACAGAATGTCGAAAAAGTACTCAACCAATTTCCCAAACATTATAATGCAAATGTTCTTCTGGGCAATATTGAGATGGCCAACAAAAATCATGACCCGGCCAAAGCTATTTTCAAAGATATGATTGATCTTGAACCCGATAATCCCAAGGCATATTTCAGGCTGGGAATTATTTATCACTCAGAAAAAAATTATCCTGAAGCCTTGAAAAATTACAACCAGGCCCTTGGATTAAATCCAAATCTTATGGATGTTTTTACAAACCTGATTGGTATTTATGCCTCCCAAGAACAATATCAGGAGGCGATCCGCCTGTGTGATGAGCAGTTAATAAAGACGAGTGACACGCCGATCATCAGCTCAATTATCCTCAATCTAAAAGCAAATCTTTTATTTGCCACCCAGAACATTGACCAGGGCAAAATATTACTCAAACAGTCCATTGAGAAGAATCCCGCCTACACCACCCCCTATCTTACCCTGGCAAATATTTATCAAAATGAGAACAAAATAACTGAGGCTATTGATCTTTATACGGCTCTGATCGAAAAAAGACCGGATCAGCCTTCACCACACAACCTTATTGGAACCCTCTACGAAAGACAGCACAAGTTTGATCTGGCAGAAAACCATTTCAAAAAAGCCCTGAAAATTGATCCGAATTATATTCCTGCTGCAAATAACCTGGCATTTTTATATGCTGAACTAAATAAAGAATTGAATACAGCTCTGGACCTGGCCCGCCAGGCCAAAGAACAGGTAGGGAAACTTCCGGCCATTATGGACACACTGGGGTGGGTCTATTACAAGAAAGAACTTTATGACAGCGCTGCAGCCGAATTTATGGGCTGCATAGAAAAAGAACCAGATAACCCGATTTACCAATACCATCTGGGTCTGGCTTATTACAAGCAGGGGGAATATGTCAAAGCCGAGACGGCTTTAAAGAAAGCACTGGAACTGCAAAAGGACTTTCAAGGATCTGAAGAGGCAAAAAAAGTACTCGGCCAGTTATAGTATTGCAATCTGGTCACTGAATGTTGTTATGGATTCAAGGCCATTGTCCTATAACAGCAATAGGTTTTTTCAGCCTTATACTCCCCTTTTTCTTAGACCAGAGCCGCTTCAAATTACCATGATTTAAAAAAATATTTTTTAAACTCAGTGGATAAAAGATAGAAGTAATGATAAAAGATAGAAAAATTTTAACTATTGCTATTTTCAGGAGAACAAGAATGAATAATCTGTTTGCTGTAAAATACCCTGCCGTCCTTTTCTTCTGCTTATTTTTAATTTTCAGCTGTACTTCTGATAAGGCAAAAATTGAAAATTATCTTTCAGAAGCACAGACATATTTTGATGCTTCAGAATATCAAAAAGCCATTATTCAGGTTAAAAATGCCATTAAATTGGATAACAGCTCTGTCAAGGCTTATGAGCTTCTTGCCAAATCCCATTTAAAACTGGGAGATGCCCAGGAAGCGTTTAAAGCATTTTTAAGACTCGAACAGATTGACCCTGAAACACTTGACCATAAACTCCAGGTAGCCTCTTTTTATCTTCTGGCAAAAAAAAGACCGGAAGCGGAACGGCGCGTCAAAGAAGTCCTTGAAAAAGAGCCTGAAAATTTACAGGCCTTATATCTGAATGCCGGAATACTGAGTGATAAAAAAGAAGATCTGGATAAAATCGAAGCGGTTTACTTAAAAATAATTAAGATTGATGCCCGGCAGGCAAAAGCCCATATTATACTTGCAAGACTATATGGCGCAAAAAAAGAATTTGAAAAAGTTGAAGAGAATCTGAAACAGGCCATCAGCATTGAACCTGAAAATAGTGCTTATTACAAAGCTTTGTTTGGATTTTATCTTTCGCAAAAACAATTTGATGCTGCTGAAACACTGCTGCAAGGCCTTATTTCAAAAAAGCCTGGTACTGCTGAACCCCTTGTTCTTTTGAGTAACCATTATGCCGGCCAGGGGAAATTTGACAAAGCTGAAGCCACCTTTTTAAAAGCAATTGATGCAGAGCCAAAAAACCTGGCCGCTTATATGCTTCTGGCAAAATTGCTGAACAGCCAGAAAAGAACCAAAGAAGCAGAAGCATTTATTCAAAAAGCCCTTACCATTGAGCCGGACAACTTTGCAGTTAAAAATGCCTATGCCGATTTCCTTTTTTTCAATAAAGAGTTCAAAAAATCGGAAACTCTTGTTGACGAAATACTGACGGCTCGGCCTGACTATTTGCAGTCCAAACTGCTCAAGGGAAAACTTCTGGCCGGAAAAAAAGAGTTGGACAAAGCCATTGAAATTTTCCAGGATCTTGTCAAAGATGAACCCGATTCCGCCATGTTTAACTTTCTATTGGGATCGGCTTTTTTTGAAAAAAATGATTTCATGGCAGCGCAACCGTTTCTTTCAAAGGCACTTGAGAAAAATCCAAATCTTTTTCAGGCCCAATTGATGATGGCGGATATGTATTACAAAAAAGGCGATCTCTATCTTGCTGAAGACAATGTTAAAAAAGTATTGAGACAAATACCCAAACATTACAATGCCAATATTCTTCTGGGCAACATCAAGCTTGCCGATAAAAATTTTGTAATGGCCAAATCCATATTTGAAGAAATGATCGAGATTGAGCCTGATAATCCTTCAGCATATTTCAAGTTGGGAATTATCAATCAGCTGGAAAAGGACAATCAGAAAGCCTTGAAAAATTACAACAAAGCCCTGGAATTAAATCCCAATCTCATGGATGTATTTTCAAATATAATAGGGCTTTATGCATCTGAAAAACAATATCAGACCGCTATCAAAAGGTGCGATGAGCATTTAAAAAAGATGAAAGATTCGGTCATTATCAGCTCAGTTATTCTCAACCTTAAAGGAAATCTCTTCCTTGCTCTCAGGGAGATAAAACAGGGTAAAACTGCTTTAAAACAAGCCATTGAAAAAAATCCAGCCTTTGTTACCCCTTATATGACCCTGGCAAGCGTTTTAACCAGCGAAAACAACATCGACCAAGCCATTGATATGTATCAATCGCTCATTGAAAAAAGACCGGACCAGCCCGCACCGCACAGCCTTATAGGAACCTTGTACGAAAAACAGCACAAACTTGATCTGGCAGAGGAACATTACAAGAAAGCTTTGGACATTAATCCGGATTATATCCCAGCGGTAAATAACCTGGCATTTTTATATGCTGAACAGAACAAAGAACTCAATAAAGCCCTGGATCTTGCTCGCCAGGCCAAAGAGCGGGTAGGAAAACTGCCGGCTATAATGGATACTTTAGGATGGGTCTATTACAAAAAAGAGATTTATGACAGCGCTGCAACGGAATTTGAAGCCTGCATTGAAAAAGAACCTGAAAATCCTGTTTTCCAGTATCATCTGGGCCTTGCCTATAATAAACTGGGAAAATATAACAAAGCTGAGACAGCGTTGAAAAAAGCCCTTGAACTTCAAAAAGACTTTACAGGATCAGAAGAAGCAAAAAAAGTATTGGATCAGTTATAATCGGTTGATTTTATCACTGAATGTTGTCAGAGATTCAAGGCCATTGTCTGTTACCAGAAATGTGTTTTCTATCCCGACAACCCCTTTTCCGGGAAAAACGGCTTTGGGTTCAAGGGCGATCATCATACCGGTTTCAAGCATCAATGTCTGATCCTTGGCAATAAAGGGAAATTCATCCAGTTCAATCCCCAGGCCATGGCCGGTAAATCGTATTTTTCGGGCGCCTGCGCCCATGAAATTATCTTTATATCCTTTTTTGTCAGCCATGGATATCATCTTATCGTAGAGTCCACCGGTAACGCTTCCAGGCCTTGCGGCCTGTTTTACCATTTCCTGTATTTCCAGCATGGCATCATGGGCCCGTAAAAGATCATCAGACAGATTACCAAGACAAAAAATCCGTGTATGATCACTTAAATACCCGTTCAGGGCAAAAACGTAATCCACAAGAACGGGCTCGTTTTTTTTAATGGTATTAAATCCAGGTCCCTGGGCAATACTGGGGTTTACCCCCCTGCCGCCGGTGGGAGAGGCAAAACAACTGGGAACGGCAGCACCTGGTCCTGACATGATATGGCCATAGAAAAGATCATTGTCCCACATTCGCATCCGGATCAGGCCCTGATGACCAAGGCTTCTGGCATAGGCTTCAAGCTGTCCTGCAAAACCAATCTCGGTTATGCCCTCGCAGATCAGGTCAGCAACTTTGGCTGCAACTTTATCTGCCATGTGTGACGCTTGTCTCATCAATTCGATTTCATGGGCGGATTTCACAGCCCGCAGCAGCCTTATCTGAAAAGAGATGTCCATAAGCTCTGAGCCGGAAAATATCTGTTGAAATGCCAGATACTGGTTGGCAGTTAATACATCCAGTTCCAGGCCCATAATTTTTGGGATTGAGTATCCGAATTCTGCAATGGTTTGAGGAATTTTTTTAGGGCTTACCAGGGAAACAACCTGCTTGAATCCTGATTCCTGTCTGGCCCGTTCAAACGCTTTAAATACCATCAGCAAGGGTTCACCGGATTCAGGGATATACAGCCATCCCTGCTGGGCAGTTCCTGAGTAATAGAACATATCCGCTTTCTGTAAAATTAAAACCCCATCAATACGATGTTTTACAAGTTTTTCCTGTAATGCGGCAATCCTTGAGTGCTGCTCTGATTCAGGCGTGGTCCTGGCAAACTGCGTCATTGGTTTCACCATAAATAAAAACCGCCATGGCAAAACGGTTAATTATTTTATTGATGCGTTTTGCCATGGCGCTATAGGATTAGGGAAAAAATTAACAGCTAATCAATTGTAAACGTAAAACCCTTTTCCAGTCTTTCTTCCAAGCCAGCCCGCCTCAACATATTTTCTCAACAGCGGGCAAGGTCTGTATTTGGAGTCTTTAAACCCGTCATACAATGTCTCCATGATGGCAAGACAGGTATCAAGGCCGATAAGATCGGCCAGAGCAAGGGGTCCCATTGGATGATTGGCACCCAGGCGCATAACCGTGTCAATATCTTCGGGTTTCCCCACGCTTTGATAGAGGCAGAAAATGGCCTCATTGATCATGGGCATCAAAATCCTGTTGGCAATAAATCCGGGGAAATCATTGGCCTCGGCCGGTGTTTTTCCAAATTTTTCACACAATTTCCAGGTGATATCAAAGGTTTCGGCAGAAGTTGCCAGCCCTTTAATGACCTCAACCAGTTTCATGACCGGTACCGGGTTCATAAAATGCATTCCGATCACCTTATCCGGCCGGGAAGTTCTGGCAGCAATCCTGCCAATGGGAATGGAAGATGTGTTTGTGGATAAAATCACGTGGGCAGGGCATATTTTATCTAAATCTTCAAATATCTTAAATTTTAAATCTTCTCTTTCCACGGCTGCCTCTACAATAAAATCAACAGAGGCCATGTCTTTTAAATTAGTTGTAATGGATATTCTGCCAAGGATGGCAGCCTTATCTGATTCTGAAATTTTTTCTTTTTTCACCATCCTGTCAAGGTTTTTAGCAATAGTAGCCATACCCTTTTCACAAAATTCTTCCTTTATGTCACTCATCACAACTTCAAGACCGCTGGCAGCTGCAACCTGTGCAATTCCATTACCCATCTGACCGGATCCGATAACGCCAAATCTCTTTACTTCCATTGTTCCTCCTAATAATGGGTCTTCCCCATAGTTCAGTTCTTTATTCGTTTCAAGCAGTTTAGTGTCCTATTACCTGTTAACAACCAGCGCAACCGCTTCTCCGCCCCCCAGGCAAAGAGAGGCAAGGCCGGTCTTTACATCCCGTTTTTGCATTTCATGCAATAAAGTGGTCAAAACCCTGGCCCCACTTGCTCCGATGGGGTGACCCAGGGCCACACTGCCGCCGTTCACGTTTACTTTTGCAGGATCCAGTTCCAGCACCTTGTTGATACCGACGGAAGTTCCGGAAAAAGCTTCATTGATTTCAAACAGATCAATATCTGAAATTAAAAGGCCCTGTTTTTTCAATACTTTGGGAATGGCATAAATGGGAGCCATCAGAACATATTTCATATCAATGCCATAGGAGGCCTGGGAACCGATGGTGGCCATGATGGTGCAGCCCAGTTCCTTTGCCTTTTTTTCACTCATGATCACAAGAGCTGAAGCTCCGTCGCTGATAATGGAGGCATTTCCCGCAGTTCCCACCCCTTGTTTTTTAAATGCCGGTTTCATCCTTGAAAGGGACTCAAAGCTCGTCTCTTTCGGGCATTCATCTGTATCAAAAATGACTGGATCACCTTTTCTCTGAGGAATTTTTACAGGGGTAATTTCATCTTTGAACCGGCCTGAGGCAATGGCAGCAATGGCCCTTTCATAGGACTGCGCTGCAAATTGATCCTGGTCAAGCCTTGATACATCCCATTTTTCACAGCAAAGCTCATTGGACATGCCCATGTGAAAATCATTGATCACATCCCAAAGACCGTCATGGACCATATGGTCTTCGATTTTTCCGGGTCCCATGCGAAAGCCCCAGCGGGCTTTATCCATATAATAGGGGGCCATGCTCATGTTTTCCATTCCGCCTGCCACCACCACCTGGGCATCCCCGCACTGGATGGCCTGGGCGGCCAGCATGACGGCTTTTAAGGATGATCCGCAAACTTTGTTCACGGTAATGCCTTCTACTTCCCAGGGGAGACCCGCTTTTACAGCTGCAAGCTTTCCCGGATTCTGGCCATATCCGCAGGGCAGCACCATGCCCATGATGCATTCATCCACTTGTTTTTCATCAATCCCGGCCCGTGTAACCGCCTCTCTGACCACATGGGCACCAAGGTCTGTCGCACCCAAGGTACTCAATGTCCCGCCAAAACTGCCCAGGGCGGTCCGTGTGGCACTGACAATAACTGCTGTATTCATATTTTTCCATCTCCTTGTATGATTTTTTTACATATTTCTTCTGTATTTTCCGCCCACCTCATATAATGACTGGGTAATGGTTCCCAGACTGCAGACTTTAACCGCATCCATCAGCCGTTCAAACATGTTTTCGCCACTCAATGCAGTCTGTTTGAGATCTTCAAGCGCCAGGACTGAGGCATCCTGATGCTGTTCTTTAAATGCGGCAAGTCTTTGAAGCTGGGCATTTTTCTGTTCATCCGTAGCCCTTGAAAGTTCCAGATGATTTGCCATTTCAGCGTAGTTTGCATCCGGGTCTTCAAATGTATTGACCCCGATTAGCGGCAGTTTGCCTGAATGCTTCAAATGTTCATAATACATGGATTCTTCCTGGATCTTACCCCTCTGGTATCCGGTTTCCATGGCACCGAGCACACCGCCTCTTTCAGTGATTTTTTCAAACTCAATGAGAACGGCTTCTTCAACCAGGTCAGTGAGCTCATCCACGATAAAACTTCCCTGGAGCGGATTTTCATTCATGGCCAGTCCCCATTCCCTGTTGACAATCAACTGAATGGCAAGGGCCCGCCGGACGGATTCTGCTGAGGGCGTTGTGATGGCTTCATCAAATGCATTGGTATGAAGGCTGTTGCAATTATCATAAATCGCACACAACCCCTGGAGCGTTGTCCGAATATCATTGAACTGGATATCCTGGCTGTGCAGAGATCGGCCAGAGGTCTGGATATGATATTTCAATTTCTGGGATTTTTCGTTTCCGCCATATTTATATTTCATGGCCACAGCCCAGATTCTCCTTGCCACTCGTCCGATCACGGTATATTCAGGGTCCATTCCATTGGAAAAGAAAAAAGACAGGGACGGCGCAAAGCTGTTGATATCCATTCCCCGGGACAGATAATACTCCACATAGGTAAATCCGTTTGCCAGGGTCAGCGCCAACTGGGTGATAGGGTTAGCACCTGCTTCTGCAATATGATATCCTGAAATGGAAACCGAATAAAAGTTTTTTACCTGGTTATCAATAAAGTACTGCTGAATATCCCCCATCATTTTAAGGGCAAACTCAATGGAAAAAATACAGGTGTTCTGGCCCTGGTCTTCCTTTAAAATATCTGCCTGGACCGTTCCCCTGACATTGGACAGGGCAAACCGACGGATCTGAGCTGCCTCATCTTCAGACGGTTCACGGTTGTTCTCCTCTTTAAACCTGTCCATCTGCTGGGCAATGGCAGTATTCATGAACATGGCCAGCATCATGGGTGCAGGACCGTTAATCGTCATGGAAACAGAGGTATTGGGCGCACAGAGATTAAACCCGCCATACAGCACTTTAACATCATCCAGGGTACAGATGCTTACACCCGAAGTTCCGATCTTACCATAAATATCCGGGCGGGTATCCGGGTCAAAGCCGTACAGGGTCACCGAATCAAAAGCGGTTGACAATCGTTTGGCAGGGTAACTGCCGGACAAAAGCTTAAACCGCCGGTTGGTATCCTCAGGACCGCCTTCTCCGGCAAACATCCGGGTGGGATCTTCATCTGCTCGTTTTAACGGAAACACCCCAGCAGTATAGGGAAAATTTCCTGCAAAATTCTCTTTTCTCATCCATGTATACTGTTCTCCGGGATCTTGAAACTGTGGCAGGGATATTTTGGGTATCCTGGAGTGGGACAATGAGGTTCTAAATAAGGATTCTTTGAACTCCTTGTTACGGACATGATAGATAAGCTCATCCTTTTCATACCTGCCTTTACAGGAAGTGAATTCATTGATGACGGCATCTGTTTCTTCCTGGACAAAGGCTTGTGCGCCTGCAACCGCCTGTTTGAATTTTTCAAGGGTCTCGGGTAATTGGTCCAGGCCCATCTCTTCCATTGTTTTTGATGCCTCAATCAAATGCCATCGGCTTCGTACGGCTCTGGCCTGGTCCTGGGTTGTTTTGTGGTAGTCTCTCACGGTATCTGCAATCTCGGCAAGATATCGTGTCCGTTCCCCAGGGATGATAATGGTTTTTGAAGTGGATTCTTTTGTATCTGATCTTGGAATGCTTGATTTGTATTGAATCTGTTTTTTTTGGGCAATGAGGTCCAAAAGCCCGTGATAAAGCGCTGTGGTTCCATCATCATTGAATTTGGATGCAATGGTGCCAAATACCGGCAGATCCTTGGGATCCGTGTCCCAGGCCTTTCGATTTCTCTGGACCTGTTTTCGCACATCCCTTAATGCATCTTCACTGCCTTTTTTCTCATACTTGTTGACCACAACAATATCAGCATAATCCAGCATATCGATCTTTTCCAGCTGGGAGGGCGCACCAAATTCCGCCGTCATGACATAGATGGACATGTCCACCAGATCAACCACCCGTGAATCCCCCTGCCCGATGCCGGCTGTTTCCACAATAACCAGGTCATACCCGGCAGCCCTGGCAACACTGATCGCATCGGGCAACACATCGGGAAGCTCTGTCTGGGAACGCCTTGTGGCCAGTGACCGCATATATACCCGGCCGGTTTCAATGGAATTCATCCGGATCCTGTCACCCAGGAGGGCGCCGCCTGTTTTCCGCCTGGACGGATCACAGGAGATAATGGCAATATTAACCTCTTTTAAATCCCTGAGAATCCTGATGATCAATTCATCGGTCAAGGAAGACTTGCCGGCACCACCTGTTCCGGTTAACCCGATCACCGGCACATCCCTTTTGCCTGCTGCTTTTAAAACAGGGGCCATGATCTTTTCAAATACTTCCCGATCATTGGCTTTTGCTTCTTGAACAGCGGATATAAAATTTGCCGTTACATATTTATTTTCAATGGTCAGGTCCTCAAACTTCAGATTCTCATAATCAACCGAAGGCACATCCATGGATCGCATCATATCGTTGATCATCCCCTGGAGCCCCATTTTTGAACCGTCTTCAGGAGAATAGATCCGGGTTACCCCATAGGCATGCAGGTCATCCATTTCCGCAGGGATAATCACGCCGCCGCCGCCGCCAAAAATCTTAATATGGGAAGCACCTCTTTGTTTTAAAAGATCCACCATGTACTTAAAATATTCAACATGCCCGCCCTGGTAGCTGGATACGGCAATGCCCTGGGCATCTTCTTCAATGGCTGCGTCCACAACTTCCTTTGCAGACCGGTTATGACCGATATGGATGACTTCTGCACCGGAATCCTGTAAAATCCTTCTCATTATATTTATGGAAGCATCATGACCATCAAAAAGCGATGTGGCGGTAACGACCTTAACAGAATGCTTGGGTTTATAGCTTTGTATTTCCATGCTCATTATGTCTCCTTTTCAGGCATACTGAAGTTTGACCAAACTAAACAAAGTTTACGTACAATATTTTTATTGGCATAAAAATTTAAAAAAATAAATGAAAATTTAATTTTTATTAAAATATCAGCCCGAGGATGAAATCTG
>JAHJLN010000424.1 GCA_018821715.1 Pseudomonadota bacterium | reverse complement strand
TCAGGGTTAATGGATCTGATACTGCCGTCATCTGCAATCCACATCTGGGCCAGATCATCGCCGATAAATACATTGCCTGCCATGGCCGTAGTGGTTTTTCCGCACCCGCTGGGGGCAGCACCGGCAAACCAGGTAACCCGGTTATTGGGACCATGGATTCCCGTGATAAACATATGCTCGGCCAGTTCTTGTCCCAGATTTTCATATACTGCCTTATCAACGGCAAACCTGTGGTTCCCTTTTTTAAGCAGCAGGGTATTGCCGGCATAGGTACATTTCCAACTGAAGGTGGTCTGGTATTTGCGATCCATTAAGACCCGTGCATCAAGAAGATCTTCCGGCCGGTTCAGGCCCTCACTGTGGATGTTGGTAAAAAAATGGCCCAGATGTTCTATCTGATTGTCAAAGTCATCATAGGCATTCCTGTAGAGCAGTTCCGCACTGTGGGAAACATAGGCGGAACTGGTGATTTCAAGGGCCGGGTTTGACACGGGCGATCCAAGGGGGCCTCTCATATAAAATCCAATAATCAGGGTCTTATCTTTCATGATGTCTTTCATATTGGATTTAACCTGCTCAAGGGCGGTGGGCCTGTCCATCCGGTTGGCAAGGGAACTGACATGATCTTCCAAGTTTGCAATATAATAGGTTCGGTCTACAATCCTGCCTTGTTCCTGGGCCAGGTCAAAATGAATGGTATGGCCTTCCATGGCAAGGGGGGCTTCTTCCTTTTTCATAAGAGCCAGGTTTTTTATGAATATCTTATCTTCCAAAGATCCTGTATTGACGAAAACAGCCCGAGGATTGCAAAGAACAATTGAATTGGCGATTCTCTTTAAAACTTCAGGATGTTTGATCGTTAGAATCCGTTTTAACTGTTCCTCGTCCATGTATTGTTTGAATATGGCTTTGGCACTGTCTTCGGAAGTAACTTTCCCCAGTTCATTAATAATGTCAATGTCACTTGATGTATTCGGCATTTTAATCACAGTCTCCAAATAATGTATCAAAAGAAGTTGTGTCCTGCGTGACGTACCGGATAAATATATTAACCATCTTATCCAGACTGTTGTTCAAACTCCTTCATAAAGGATATAAGATCAGTTATGGCAGTTACGGCAGTGGCATTATAGATGGACGCACGACATCCCCCCACGCTTCTGTGCCCTTTCAGACCGCCGAGATCGTTTTCAACTGCCTTGGCGATAAAGGCTTTTTCAAGGGTTTCATCGGGCAGGCGGAAGGTGACATTCATCAGGGATCGTGATCCAATTGCGGCAGTGGCTTTGTAAAAGCCTGAGTTATCTATGAAATCATAGAGAAGAGTTGCTTTTTCACGGTTTCGTGCATCCATTTTTTCAAGACCGCCAATGGTTTCTTCCAGCCATTTTAAGACCAGCTGAATCGTATAGATGCCGAAACACGGCGGGGTATTGTACATGGAATTTTTATCGGCAAAAGTCTTGTAACTTAACATGGTCGGGATGTGGGCCGGCACAAGATCCAAAAGATCCTGCCGGATGATGACCATGCACACGCCTGCGGGTCCGATGTTTTTCTGGGCACCGGCATAGATCATGCCGATATGACTCATGTCCAGGGGCCGTGACATGATATCCGATGACATGTCAATCACCAGGGGAACGTTGCCTGTATCCGGAAGAAAGGCATACTGGGTGCCTTTAATGGTGTTGTTGGAGGTCAGGTGAGCATAAACCGCATCTGAGTTAAAGGGGATGACATTGGGGATATAACTAAAATTTTTATCTTCAGAAGAGGCCACAACCTTTACCGGCTTGTTTTGAAGCTGTGCTTCCTTGATGGCCTTGGTGGACCAGGTTCCTGTATTGACATAGTCGGCACTTCGGCCGTCGGATAAAAAATTTAACGGTATCATGCAAAACTGCATGCTGGCGCCGCCCTGGAGAAAGAGCACCTTGTACTGGTCATTTAAGTTTAAAAGCCGATGGGTCCGTTCAATGGCGTCATTAATAACATCATCAAACCATTTGGACCTGTGGCTGACCTCTGTGATGGACATGCCGCTGCCGTTGAAATTTAAAAACGAGTCCTTGATTTCTTCAAGAACAGGAAGGGGAAGCGCGGCAGGTCCGGCATTGAAATTATGGATTCTGTCTTTCATGGGTTGGGCTCCTTATCGTTCATGGTGGAGGACAAAGGGCAAACCCGGAAGCTGCGGGATGAGGGGAGTGCAGTCCCGGGTTTGCCTGGCGATGATCTTATTTTTTTGCCTGTCTGGGTTTGGGCAATGATTCAAGATCTTTTAATGCTGCGTCAATCTGTTCCTGGGGGAGTTCATGATCGGAAAGATTGCCTCTGAAATAGTTTTCATAGGCGCCAAGATCCACAAGACCATGACCGCTCCAGTTAAACAGAATGGTTTTTTCCTTGCCCTCTTCTTTGGCTTTTAGGGCTTCACGAATCGTCATGGCAACGGCATGGTTGCATTCAGGCGCAGAAATATAGCCTTCAGACCGGGCAAAGGTCAGGCCTGCCTTAAAGGTTTCCATCTGGTGGATGGATTCCGCCCGGATAATGCCGTCCAGCACCAGCTGGCTGACAATAGGAGCCATGCCGTGATATCTTAACCCGCCGGCATGGATGGGTGCCGGAACAAAGTTGTGACCCAAAGAATGCATGGGCAATAAGGGCGTCATCTGAACCGTATCGCCAAAGTCATAGGCAAAGGGTCCCCTTGTCAGGGTGGGGCAGGAAGACGGCTCTACGGCAATGATGTCGATTTTTTTGCCGTTGATCACATCCCGGGCATAGGGCATGGCAAGGCCTGCGAAATTACTACCGCCGCCGGCACTGCCGATGATGACATCCGGGTAGGCGCCGGCCATTTCCATTTGTTTCTGGGCTTCAAGGCCAATGATGCTTTGATGGATCATGACATGGTTGAGAACTGACCCCAGTGCATATTTGGTGTCTTTATCGGCAACTGCCTGCTCAACCGCTTCACTGATGGCCATGCCAAGGCTGCCCGGACAATCCGGATCTCTTTCAAGAATGGAACGGCCTGCGGCTGTTTCATTACTGGGGCTTGCCGTACACTTTGCCCCCCAGGTTTCCATCATTAACCGGCGATAGGGTTTCTGGTTATAGGAAATCTTTACCATGAACACCTTGCATTCAATGCCAAAGAAGGAACAGCACATGGCAAGACTGCTGCCCCATTGTCCTGCACCGGTTTCCGTGGTGATTTTTTTGGTGCCGGCCACTTTATTGTAATAGGCCTGGGCAATGGCGGTATTGGGTTTGTGACTGCCGGCAGGAGATACGCCTTCGTTTTTATAAAAGATTTTTGCCGGGGTTCCAAGGGCTTTTTCAAGATTGTAGGCCCTGAAAAGAGGAGAAGGTCGCCAGATGGCGTATTTGTCTAAAATTTCTTCCGGGATGTCAATGAATTGTTGCGTGCTCACTTCCTGTTCAATCAGGTTCATGGGGAAGATCGGTTCAAGATCCTGTGGTCCGCAGGGCTGTCCGGTTCCGGGGTGAAGAGGGGGTTCCATGCCGTTGGGCATATCTGCCATAATGTTGTACCACTGTCTGGGCATGTCATTCTCTGAAAGTACATACTTCTTGGTCCTCATAACTCCTCCTTTTATTTGAGTTGCTAAAAAAATGACAGATTTAAAGGATTCATCATTTTTTTAAGTTGACAATATTCGGGGCCTTGCCGGTCTTCAGATAATTCACGATCTGGTTTGCCACATCCCTTGCCACATTATCCTGGGCCTCATGGGTGGAAGCGCCCAGGTGGGATGTACAGATAAAGTTGTCCAGATCCATGAGGCATATTTTTCCAGGGGGTTCGGTGACAAATACATCAAGGGCTGCGCCGCCAAGGTGATTGGATTTCAAGGCATCATGAAGATCGTCTTCATTGACGATTCCGCCTCTTGCACAATTGATCAGCATGGCGCCCTGTTTCATTTTTGAAAAGGTTTCCTTGTTGAACAGGTTGGTGGTTTCAGCTGTTTTAGGAGTGTGAATGGAAATGTAGTCCGACTGCGCCAGGACTTCATCAAAGCTGACAGGCCGAATCCCTAGTTTTTCAATGCTTTCAGGTTTCTGATAGGGGTCAAATCCTATGACCTTCATTTTAAGTCCCATTGCCCTGTCCGCCACGATACTGCCGATATTACCGATACCGACCAGTCCCAGGGTCTTGTTGAAGATTTCGCGGCCTCTGAGGTTTTTTTTCTCCCATTTCCCATCTTTCAGTGTTGCCGTTGCCCTTGGGATGTTTCTAGAAAGGGCCATTATCATGGCAATGGTGTGTTCTGCTGTCGTAATGGCGTTGCCGAACGGCGTGTTCATTACGGCAATGTCGGCACGGGTAGCTGCCGGGATGTCAACATTATCGAGCCCGATTCCGGCCCTGCCGACAACCTTGAGGTTCTTTGCCTTGGAAAGCAGAGATTCGGTTACCTTTGTTTTGCTTCGAATGGATAGGGCGTGGTACGCACCAATGATGTCTTCAAGCTCGGACGGACTTAAATCCGTTTTTACATCCACTTCAATGCCGGGAGTGTTTTTGAAAATCTCAATGCCTACGGTGGAGAGTGGATCGCTGACGAGTACTTTCATGGTAGTCCTCCTTTATTAATAAAAAATTAATAAAATAAATCCGTTATGATTCTATAGGAGGTTTAAATCAGAAGGGTCAAGACTGTAAAAATGGTGACTTAATGGTGATAAAAAACCACCATTATTCAAGGGAGAGCAGGTAGGACCGCAGGTTGGTGTCTTTATTTTTCAGGCCAAGCTTTGTTCTTATCTTATAGCGATGGGAGGTGATGGTATTTAAAGAAACATTTAACGTATTTGCGATTTCCTTATTTGCAACACCATCTTTGACAAGGGTGGCAACCTTGATCTCCATTGGGGTCAGGTTCAGATATTTTGATGAGAGTTTGCTGATTAACGGCGATGTGATGTGATGAATGTTCTTTTCAAGCTGGTCTAAAAGTGATTGCTGTTCCTTGTTTAAGTTTGTTTGTGTGAGTTCATTAAGATAGGGCATGACGGAATGTTTGATGTTGACTAAAAAATTTTCCTTATCTGCTTTTTCTTTTTGTTCCGTCTGTTTTAATACCACCTTTAATGCGATATTGGCTTCTTCAAGCTGCTGATTGGTTTTTGTCAGTTTGTCAGTTCGTTTTTGAACCAGTTCCTCCAGATGGTCCTTGTGACTTCTCAGCTCGTCTTCAAGGCGTTTTCGCTTAAAAAATTCAGGGACATCAATTTTTTTGTAATGTTCATATTTGATATAGGCTTTTTTGCTGTACTTGGTGATATGATCCTTGATTTTTGAAGGGGGAGCCATGATAAACCGGCAGTGTCTGTCACCTTTTGCACGGCATTCAATTTCTGCCGTGACAAGGGAAATGCCAAAGCTTTCCTCGCACCAGCCGGAAGAATACCC
This sequence comes from Pseudomonadota bacterium, assembly GCA_018821715.1. Lineage (GTDB taxonomy): Bacteria > Desulfobacterota > Desulfobacteria > Desulfobacterales > Desulfobacteraceae > Desulfobacula. Next base: position 30,783 of record JAHJLN010000424.1, on the reverse strand, counting down.
GGCATTCATCACACAAACCGGGAAATCGGTTTTTTCTTCTTTTTCCAGCCATGCCTGGGCTTCAAATGAGTAGGGATGATCATAAATCAGGTAATAATTTTCATCCGGTGTGGGAGAAGACAGGGGGTGAATCTTTACCGAAGCCCACCCGGTATAGGCAAAATGGATGGGGCCTGCTGAAAGCTTTTCAATGGGGTCTGTTACCGCCATTTTTGAAAAAAAACTTTTTGCATCTGCTTTTCCTATGGAATGGGCAATATCAAAGAGAAAGTTAAAGGAAAGATTCCTTGCCTCTTCTTTGCCCCGGTCTTTATACATAAGTGCCATCATGTCAAAGAATTCTTTTGACATGGAGGAGGCCCGGACAAGAATGTACCGCTCACCTGAAAATTTAATCAGCCCTTTTTCAGGATCGCTCTGAACAAAGGAAAAATAATTTTTAACATACTCCTGGGCCGTTAAAAAGACGTGGCGTAAATCATCGGGCACACTTACTGTATTTAAATTTGTCTTGGGAGGCTGATTCATTACAATCCTGTTAGGCAAGGTCTGTCTTTATAAATTTTCCCGGGTCAGCCATGAAGCGTTTGTAGATTTTATAATACTGTGTATCTTCATATTTAATGGGTTCAATTTGTGTGTTGTCAAAGCTGTAAATCCTTGAACCCGGGCATGCCATAAGAAATGGGGAATGTGTGACAATAAGAAACTGGGCATGGCCCTGACGGCTTATTTTGTTTAACAGATTTAACAGCTCAATCAAGGATGCAGGGGATAATGCGGTTTCCGGTTCATCCAGGAAATATAATCCTTTAAGGGTATATCGGGATTGGAAATATGACATAAGAGACTGGCCGTGGGACTGTGTGACAAGAGATTTCCCCCCGAAATAATTGAGCATCTGGGCATCATGAATCGCCCATTCCTCAAGATTTTTTGCAAAATGGGAAAAAATCTGGGACCCGAAATAGGACCCCGGCACAGGCCCGTTTTCCCACTGAATGGTAATGGCTTTGTAAAAGTCATCCTCATAGGGATTATGCTCATATCTTAAGTTGAATTCACTTTGCCAGATATGGATCCCGCATCGTATGGCAAGGGCTTTGAGCAGCGTTGATTTGCCGGTGCCGTTTTCCCCGATGAAAAGGGTGACAGGTGTGTTGAATTTGATCTGTTTTGTGTTCTGAAATATTTTTAGATTAAAAGGGTAATAATTTTGGACGGGAAATTTTTCCTGATGAATATCTGCTTGTTTGAGATAAAGCAACTTTATTCTCCCTGGTTCTTTTTTGCCTGTTCAATTAAGTCGATCAAAGAGAATACTTTTGGTTTTGCCTGTTTTAAGAATACTTTTTTAAAGTCTTCTTCAGATAATTTTTCCTTAAGATGGGTATGAACATCAAAATAACTGTACCAGCAGTCAAGGGTTTTAAAACAGGGCAGGCCGCTGTTTTCAGACCGGCAATAGGTAAAGCTGATCTGATGTCCAAGTCTTGGGCAGCGGATGGCGAAGTCATCTTTGGGGGGTTCGGGCGTCAGGGCGTCGGTTTTTTCATTCATGATTGTATCCATTTCGTGTCTGGCAAAAATATTTGACCCGCAGCCGGCTTTAATGAATTTAAAAGCCGGCTGCGGGCCTGTTTTAATTGGTTTTAGGTTGCCTGCCTGGGTTTGGGCAGGGATGCAATATCCTTTAATGCAGTGTCAATCACTTCCTGGGGCAGTTCATGGTCGGACAGATTGCCCCTGAAATACGCCTCATAGGCGCCCAGGTCCACAAGGCCGTGACCACTCCAGTTGAACAGGATGGTTTTTTCCTTGCCCTCTTCTTTGGCCTTAAGGGCTTCCCTGATGGTCATGGCAACGGCATGGTTGCATTCCGGTGCACTGATATATCCTTCCGACCTTGCAAAGGTAAGGCCTGCTTTAAAGGTTTCCATCTGATGGACCGATTCTGCCCGGACAATGCCGTCCAGGACCAGCTGGCTGACAATGGGTGCCATGCCGTGGTATCTTAAGCCTCCTGCATGGATGGGTGCGGGTACAAAATTGTGGCCCAGGGTGTGCATGGGCAAAAGGGGCGTCATCTGGACCGTATCTCCGAAATCATAGGCAAAGGGCCCCCGGGTCAAGGTAGGGCAGGATGACGGTTCCACAGCAATGATGTCAATCTGTTTCCCGGCAATTTTATCCCTGGCAAAGGGCATGGCAAGGCCTGCAAAATTACTGCCGCCACCGGCACTGCCGATAATCACATCCGGGTAATCCCCGGTCATTTCCATCTGTTTCTGGGCCTCAAGGCCGATAATGCTCTGGTGGATCATGACATGGTTGAGGACTGATCCCAGTGCATATTTGGTGTCATCATCGGAAACAGCCTGTTCCACTGCTTCACTGATGGCCATGCCAAGGCTTCCAGGGGAATCGGGATCTTTTTCAAGAATGCTTCGGCCGGCCCGTGTTTCATTGCTCGGGCTTGCCGTACATTTGGCTCCCCAGGTTTCCATCATCAGGCGGCGGTAGGGTTTCTGGTTGTAGGAAATCTTTACCATAAACACTTTGCACTCAATCCCGAAAAATGAGCAGCACATGGAAAGCGCACTGCCCCACTGGCCTGCCCCTGTTTCCGTCGTGATCCTTTTCGTGCCCGCCACCTTGTTATAATAGGCCTGGGCAATGGCGGTGTTGGGCTTGTGACTGCCGGCAGGGCTGACCCCTTCATTTTTAAAATAAATTTTTGCAGGTGTACCCAGTGCCTGTTCAAGATTATAGGCTCTGTAAAGCGGAGAAGGTCGCCAAATGGCGTATTTGTCCAGAACTTCTTCTGGAATGTCAATCCATCTTTGGGTGCTCACTTCCTGTTCAATCAGGTTCATGGGAAAAATAGGGGCAAGATCTTCAGGTCCGCAGGGTTGGCCGGTTCCGGGGTGAAGCGGCGGTTCCATGGGAGTCGGCATATCCGCCATAATATTGTACCATTTCCGTGGCATCTCTTGTTCGGTTAATACATACTTTTTAGCTCTCATGGGCCCTCCTTGTTCACGGTTAGAGTTATGCAAAAAAACTCGTGGAATATTTCAAAACATATTCATTAAATATGTAATGCTCTTTAAGTTGAACAGGTTTGAGTCTAATTCAATTTCTTTATGAGAATACGCAAGGCAAGTCAAGCACTAAATTCAGGGTTCCCTTATGGTTTCAAAAAGGTGCAAGAATCGTAACCAGATGTGTTTGTTTTGTAACCCAAAGCGGTTTGAAATATTCGTTAAAACATCATACTGCTTAGAATACAGTGGGTTACAGGTGTGGCACACGGTTTGCTATGTAAGGGCTTAAACCAATGGCGATGAAAAATAAAATTTTATCCCAAAGAATGGTTTTTTCTATAACCCCAGACCCTTATTTGTCCGGGGTTATTTGGAAAGAATTTTTATGAAGTCAAAAAAAATTTAACAAAAGGAGTAATTAACATGAGAGTATTTGTAACCGTATTATTGATCATAGGATTAATCGGAACCTGTAATGTAACCTTTGCCCAGGAGCAAAAAGCAGCGAAAGATACAATTTCGGAAAATAGCCTGACCGCTTCCGAAAGCATGGAAATTAATGAGTATAAAGGAATTGTGAATAAAACAGATACCGGGTACAGCCTTATGGCCGGCGAAAAGACGTATCTGCTTCAAGGTGAAGGCCTTGAAGAACTGGTCGGAAAAACAGTCAGTATCAGCGGCAAGCTGTTAAAAGGTGAAACAAACGACACTATTCTTGTTGCAACAGCAGAACCCATAGAATCATAATCCCAACTATTAAATTGACTTCATAGTTTTTTTACAAAACATTAAACCAGGTGGAAAACTCGTTGTTGAGTTTTCCACCTGGTTTTTTTGTGCTGTTCAGTGTTTATAATCAGATGCCTGAATATTGTATTTTTGTATCTTATAATGAATGGATCTTCTGCTGATTTTTAAGAGTTGTGCAGCAGTTTTCTGGACACCGTTGGCCTGCCTGAGAGCTCTTATGATAGTATGCTTTTCACTGTCTTCAATGGAAAATCCGGTTTCATTTGAAGTGAATGGCGTATTCTTCCCCCCGTTATTTTCCAGTTGCAGATCAGATGGCTGCATTTTATTATTTTTACACAATACAATACCGGCTTCAAGGGCGTTTTTCAGCTCCCTTATATTCCCGGGCCAGGTATGGCTTTTAAGCAATTGCAAGGTGGTGTCGGCAAGTTCCACTTTTGGAAGGTTGTGTTCCCTGGTATAGTGGGTTATAAAAAAACTTGAAAGTGCCGGGATGTCCTCTTTTCTTTCCCTTAATGCCGGGATATGAAGGGTGACACCTTTGAGCCTGTAATAAAGATCCTGGCGGAAAGTGCCTTCTTCAATGCCGGCGGCAAGATCCGCATTTGTTGCGGATAGAACCCTGCAGTCAACACTTGTTTCTGTAATGGCACCCACCCGCCTGATTTTTTTATCCTCAAGAAACCTTAAAAGTCTGCTCTGCATATCCCCGGAAATATTTCCGATTTCATCTAAAAACAGGGTCCCTTTATGGGCAGCTTCTATGAGACCTTTTTTGTCCTGCATGGCATGGGTAAAAGAGCCTTTCATGTGGCCGAACAGTTCGCTTTCCAAAATTCCTGTAGGTGTAGATCCGCAGTCAACCACAATACAGGGGTGGCTTTTTCTTGAGCTGTACTGGTGAATGAATCTTGCAATACATTCTTTGCCAACACCGCTTTCGCCCAGGATGAGTACATTCACATTACTTGCGGCCACTTTTCGGGTGGTAAGGGCAAGCTCTTTCATGGCAGGGCTTTTTCCCCAATAAAAACCTTCTTCAATTAAACTGCCTGTATCTTCATTCATATCGGCTTTGCGGTTGGCAAGGATTTCATTTATTTTATGGATTAAAAGTCTGCCGTCAAACGGCTTTGAAATATAATCTACAGCGCCTTTTTTTAAAGCACACACCGCATCCGGTATGGTCCCATATGCGGTTAAAAATATCACCGGTAGTTCGGGGTGTATTTTTTTTATCTCAGAAAAAAGGTCCATGCCGCTCATGGCCGGCATCTTCATGTCTGAGATCATCAAGTCAACACTCTCTTTTTTCAGTATTTGAATTGCTGATGGTGCATCACATGCTTTAAGTACATTAAAATTTGCAGCAGTGAGCCTTGCGTCAAGAACTTCCAGAATATTGGGATCATCATCAACAATCAGTATTTTAATTGGGTCCTTCAATTGGTTTTCCTCTTTTCTTCAATCTCCTGATCAATATTTTCAAGTTCTAAGATCTGATGTTGAAGGGTCTTTATCATCAGTTCCATTTTAAGGATTTTTTTATTTTGATGTTTTACAATGATGTCCATGTCTTCGTTTTTTTTCAAGCTTTCCAGCCGTTCTTTTTCCTTGACACCCAGTATGTTTTCAAAGGCCTGAATAAGGAACAAAGGGTTTTCAGAATGCAGTCCTTTTTCTGTTAAAGGATGCCACATGTTTAATAATTTTTTTGCCTCAATAAATTCATGTTCATTTTGAAAGGTCAATAATCTGGTGCAGGCAAGATTGTAAAGAGCGATGTTTTTGATATTCGGGTCCTGACTTTTCTCCATAATCAAATTGAACAGGGTGTCGGCGCTATTGTAATTTTTTTGAAAAAAGGCTGTTTCTCCTGCTGTCAGGTCATTTGTTTCAGATTGCATTTTTTCAGGTACTTTTTCAGGTACTTTTACAGGATGGCACCCGGATATGGCAAAGCAAAACACCATTGCTAAAATGAATCCATAAACAAAATCGAAATAACAGCCGTTGGAGTTATGGTTTTTATGAATGACGTCAACTATCATCAATATGTATCCTTGATTTTAAAGTTTTCTAACCTGCTTTGGGCAGCGTAAAAAAGAACGAACATCCTTTCTCTTTGTTGTTTTCCATGAAAATTGTTCCCCTATGGGCATGGATGATCCGCTTGGATATATTCAATCCAAGGCCTACCCCAGCCATATGATTTCTTACGCTTTTGGCCCTGTAATATTTTTTAAAAATCAGTGGCTGCTCTTGTTCAGGAATCCCGGGCCCCTGGTCGGATATTTTAAAGGTTACGACATCTTTATTTTTTTCGTTCAACACATAAATATCCACAAAACTGTCTTTATATGAAAATTTTACTGCATTGCCAATGATATTCGACAGAACCTGCAGGATTTGATTTTTTACCCCCATAACCATTGGCGCATTGCAAAGCTCGTGCAGCCGTATATCCACATGGTTGATTTTTTCATTGGAGATTAAGCCCTTGGAGGCTTCTTGTATCAGTTGATTCGGATCCATGGGTGCAGACGTCAGTTTGCCTGAATCTGATTCAAGCATTGATACATCCAGAAGATGATTGAAAAGTTCACTGATCCTGCTTATTTCAGAGCTTGCAATTTCCAGAAATTTTTTTTGCTGGTTGTTAACAGGCCCGAGAACTTCTTCAATTATCATGTTCACAGATTCTTGTATGGATGAAAGCGGTGTTCTGATTTCATGGCTCAATGTGGCTATAAAATCAGATCTGATATCTTCATCCTCTTTAAGCTGTCTGCTCATATCGTTAAAAGCCGCGGCAAGCTCGCTGAATTCATCATTTGAGTCGATTTTTATGACATTATAATCATTGTCATTGGAGATGTTTTTTAACCCGCTTTTAAGTTTTTTTAATGGCCGTATCATTGATTTTGATATGAATCCTGCCCCCAGAACACCGGCAAAAATCGAAACCCCAAGCCCGATAAGACTGTTTTTAACACTCTGTCTGCCCAGGTTATTCATTTTAATAAGAGCGTGTTCAATCTGTTGTTGGTTTTCTTTTCTGGCAATTGAAATAGCAGTGGTCCAGTCATCTATCCAGTTGACTTCAGCCCACGCAGAAAGGGGGTCCGATGAAGTTGCAGGTATCGAAGAATTGACATGGGTTTTAAAGCTTTCATGGATTGATTTCCATTTGCTGGAAATTTGATGTTCTGAAGCATCAATTTTTATTATTTGATCAAGTTCTTCACAAAATTCCTTTTTTGCTGTTTCAAAATAATCACGATACACTTCTTTTTTCAGCAGCCTGAATTTTTTATCATTTACATCCATGTTTATCAGGCTTTCAAGCATTCCTTTGGATAATGCGGCAACCTGGTTGTTTATGCTGACAATCTGCTGGGACGTTTCCATTAATTTTTGAACATTTACAAATAAAACCAGGAGGGTGCCGTAGAAAATAAAAATAAAAAAGAAAAACAATATCATCAGCTTGCTTGTTATTCCAAGTGTTATTTTCATCTTATGGATTAAATCCTGTGTAAACTTTCATGCCTGCTGTTGATTCAGGGTAAAGTCAATATTCGTTCTGATAAAACACCTTTAAAGTAGAAGCGATTGGGGTTTTAACATATTAATGTACGACAAGTCAAACCATTGCAGGTCACATTGATGGGACATTTTTATTGGGGCTTGGGCTATATTCGCAAAATGGATAGGCCGCTATTTTTTAGGGAGGGCAAAAGCTTGGAACCCAGCTTATTTTGAGCTGGGTTCCAATGCGTATTCTATTTAATCTGCCGGGCCGGCAGATTAAATATTTTGGGCGGCTTTTTTGCTTTCAATATACTCGTCAAAGGTCATGAGTCGATCAATGAAACCTGTGGGCGTGATTTCTATAATTCGATTAGCCACGGTATTGACAAACTCGTGATCATGGGAAGTAAAAAGAATCACCTCCTGGAATTTAACCAGGCTGTCATTTAAGGCGGTGATTGATTCCAGGTCAAGGTGGTTGGTGGGTTCATCCAGTATCAGGACATTGGATTCAGACAGCATCATCCTTGAAAGCATGCAGCGAACTTTTTCCCCGCCGGAAAGCACTCCGGTTTTTTTTAAGGCCTCGTCCCCGGAAAAGAGCATCCGTCCCAGAAAGGTTCTGGCAAAGCTGATGCCTTCTTTTGGGGGGGCAAACTGCAGGAGCCAGTCGATAAGGTTCTGGTCACCGTTGAAATAGGCACTGTGCTCCTTGGGAAAATAGGAGCGGGTAATGGTAACTCCCCAGTTAAACGTACCGGAGTCTTGTTCCATCTCGCCTGCCAGGATTTGGAAAAGGGTTGTTCTGGACAGGCTGTTTTTGCCCATAAAGGCGATTTTGTCTCCGCTGTTTACCGTAAAGCTGATGTTGTCCAGGACCTTTTCGCCATCAATGGTTTTGGTCAGCCCGTCCACTTCCAGGATCACGTTGCCGCAGGGGCGTTCCGGTTTGAAGCAGATAAAAGGATATTTTCTTGATGATACCGGCATGTCTTCAATGGTAAGTTTTTCCAACAGTTTTTTCCGGGAGGTGGCCTGCTTTGATTTGGAGGCATTGGAACTGAACCGCTGGATAAACGCTTTGAGTTCATTGGCCCGGTCAGTGACCTTTTTGTTTTCTGTCTGTTTCTGTCTTAAATTCAGCTGGCTTGCCTGGTACCAGAAATCGTAGTTCCCCATATACACTGAGATTTTGCCGAAATCAATATCTGCAATGTGAGTGCACACCTGATTCATGAAATGACGATCATGGGATACCACAATAACCGTGTTCGAAAACCGATAGAGAAACTCTTCAAGCCAGGCAATGGATTTGATGTCAAGGTTATTGGTGGGCTCATCCAACAGCAGAACGTCCGGGTTTCCAAACAAGGCCTGTGCAAGGAGTACCCGTACCTTTTCTCCGCCTTCAAGCTCTTTCATTTTTTTTTGGTGCAGCTCTTCAATAATTCCCAGACTGCTTAAGAGGACAGCCGCTTCAGCGTCAGCCTCATAACCGTTCATCTCAGCAAATTCAACCTCAAGCTCACCAGACTTAAGTCCGTCTTCTTCTGAAAAATCGGGTTTAGCATACAGCGCATCCCGCAGTGCCATGGTTTTGTACAGTTTTTCATAGCCCATGATTACTGTAGTTAAAACCGTTTCCTCGTCAAAGGCAAAGTGATCCTGTCTTAAAACCGCAATCCGTTCACTGGTTCCCACAGAGACGATTCCTGAGTCTGATTCGATGTCCCCTGCAAGAATTTTTAAAAATGTGGACTTGCCTGCGCCGTTGGCACCGATGAGACCATAACAATTGCCGGGTGTAAACTTTATATTAACGTCTTTGAACAGAATTCTCTTGCCATAGGCAAGGGTGACGTTGGTTGCACAAATCATTGTTGGTTGGTTTCCTTAGGGGTGTCTATTTTACAAATGAACGGTTGAAAAGATCTTCAATAGCAAGCCTGCCTTCATCCGAAAGGTTTCTGGTTCCTGTTCCACAAAAAGTTTTATGTTCAATTGCAGGGGTATCTTCTATCCACTCACTTTCCTTCCAGGCATACCACTTGTTTGTCTCCTGATCAAAAACACTGACAGGCCTGTTAAAAAATTTGGCAAGTTCAACCCCCCAGCCGGTTCCGCCTTTAACGGTTTTATCCGACTGGATCCACCCGATTGCAAATACCTGGTAGCCCTTATTGACCATATGAAAGATGACCTGAAAAACTTTTCTGATTTTATCTGCCTGTGCATATCTTCTGCCCATGCGTGCAGACACGATCTCCATACTGATATTGCCTTTTTTTAGCTCTTCATCGCTGAGCAGGGTGATGTTCTTTTCCCGGGAACATTTATGCCCTTCAAATGAAAAGTTGATTTCATTGATGCCATACTTCTGGGCACATTCTCCAAACAGTTCCTCAGCGCCTTTAAGTCCGCCGCTGTAAATGGTGTACTCTTTATTATTCATAAGTGTTATCTCTCCTTTTTTCCCTTATATCAATAATGCCAGTCAATATAAGGATCATAGTTTTATATGCTTTTTGATCCTGCCTTTGTCACACAATGCGGCTTTCCGGTCAGTTTGCTTAAAACGTCTGTCTTAAGTTTGTCTCAAGGAAGTGGTTTTATTGTCAGCCTGATACACGCTTTGTTTTTATGAACAAGCGAAATAATATATGTGAATTTAAAGTTTTTTGCAAGCGTTTTTATGATATCAGTTTCTCATAATCATCTAAAGTGTCCACATCCGTCAGTATGGCCTCATCCTGAACAGACACGCTTAATATGGATTTTTTAAACGCATCAAACAGTTGTCTTGCGCCAGTGTCAGCGGATAATGCTTTAAGACGAGAAAATAAGGGCCTGGCAATAATGACCGGATTTCCTCGTCTGCCGTTGCAATAGGGGATGACAATAGGGGCATCGGAGGTGTTGGAGGCATCAATGAGCCTGTCAATAATTGCAGCACTTACAAGGGGTTGATCTCCTAAAAGGAACATTGCTGCATCACAGAGGGGTGAGATGCTTTCAAGCCCTGCAATAAGGGAGGTGCTCTGTCCCTTTGCAAAGGCATTGTTTATAACCACGGTTGTGCCGGATAGATCAAGGGTCTTTTTTATTTTATCAGCGCAATGCCCCAGAACGATAATGATTTCGTGCAATGCTGATGCTCTGGCATGTTGAATGACCTGACCCAGAAGGGTTGTTCCCTTGAATGGCAGCAGCTGTTTTGTCTTGCCCATTCTTGATCCAGACCCGGCAGCAAGGATAATTCCGGCAATTTTTTTTTGAGGCAGTCTCATGAAATCAGGTTCTTTGTCTTTTGTTTGGTTGGATGGATTGTAAAACAGTGTTTTACAGGAATTTCATCTTTTAGCGAGGCTGTAATAATCCTGCTAATGGGGGTTGGATATTGTAAAAGGTTCCCGATTTTTTGGGCCGATATTATTCTATCCTTTGTATCAGCCTTGTTTAGAAAAACAATTTTTATCAAATGAGGGTTCACGGCAAAGACCTTTTTTATCTCAATATTGATTGATGTGGCAATGGATTGCTCATCCACGGTTTTTCCCATGGCAAGCCCCGTGTTTTTTGAAAACAGCTTTGCCCTGTGAACGTAATCGTCGTCAAGGGGGAGGCCGAGTGCATCAAGTCCTGTGACAAGAATCAGGTGGCTTGTGACCCTTGGAACAACAGGTTCATGTGGGCCGGTGGCTTTAAGGGGCTTTTGCCCGGCACCGTCCGCTTCTACTATAATCCAGTCAAAAAGGGACGTCTGCCATAATAGATCAATGATATCCGGGGTAAATCCGATAAGTTTTCCGGTTGACAGATCACACCTGCTGCCTGCTGAAAAATGATGGTAGCGGTTTAGACTGGACTCTGACCGTTTAACCAGTTCCTCAAAAGAGCCTGCAATAACAGTTTCAGGGGACTGATCCTGTGTCGGCATAAAGATTTTGGTAGTGGTGGTCGTCAGAACGGTTTTGCCTGTAAGTGTAAGTTCCTTTGCCAGACGGAACATCAGACTTGTCTTTCCTCCGGCACCAATGAGGCTTAAAACCCCTCGGTTATTTAAGTTTAATGTATGAATTAATTGTTTTGTCATTTTAATAAAATCAAATGGCCATACTATGCAAATACTTATTCATAGAACCTGTAAGAATTTTAATGGTTTCAATCTTGGAATGATTATTTCACATTTTTTTTATAATTCAAGCATTAAAGAAAAAAGGCAGTCACCAGGTGATTTTTTGGGACTGCCTTTTTTAGGAGGCAAAAAAATGATAGTTATATTAATAATAGTAGAACCCTTCCCTGTGATTGGTTCAAACATAAAATTGTCATTGTTTTATAAGTTGTCAAGAAAAAAGTTATATAGGGCTAACTTTTTGAAAATGGCCTGTTTCTTCTTTTTTGTGATGGTTAATTTCCTTGACTTGTTTTACGCTTAACCGTATTTATTATATAAGCCGTTGAAGAATGGTTTTTCTTTAGAGCAGACGAAAAAAAGTATCTTTGATTTATCAAAAAAGAAAGCAAAAGAGTAAGACAAATAAAATTCAGGCACAGGATTTGCTTTGTCTATAAATTGAGAAAATATATTAACTAAAAGGTGATATCATGACGGAGATTATTTTTGAGTTTCTAAACAAAATCGGATTTGCTCATCCTTTGCACCCTGCATTAACACACATTCCCATGGGAATGGTAATGGGAGCGGTTACTTTCCGGATGGCGTCTTTTCTTCCCAAATTAAGATTCCTGGCAAAGACAGGATATCATTGTGTTATTTTGGGCCTTCTGGGTATCTTCCCCACAGCCTTTGCAGGCTACCTTGACTGGCAGCATACCTATGGGGGAAATTGGGAATTTCTGATTATTCTAAAGATGGTGCTTGCTGTCATATTGACGGTTGTTCTGGTATCAATTGCCTATATGGATGATCCTGAAACCCCTAAATTTGATAAAAAAACACTATTTTATCTCGTTGCTGTTCTTTTGGCAATTGGACTGGGATTTTCAGGCGGTGAACTTCAATATGGATAAAAATTAAGGAGTAATAAAGATGAAGAAAAACTATTTAACAGCCACACTACTGACCCTCATGTTTTTGCTGATTCCATTGTCTTTGTCTGCAATGGACTACAAACACACTCTTGAAGCTAAAGACATGCAGTTTTCATGGACCATTGAAGGGGATCAGATTCATGTCAAGCTGTCTGCCAAGACAACCGGCTGGGTCGCCATTGGTTTTGATCCTGAAAACGCCATGGAAGGCGCCAATATCATTATCGGTGCCGTCAAGGACGGCAAAGTCAAGATTGAAGATCATTATGGTGACCGGAAGAGAGGGCACACAAGCGATGAAGAACTGGGGGGGAAAAATAATGTATTGAATCCATCCGGTTCTGAAGAGGATGGGGTTACAACTATTTCTTTTACATTTCCGCTGGATACGGGTGACAAATATGATAAACCCATCCATCCGGAAGGAACAAGCCGTGTGATGATGGCCTACGGTGCCGGGAAAGATTCTTTCAAGACCCGTCACCCATACCGGACAAATTATGAGATCAATTATTCAACCGGTGAGAATAAAAAGATTAAATGAACCGCATAAAATATTTTTTTCAATTTTTTGTTTTCATTTTGTTCGTCAACCTGGTTTTACCCCCGGGCGTGACGGCTCAGAAGGATCATGACACTGATCAGGACAGCCATGAACATCCCGGGATGGTCATGGCTGAAGCAAAAGAAGACCCAGTGCTCCCGCAACAGGTTAAAGTTGAGGAGCAACTGGGAAACCTTGCAGCCCTTGACACTTATTTTACAGATGAGAACGGTAAAAAAATTTTGCTTAAAACGGTTTTTGACAAGCCGGTTGTGCTGTTGCCGGCTTATTTCATGTGTACCTCTGTCTGCAGTTTCCTCCAGGCAGAGCTTGCCAAGGCATTAAATCTTGTGGATCAGGTCCCGGGCAAAGACTTTAATGTGATCACCTTAAGTTTTGCAGATGAAGAAGACCCTACCATTGCAAACACATCCAAAAAAAATTACAATAACCTGATCGCAAGGGATTTTCCTTTGGAAAACTGGTTTTACCTGACAGGAGATATGGAGAATATCCGGAAGCTGACCGATTCTTTGGGCTATTATTTTATTAAAAAAAAAGACCATTTTTATATCCATCCCTCCGTCCTTGTGGTCCTTGCCAGGGACGGGAAAGTGATCCGGTACCTGTACGGCCCCAATTTTCTTCCCTTTGACCTGGGCATGGCCATAAGCGAAGCAGATCGGGGAGAGCCGGGTATCTCCATAAAAAGAGGGGTATTGTCCTTTTGTTTTGATTATGATCCCCACAAGAAAACTTATGCGTTTAAAATATTCAAGATCACTGGAACAGCGGTTCTGATTCTGCTTTTAGTGTTTATTGGTTTTCTATTGTATCCGTCCAAAAGGGATAAGGACAAAAAAGACAAAACTGTCTCATGATACAGGTTTTGTGCCAGACAGCTGATACTTTAAATGTCTAAACGGTTGAGAGGCGTCTATGGAAGTTGTAACATCTTTTTTCGAAACACCCTATCCTTCAAGATATAAAGGCATCTGGTCCTGGCTTTTGACCAAGGACCATAAACGGATTGGAATAATGTACCTGTTTTCAATTCTTTTCTGGTTCCTTCTGGCTGTTTTACTGGGAGGACTTCTCCGTCTGGAGCTCATGTTTCCCGGTAAAACAATACTGAATGCGGAAATGTATAATTCAGTATTTACGCTTCATGGCGTTATCATGATTTTTCTATTTATTATTCCGGCCATACCTGCGGTTTTTGGGAATTTTTTTTTACCCATTCAGATTGGAACCGATGATGTTTTTTTCCCGAAATTAAATCTTCTGTCCTGGTATCTTTATATGGCAGGCGGTGTCATTGCCATTGCGTCTCTTTTTTCCGACGGGTTTCCAGATACAGGCTGGACATTTTATGTGCCGTTTTCCATTTCAACCCATACCAACGTTTCCACGGCTGTTTTTGCGGCGTTTGTCCTTGGAATGGCATCCATGCTCACCGGACTCAATTTTATCACCACCATCCACCGGATGCGGGATAAACAGATGGGCTGGATGCAGATTCCCCTTTTTACCTGGACCCTTTATGCCACGTCCTGGGTCCAGCTTCTGGCAACACCGGTGGTTTCCATAACCCTGCTGTTGGTGATCATTGAGCGCTATGTCAGCGTGGGACTGTTTGATCCGTCCAGGGGAGGAGATCCGATTTTATACCAGCATTTGTTCTGGATGTATTCCCATCCGGCGGTGTATATCATGATCCTGCCGGGCATGGGGGTTATCTCGGAAATCATCCCGGTTTTTTCAAGAAAATCTATTTTCGGATACAAGGCCATAGTGGCATCTTCCATGGCCATTGCCATTGCAGGCTCCCTTGTCTGGGCCCACCACATGTATACCAGCGGGATGAGTGACACCGCCATCTTTGTATTCTCCCTTCTGACCTTTGTGGTGGCGATTCCCTCTGCCATCAAAGTTTTTTCATGGGTCTCCACCCTGTATAAAGGCTCAATTCAAATGGCGCCGCCGCTGTTTTTTGCCCTGTGTTTTATTTATCTTTTTTCAGTGGGTGGGTTGACCGGGCTTGTGCTGGGAGCTGCCGGAACCGATATCCATGTTCATGACACCCATTTTGTGGTGGCCCATTTTCATTTCACCATGTTCGGCGGAACAGGGTTTGCATTCTTTGCAGCACTTCATTACTGGTGGCCCAAAATGTTCGGCCGCATGTATGATTTTAAAAAAGCCTATATATCGGCTATCCTTGTGACGGGCGGATTCATGTTTCACTATGTCCCCATGTTTATCCTGGGGCTCCAGGGAATGCCACGGCGGTATTTTGATTACCTGCCCCAGTATGCCACGGGTAATTTTTTCGCAGGGTTTGGCGCAGCCTTTATGATTATCGGGATTTTTTTAATGATGATCAACCTTGTTTTGTCCCTGAGAAAACCCATGGACGCATCATCCGACCCCTGGGGCGGGACCACCCTTGAGTGGCAGACAGCATCCCCGCCGCCCTTGCATAACTTTATGACAGAACCGGTCGTCCTGGATTATCCCTATGATTTTACAGGGGTTGTTGAAAAATATTCCAGTGATGATAAAGGAGAATAAATGTCTTCCCATTCAGATGCATCCGGTAAAAAATTGGGCATGTGGCTTTTCCTTTATACGGAGATCATTCTTTTCGGGGGCCTTTTTGTTCTCTATGCCGTATACTTTGCCCGGTATACCAGTGATTTTGCCGAAGGAGGGAAAGAACTAAATCGCCTGTTTGGTGTTATGAATACCATCATCCTTCTGGTGTCAAGCTTTGCCGTTGCCGCATCCATTACAGCCATTCAAAAAAAAGAAAAAAAAATTGCCATGGCCGGACTTGTGTCAGCCCTTGCCTGCGGTCTTATCTTCCTTATCAATAAGTATTTTGAATGGAGCCACAAGATCCATCTTGGGATCTTTCCCAATTCTGAAAAACTGATGGACGGGCCTCAGGGTCAGAATATGTTTTTCGGACTCTATTATGTGATCACAGGGCTGCATGGTGTCCATATCATTATCGGGATGACCCTTTTGTTTGTCAGCCTTGTGCGGGTCAAAAAAGACAGGGTGACCCACAAAAACTTTACCCTGCTTGAAAACTCGGGGCTTTACTGGCACCTGGTGGATTTGATCTGGATTTTTATTTTCCCGTTATTTTACCTGGTTATTTAGCAGGACATTCAGGAGACTGCCCATGGAAAATACGCACGCACTGCATTATTTTGAATATAAAACGCTTTTTATAATTCTTTTGACATTAATGGGCCTTACCGGCATTACCGTGGCCGTGTCTTACCTTGATCTTGGCGCGTTAAATGTCTGGATTGCCCTTGTTATCGCCTCCATTAAAGGATCCTTTGTCCTGCTCTTTTTCATGCACATGAAACATGAAGGAAAGGTGCTGGTTTTTTCCTTTCTTGGAACGGTTTTCTTTCTTGGCATCATGATCAGTTTTACATTCTGGGATGTTGCATTCAGATGAGGTAAAAAATGAATGATATTGTAAATCCAGTCACTCTGGTTGACAGGTCTTTTTATTTTATTATCGGGTTTTCTTTTCTTTTCCTGTTTGCCATCACCCTTGTGATGATCTGGTTTGTTATCCGCTACAGGCGCAGTAAAAATCCGGTGCCATCGGATATCCGGGGGAATCTGCTTCTTGAAACCGTCTGGATTGTCCTTCCCACGGTGATAGCCCTTTCCATGTTTATATCCGGGTGGAAATCTTATACAGGCCTGAGAACTGTTCCCAAAGGTGCCCTTGAAATAGAAGTGACGGCTCAGTCCTTTTCATGGCTTTTTTATTATCCCAATGAAAAGGAGACGGAAAATGAAATCGTAGTGCCGGTCAATAAGCCGGTAAAGCTGAACATCACATCGGCAGATGTGATTCACAGCCTGTTTATTCCTGCCTTCAGGGTAAAGGTGGATGCTGTGAACGGTATGCATACCTATGCCTGGTTTTTGCCGGAAAAACAGGGGGAATACTTTTTCCAGTGTACCGAGTTCTGTGGTGCCGGTCATTCGGATATGACAGGCGTGATACGGGTGGTGTCCCAGGAAGAATATGACGAATGGATAGAAAAAGAAGATGAATGGTAATAGAATAATCCTTTTACAGACGGTGGTTTCAGATTCTCTGCCTGCAGTAAGGCCTTATCTTGAAATGCTTAAACTGCACTTATGTTTATATATCAGTCTGTCTGCCGTTTTTGGTCATGTCATGGCCCGTCAAAGTTTTTCTTTTGAATCTCTCCTGCTGGGAATCTTTGTATTGATCCTGGCCTGCGGATCAGCTGTCCTGAACAATATCCAGGACAAAGAGTATGACAAGTTTTTTTTAAGGACATGCTATAGAAGCCTTCCACAGAAAAAAGTGCCGGTTTTTCATGCCAAACTCATGGCCATACTTTTGACCGGGTGCGGACTTTTGGGGCTGTTGTTCTTCTGCGGTCCGGCTCCCTTCTTCTGGGGAGGGATGGCTTTTTTCTGCTACAATGGTCTTTATACCCCTTTAAAAAAGAGATCTTTACTGGCTATCGTTCCCGGGAGTTTGTGCGGAATGCTTCCGCCATTGATTGGCTGGACAGCCGCAGGAAAAAATTTGTCAGACCCCTCTGTTTTGATGTTATTGAGTATTTTTGGATTGTGGCAGATCCCCCATTTTTTTATTATCCTGTTGAAACAAGGGATGGATCACTCAAAGGCAGATGAGTTGAAAAGATTTCCATGCTTTACGCGGCTTTTTTCCAAAAAAGAAATTATGCTGCAGACGCTTATCTGGACAAGCCTTTACAGCCTTTCCTTATTGCTGTTTTTAATGAATGGCGCCATAAAAAATCATATATTATCAATGGGTTCCGGGCTGAATGCAGTGATGATCCCCTTTATTGTTTCAGCAATTGTGTTGAGATCAAGGGAATGGAACCTTTCCGTGGCGTTCACAGCCATTAATTTATCCATGCTTTTTTTCATGGGTGCAGGCATTTGTGACAAGTTTTTTCCTGGATAACGTTCGACTACCAAATAAAAGGAGATAAAAATGAGTCCCTGTAAAATTTTGAAAGCCGGCAACCCTCAACAGGCAAAAAGGAGTTGAAAAACATTGCATAGCGGAAAACCGTATGGGATTATTACCAAATTCTAAATTCTGGACCATAAAAGGCGAGACTGCTACTCTACGTATTGATTTAGAGAGTCTTAACCGGTCAAATCCGGATATTTCATATGCATATAGTGCGGATGTCACTTTTGTTATTGCTGATGAAAATTGCACAGTCTATTTTTCAAAAAAGAAGACATTCCTTAGACGAAATGGGAAAATTATAATAGACTATGATATACCCTATAGTCCTATGCATTATCTTTATTTAGTTTACAATACTAAAATATCATAGCCCTTGGATTTTTTTTAAGGATTATCTTCAGAGCAGATGTCTGTGTCAAAGATCTGCACCTTATTCTGCCAGAAAGTATCAATAAAAACATCTCGCCCCGAACCTGCCCTGTAAAATCTATATTGAATCGGATTTTTTTTATGGTAATCCTGATGATACGGTTCTGCTTCATAAAACTTTTTTGATTCAAGAATTCGGGTTGCCACAGGCTGATTAAAAATTTTTGCCCCATTGATTTGCATAATGAGTTTTTCAATGGTTAGTTTTTGTTCAATCGTATGATAGAAAACAGCTGACCTGTACTGGCTTCCCCTGTCAACAAACGACCCTGAAGCATCGGTAGGGTCAATCTGTGTAAGAAAAATTTTGAGAAGTTCCCGGAAGGGGATGATCTCCGGGTCAAACGTCACCTGGACAGCCTCGTAATGACCGGTTGTTCCTGATGTAACCTGCTCATAGGTGGGGTGATCCACTTCTCCCCCGGTATACCCGGACACGACATCCAAAACACCATCAAGCTTTTCAAAAGAAGATGCTGTGCACCAGAAGCAACCGCCTGCAAAGGTTGCAATCTCAAGTTTTTTATCCTTCATGGCGTTCTCCCCGGGTTTAATCTTATTTTCGTCTAAAATGAAACTTGCATTTTATATGCCACATAAAATCCAAGAAAAGGGTCAGAGGCTTTTTTCAGCTGCGATGATGGCCAGAAGACCTGCATGAAGATTTTTCACAATTTTGGATTCTGAAATTCCCAATCGTTGACAATTGCTGATATCAAATACAGCATTCTCAACTTTTGTTTTTTCTCCAAAAGTTCCCCTGATTTGAAGGTGAAAGCCTTTGGCAATATCATAGAGAAGTTCTTTTTTTTGTTCAAGTTTTTCAAGGTGAATATGGACACCGGCTCTCATTCCAGTACCGATGTTGGTGGGGCAGGATGTCAGGTAACCGTATCTTTTGTCTTGAGCAAAATCAAGATGGCGGTTCAGAGCCAAAAGTGCGCGACAGAGGCGATTAAAAACACTTGAAATGTCTGATGTCTTTTCCAGGCTGATAATCCTTAAATGATCTTCTTCATTTACCCAGACCACAAATTGTTTGTCAAAAGAATGAAAGACACCACGACATTTTGGGAAATCGGAATTGATCCCTGCTGCATCCTGGAACCGGTCCCCTTTTTCAAAGCACAGGGGTTCTGTTTTAAGTTGCTGAAATTGTTTTTCATCCAAGGATTCAAAGGGGAAATAGTTGCCGCTAAGATCGCCTTTTAATTGGCTTAAGGCATTTTTAATTTTTTTTTCCAATTCCCGGCGGTGGGGCAGGAGAATATGGGCAGGAAAGCAAAACCCTTTAAGATTTCTTGCCACCCGTATCCTTGTGGATTTGATATATTTTTTTTGAGGGTCAATCACGGCAAGGTCAAGTTCTGTGATATCTGATGCGTGCTTTTGGCCTTTTTTAAATCCATGGTAGTCTGAAATGATTGGATCAAAAATTTTTGAAAAAGTTTGGTAGGACTGGGCATCCCCGGCATATATGCCAATGGACGAGTCTGGGTTTTTTATCCCGGAATGGATGGCCTTAGCCAAAGTATATCCGGAATCGGTTTTCAGATGTTCAAGTGCAGTATGAAGGTTTAAGGACAAATGCTTTTTTACAAGTGAACAGGCATCTTCAGGAAAAAATGATGACATCAAAAGTATTCAGCTTTCATAGGAAGCAGCCTGGGATGAAATACCCCTTGCAAGCAGTGTTTGAATCTCATCCAGGATCAGACAGCCGGCATGGCATTTTGGAAGGTCAGCTCTGTTTTTACAATTCAGGCAAGGGCTTTTGGTTAAATACCCGATCTCAAAATCAAATTTATCTCTATTCACTATATTTTCCATGGACATCATTGTTTTCAACTTTTAAAAATTAAAGCCCCTATATATCAATTACCAAAAGAATCGTCAATATTTGCATTTTTTCTTGATTTTTTATAAAAATATGCGAAAATAGAAATCAATTCAACTTATCACTTTTTTAAATACGATACACATTTTAAATTGTACAATCATTTGGTTGCCAGAGATTTTGCACAAATTGATAACCACAGTATTTCTTTAGATATTTTTTTTAGGAGGGGTGTATGTTAAATCGTTTCAGCATTAAAGGAAGAATGTATTTAATTATTTTTTCCATCCTGGTTCTTTTTGTTCTCATGATCTGGTTTGCCGTTAACAGCAGCAATAAGGTACGGGATCTGGCCATTGAAAAAACCGGCCAGGCCATGCTGGATGCCCAGAAAGAGAAAATCAAGGTTGCAACCCATTCCGTTGGCATTGCGATTTCCAATATGATCAAAGGGATTGAAAATGAAGAAGAGAAAATTCAAGTCATCAGAAAACAGCTTGACGGCATCCGGTTTGAAGAAGATAAGTCAGGATACTTCTTTGTAATGAAAGGTACGATAATGCTTGCCCATATTTCACAAAGTCTTGTGGGTAAAGATTTGAAAGACTTAAAAGATAAAAATGATGTGTATTTGATAAAGGACCTCCTGGAACAGGCCGGCAAAGGGGGTGGTTTTGTAACCTATATCTGGGATAAACCCGGATTGGGCGACACCCCGAAACTCAGCTATGCCCAGATGATCCCCGGCACAGACTACTGGATGGGCACAGGCGTTTACATTGACAATGTGGAGGCCATAAAGGCAGCCATCTCCAGTGAGATTAATACCAATGTAAAAGCATACATCATTAAAATGGTGCTCATATCCGGGATTATTTTTATCGGTATTGCAGTACTCTGCCTCATCATTGTATTTGGCATCGGTTCCTCTCTTAATGCCATGCTGGTTAATTTTGAAGATGTGGCAAAAGGTGAGGGTGATTTAACCAAAAGAATTAAAATTGATTCCAGGGATGAACTGGCAACCCTTGGAGAACTGTTTAATCTGTTTATGGAAAAGCTTCAAACAATTATTCAGCAGTTATCCGGGAATTCAAAAAATATTGACACCTCGTCGGCAGAACTTGTTACAGTTGCCAAGGATATGGCTACGAATGCCAACAGTACGTCTGACATGGCAAAAAATGTTACCGCGGCGGCTGAAGCAATGAGTTCAAACCTTTCTTCTGTTGCTGCTGCCATGGAAGAGTCTTCTACCAATGCAAGCATGGTGGCCTCTGCCGCAGAAGAAATGAATGCCACGATCAACGAGATTTCCCAGAATGCTGAAAAGGCAAGGAGCATGTCCGAAGATGCGGCAGTGAAAACAGCTGAAGCAGAAGACAGCATGTCGGTATTAAACAAGGCTGCCCAATCTATTGGCAAAGTGACTGACACGATTGCGGAAATTTCAGACCAGACCAATCTTCTGGCACTCAATGCAACCATTGAGGCTGCAAGGGCAGGGGAAGCCGGTAAAGGATTTGCCGTTGTTGCAAATGAAATCAAGGAACTGGCCAATCAGACGGTAGCCGCAACACAGGATATCAGGAAACAGATTGATAATGTCCAGAGCAATACCGACGCAACGGTGGGGTCCATTAAAATGGTTTCCGGTGTTATCCGTGATGTTAATGACATTGTTACTACCATTGCTGCTGCAGTGACCCAGCAATCAGCCGCTACCCAGGAGATTGTCAGCAATATTTCAAGCCTGTCTGTGGGCATCCAGGATGCCAATGAAAATGTGAATCAAGGGTCCCAGGTTGCAGACAGTATTACCGAGGAGATCAGCGGTGTTAATTTAGCTACGGATCAGATGAAAAACAGCAGCGACCTTGTCATGCAGAGTGCGGATAAAATGAGCGCCATGGCCGAGGAAATGAAAAAAATAGTGCTGACGTTCAAGGTTTAATCCTGTTTTGCGTTCTTGTGCATAGAAATATCTTTTGCCTTGTCATGAGGAAAAACAAATGATATGGAAAATAGGTTATTGAATCTATAATATGCACAAGAAGGGGTAATTCAGTGGTGGAATCCAGATTTGCAGAGCTAAAAGAAAAGGAAAAACAAGCTAGAAAACAAATTGTTATAGATTCGGCTTTAGCGCTTTTTGCGAAAAAACCGTTTTATGAAGTGGGCATGCGGGAAGTGGCCGAGGAAGCAGGTATTTCTCCTGCAACCATCTACCGGTATTTTCCGAGCCAGGAAGAATTGTTCCATGAGGCGTTTATCCAGGATATCTCTTCTGCCAGCAAAGAGTTTAAAGCCATGGTGCTCAAGGATAAACCTGCCAGCATTGAAGAATTTGCCATAAAATTTGTGGATCACCTCATTGAAAATGAATCAACCTTTCAGATGATGACCTACCTGATGCTCAAGGATAATCTGGCTAATCTTGTTATGGGCAAGTTTGATTCAGTCACAAGGATCTTTTTTGATCTTTTTGAACAGCTTCTGGTAAGGCATGGCGTAAAAAATGAGAATGCAAGATTGTATTCCCTGTCTTTTATTGCATCCCTTGCCGGAATTTTAATGACATTTCGAAATTATCCGTTAAAAAATAAAACAGCCATTAAAGATCACATTGCAAAGGTGGTCAAAGTCACTTCCTCTCTTTATGCGGATCAGCTGATAAACAAGTAGGGAACAAAGGCTTATTCCCTGCTTGTTTCATTTCTTGACACTTTAAATACCAATACTATATTAGTTAAACTTCATGGATTGGAAAACAGTTTTTTGCAGGATCAATTTTGTGCAAATTTAATGGTATGGGACATTAGGAATTATGGAACAGATCAAAGAAGCAATTGAGGAAAGTCATCTTCTTATCGCAAGTATCCGAAAGGAAATCTCAAAGGAACTGGTCGGTCAGGATAAACTGGTGGACAGCCTTTTGACAGGACTTTTAACCGGTGGGCACATCCTTATCGAAGGAGTGCCGGGGCTTGCGAAAACCCGGGCGGTAAAGGCCCTTGCATCTGCGGTACAGGCACAGTTCAAGCGAATTCAGTTTACACCGGATCTGCTTCCGGCAGATTTGACCGGTACGGAGATTTATCGCCCCAAAACAGCTGATTTTATCACAAGAAAAGGGCCGCTGTTTAACAATATTATCCTGGCGGATGAGATCAACAGAGCCCCTTCAAAAGTGCAGTCCGCCCTTTTGGAAGCCATGGAGGAAAAGCAGGTGACCATTGGAGACCAGACCTATTTATTGCCGTCTCCATTTCTGGTTCTTGCCACCCAGAATCCCATTGAGCAGGAGGGGACCTATCCTTTGCCCGAAGCACAGGTGGACCGGTTCATGCTCAAGGTGTGCATTGATTACCCTGACAAAACCCAGGAACTTGAAATTCTTAAAAAAAACAGTTTTCAAAAGCCTGAGATTATCAATCCTGTCATCAGTTGTGACCAGCTTGCCGTCATGGGCGAATTAATGGATCAGATCTATGTGGATGAAAAACTTAAAGAGTATATTGTTGACCTTATTTTCAGTACGCGGCAGCCGGAGAAATACGGGATGGATATGGCTGAATATATCGAGTTTGGTGCATCGCCCAGGGCCAGTATCTTCCTTGCAAAAGCAGCCAGGGTGAATGCATTTTTATCGGGCAGAGCCTATGTCACACCCCAGGATATCAAACTTGTGGGACCGGATGTGCTGCGCCACAGAATTATCTTAAGCTTTGAGGCTGAAGCTGAAGATATTTCCTGTGACACCATTATTCAAAATATTTTTGATTCCGTCGAGGTGCCATAAGGGAAACCATATCAGATGATTCCGGCACATATAATAAAAAAGATAAAACGGATTCACATTAAATCCAGCCGAACGGTAAACAGTATCATGGCAGGACAGTATAAATCCGTTTTCAGGGGTTCGGGTATTGAGTTTGAAGAAGTCAGGGAATATTGCCCTGGCGATGATGTCAAAACCATTGACTGGAAAGTTTCTGCAAGGTTTGCCAGGCCCTTTGTCAAGCTGTACAAGGAAGAGCGCGAGAGCATTGTCATGCTGCTGATCGACATGAGTTCGTCCTTGAAATTCGGAACATTTTCAGGACCAAAACTTGAAAGAGCTGCCGAAGTGGCATCGGTTCTTGCGTTCAACGCCATTAAAAACAATGATAAAGTAGGGGTGATTTTTTTTACAGACCGCGTTGAAAAATATATACCGCCCAAAAAAGGGTCCAGTCATATCTGGCGGGTGATCAAGGAGATATTCACCTTTTCGCCTCAGGGGAACGGCACCAATATATCTCAAGCATTGGATTATCTGGCAAAAATATCCAAGAAAAGATCTTTTGTCTTTGTTCTGTCCGACTTTTTAGATGACGGGTATCTGAAAAGTCTGAGAACGATTCGACAACGCCATGAGATCATCGGGGTGATGATTTATGATAAAGGCGCATTTGAACTTCCTTTTAACGGCATTATCACTTTGTCTGATTTTGAAACCGAAACCCAGCTGGTTTTTGATGGATTCAATAAAAAAATCCGCAAAGAATTCACAGCAGTAAAGGCGGCAGGTTACAAAAAAACCCTGGGTATTTTTTCCAAGGCCAAAAGTGATGTGATTGAACTTGAAACCAGCGCATCCGTATCCGACACCTTGTCAAAATACTTTAGATTCAGGGAAAGGCGATTGAGATAAATGCAGGATATCCATGACATAAGACCTCCGGTTCCGGTTGGTTTTGATCCAATGATTCTTAAAATTATCTTTATGGTGTTGGGGGGAATCCTTGTTTTAGTCCTTTTGTTTTTTCTGGTAAAAAAATGGTTGAAAAAAAGAAAACAACCCCAAGATCTTAAACATCTTCCCCAACCCCTGGCACCCTATGCGGCAGCCTTAAAGGAACTTGATCTTCTCTCCCAAAGAGAACTTTTAGTGCCAAGACTTTTTTATTTTGATCTGACAGCGGTCTTAAGAAAATATATCGGCCGCTCATTTGGCATCAATGCCATTGAGATGACCTCCCAGGAATTTATCAAACATATGAACCGGCTGGATCTTGTTAAAACTGTAAAAACAGATATTTCACTGTTCCTCAACCGGTCTGATCCATTTAAATATGCCGGGACTTCCCCTGAAAAAGACGGGGTAAAAGCAGATCTTTTATTTATCCGGGAACTAATCCATCAGATAGAAAAAAATCAGACCAGTAAAAAAAATGAGGAAGAGCAATAATGTTCAGGTTTGCATCCCCCCTTTTTTTATTGCTCATTATGGTGGTTGTTCTTATCCTTTTTTTAAAGTTTAAAAAGAAAAGCTTCGGCCATATCAAGGTATCCTCGTTAAACGGGGTTGAATCGCTTTCGTTATCTTTTATGGTAAGGCTCTCAAAATTTATCCCAGGTTTAAAAATAATCGCCCTTGTTCTGCTCATCCTTGCCCTTGCAAGGCCCCAGTGGGGGGATAAGAAAATGAATGTCACCACCGAAGGGGTCAATATTATTCTGGCACTGGATCTTTCCGAATCCATGAGAGCCCTTGATTTTAAAAAGGACGATAAGATTGTAACCCGCCTTGAAGCAGTCAAGCATGTAGTGAGACAATTCATCATGAAACGGGAAGGAGACCGTATCGGCATGGTGGTCTTTGGATCAAATGCCTTTACCCAGTTGCCGTTGACCCGAGATTATAATACCATTGCCTTTATCCTGGACCGGTTGGAAATCGGGGCGGCAGGACCCAGAACAGCCATTGGCGATGCCATCGGTATTTCATTAAAACGGCTTGAAGATATTCAAAGCAAATCCAATATTATTATTCTTTTGACCGACGGAAAGAGCAATTCAGGCGAACTGGCCTGGCAGGATGCAGTAAAGATTGCCGCTAAAAGAAAGGTGAAAATTTATACCATCGGGGTGGGCACAAAAGGAGAGGCCCCGTTCCTTGTGGACGGCCTTTTTGGCAAACGGTATGTGTACCAGAAAGTGGATGTGGATCTGGACGCATTGAAAAAAATTGCCGATCAGACATCGGGCAGCTTTTTTCAAGCAGGGGACATAGCGTCTTTAGAACAGATTTATGAGATGATCAATAGCCTTGAAAAAACAAAGGTGGACGTTGAAAAATGGGTGGAGTACAAGGAATTGTATCCCGGGTTGCTCATCATGGGGTTGATTTTTTTTGTCCTGTATATACTGTTGAGCAATACAAGATTTTTAAGGATACCCTGAGATGAAATTTGCCGCTCCCTATTTATTGAATTTATTATGGGCATTGATCCCCATCTTCGGTATCATGGTGTATGGCATTAGAAAACGGAAAAAAATACTTCACAGATTTGCCGGGCCGGATATGCTTGCTTTGATTGTTCCGGGATTTGATCCTAAAAGACGGTGGATAAAGACAAGCCTGATCATACTTGCTTCAGGGTTTGCCATTGTTGCGCTGGCAGGACCGCAACTGGGGTACAGGTGGGAAAAAACCACCCAAAAAGGGGTGGACATCATGATTGCCCTTGACTGCTCAAAAAGTATGCTGGCCCAGGATATCAAGCCCAATCGGCTCGAGCGGGCAAAAAGAGAAATCATTGATCTGATGCGGATGATGAAATCCGACAGGGCAGGGCTGGTGGCTTTTTCCGGAAATGCCATTCTCCAGTGCCCGTTAACCCTTGACCACGAAGCCTTTAATATTTTTCTAAAAGTGCTTGATCCAGGCTTTCTGCCAACGGGCGGGACCAATCTTCACGCGGCAATCATGACAAGTTATAATGGGTTTGAAAAAGAGACGGATACCCAGAAAGCCATCATTATTATTACAGATGGAGAAAACACTCAGGGAACCGTGGAAGAAGCAGCTAAAGAAATGGCCAAACAGGGCATTAAAATTTTTGCCATCGGGGTGGGGGATCTTCAGGGTGCCCCCATACCCGATGAAAACGGAGGATTTAAAAAAGATGCATCCGGCAATATCATCCTGTCAAAAGTGGATGAACAAGGCCTTGAAAAGCTGGCTGCCCTGACCGGCGGAACCTATGTCAGGTCTGTGGCAGGGGATATGGACCTTGATCTGATTTACACAGACAAGATCCGTGGCACCATGGAGTCAAAGACCCTGACATCCGGGAAGAAAAAAGTCTGGGAAAACCGGTATCAATGGTTTTTATTCCCCGGCCTTATACTATTGCTGATAGAATTTGTGCTGTCTTCAAAAAAGAAATCACATGGATTGGTGGTGTTTGTTTTTGCCTTTTGTATCAGTTTTTTTATCGCCCAGAATAATCCTGTCCAGGCAAAAATGGTTTCTTCCAGTGTCAAACAGGGAATACAGGCCTATGATGCCGGGCAATATGAACAGGCCAAAAAGCATTTTATTGATGCCCAGCTTGCCAATCCGGACAATGCAAAGATCTATTATGATATCGGTGCTGCAGCCTATATGAACAAAGAGTATGAGCAGGCCCAAAAAAATTTTACAGAGGCGGCCAAATCCACTGATGCAAAGCTGCGTCATGATGCCCGGTATAATCTTGCCAACACCCAATATCGAATGGGAAACCTGGATGAGGCTGTCAAGGGATATGAAAATATATTGGCCGCTTTTCCAGAGGATAAACAGGCCAAAGAAAACCTGGAGTTTGTCAAACAAAAAAAACAGGAAAAAGAGCAGCAATCCAAATCCGATAAAGACAATCAGGAAAAAAAAGAAGATCAAAACAAAGACGATCAGAAGAAAAAAGACGGTCGGAACCCGGATCAAAATCAGGACAACAAAGATCAAAATAAAGATTCCCAAAAGGATAAAGATCAGGCAAAGGACCCGAATCAGCAGCAGAGCCAGCCGGGCTCCAAGGAAAATCAACAACCGGATCAAAAAGAAAACACCCCGCCTCAACCCCGTGAGGATGAGCCTCAACCCGCCAAGGGGAAGGACGCGTCACCCCCTGAAGATCAACAGGCGCTCCAGGCTGGAAAGAATATGGAAAATATGCTAAACCGGCTTGAAGATAAACCGGGGCGTGCAATGATGCCTGTGTTGCAGAAACAATATATTGAAAAAGACTGGTAAGGATATGAAACTAAAAAGAATTTTTTTCATGGCTGTGGTGTTGCTTATGGCAATACCTTCAATCGGTTTGTGTTTCGATATCACGGCCCAGGTGGACAAAACCCGTATTTCCAGGGAAGACTCTGTCTTTTTACAAGTAGAGGTAACCGGCGGCAAAGCAGATCTGGATCTTTCCATGATAAAGGACTTCAAGGTGATCTCAAGGGGGACGGCTACAGCTTATAATTATATTAATGGTAAATCAGAACATAAGACAACCTATCAATATGTTCTGATTCCCCTAAAAAAAGGGGAACTGAAGATTCCTGCCATAACGGCCACAAAGGACGGTCAGACCGCTGCCAGCCGGGAGATTATCATCCAGGTCTCGGAGCAGGTGGTGGCCCCGGATGACGTTAAAGCCCTGTTTGCCAAAGCCGATGTAGCACAATCAACCCTTGTTGTCGGGCAGCAGACGGTTTTTTCCTTAAAATTTTTTACTTCGAGAAGATTATCCGGTTTGGGATTTGAAAATCCGCCTGTATTTACAGGGTTTTCAGCAAAACCATTTGAAAAGGAAAAAAGTTATACACAGACCATTAACGGAGTCCTTTACCAGGTTACCCAGGTCAATTATATTATTATCCCTCAAAGCCCTGGAACCTTTACCATTGATCCTGCAGTCCTGGTCGCCAATGTGGTTGTAAAATCAAACCGGGACCCCCGGTTTGATTCATTTTTTAATGATTCGTTTTTTTCATCCAATAGTTTTAAACCCGTACGGGTGGCTTCAAACCCGGTCAAGATTGATGTCGCACAGGTTCCCCCATACTCGGGTAAAGAGAAGTTCTCAGGACTTGTCGGCCGTTTTGATATCAAGGCAAACGTGGACAAAACAAGCCTTAAGGCGGGAGAATCAGCCACGCTTACCATTCATATATCCGGGGCAGGAAATATCATGGATGCAGGTCTCCCTGAAATTGATCTGGATAAACAAGCCTTTAAAGTCTATGATGACAACCCGGTTGAAACGGTTCAGCTGACGGAAACCGGGTATGAAGGGTCTAAAATATTCAAGAAAGCCATTGTTCCCGTCAACCCTGGAAATTTTGTGATCAACCCTGTTTCTCTGACATATTTTGACGTGGATCAAAAGGCATATCAGACGGTTTTGACAGATCAAATCCAGCTTGAAGTTACGCCGTCTGAAGCGGTTCACCTTGCCGTAACACCGTCAAACGGAACAAAAGACAAGTCTGTGAAAAAAGAAGAGGTTGCCCTTATCAACAAGGATATCCTGGAAATAAAAGAAGGGCTGGAGGCCTTAAAGGATTACCGGCAGATAGATCCTTTTGTTTTTATGCTGTTATTGTCGATTCCGGCTGTTTTGTTTTCAGGGGTTAAATTTTATACCCTGGTTGCCAAAAGAGATGTGCCCATTGAAAAGAGAATGGAGGAAAAGGCAAAATATCATTTAAAACAGGCCCGGGCAATGAATACTGAGGATAATCGGTTTTTAGGACACTTATATTCCGGGCTGGTGGCGTTTATCCTTGCCAAAGGAAAAAAAAAGGGGGGAAACCGTCACCATAAATGAAGCCCGGACGATTTTAACGGATGCCGATATGGAGAAGACTCAAATAGACCAAATTATTCATCTGCTGGACACCATAGAATCTGTTCGGTTTGGGGGAAAGAAAATTGATGAAAAAAAGGCAGGATTGCTTTTGTCTCAAATCCGACAGGCAATGAAGGCGTTATGCATTGCCGTGATCTGTCTGGGACTATTTTCTTTTATCCCGCAAAAGGTCATGGCCAATCCCACAGCCACATTCATTGACGCAATTAAAAACTATAAGGCCGGTCTTTTCAAAGAAGCAGCCACTGAGTTTGAAGCCGTTGCAAAACAGCCGATTAAAAATCCCTATCTTTTTTATAATATTGCAAACGCTTATCTGAAAGCCAATGATATCGGTCAGGCTGTTTTATGGTACGAAAGAGCAAAAATTCTAGCGCCCAATGATCCGGATCTCAAGTTCAACCTTGAGTATGCCGCAACCCTTGTGAAGGATAAAAAAGAAGCCCCCATGACTGTCATGGATGTCCTTTTTTTCTGGGAAAACCTGGTTTCTGAAAAAACAATTCAGATCACGGCCATCTTTAGTTCCTTTATTTTTTTTGCATGGGCAGCCATAAGAGTGGTAAAAAAACAATTGGTTTTTTCAGGAATCGGCATCCTTTTGTGCTCTCTGTTTGTTCTGGTCACTACCATCACAAGCGTGAATTATTATAAACGATCTTCCCGGCTGAATGCGATCATTGTGAAAGAAGAAGTCGCCGTTCGATCAGGGGTGACAGACACGGCTACAAAATTATTCAGTCTTCATGCCGGCACCAAGGTAAGTGTTCAGGCGCAGCGGGACGGATATTTAAAAATATTGTTTTCAAAAGGCAAGGTCGGCTGGGTAAAAACAAACCAGGCCGCCATTATCTGAGTAGATTGACTTGAGC
>JAHJLN010000423.1 GCA_018821715.1 Pseudomonadota bacterium | reverse complement strand
GCACTTCTTGATACTTTTATTAAAAAACACCAGTTTTAAGCACTGGCAATGAAATATAGAGGGATAAAATGGAACCGCAGAATATAAATAACGACATCGCAACCCTGCCGCCTGAAGCACAACGTCAGGTCTTAGATTTTATAGAGTTTTTAAAGATACGTTACAAAAGAATCCGGCCGAGTAAAAAAGCCGCCCGCAACAAAATAGCCAATGAACCTTTTATCGGGATCTGGGAAGGTCGCAAGGATATGAAGGACAGCAGCGAGTGGGTCCGCAACACCAGGGAGTCAGAGTGGGGAGCAAGCTGATATGATCATAGTTGACACGGATATCCTGATTGATGCGGCCCGGTGTATTGATGACGCTGTAAACTGCCTCCAGCAAATTGAAGACAAATCGTCCTTAGCCATCAGCGCTGTTACCCAGATGGAACTGATTATCGGGTGCCGGAACAAAAAAGAACTCAAATCCCTGGAACACTTTTTACAACGGTTTGAGATCATCAGCCTGAATGAGCAGATCTCCGATACGGCAGCAGACCTGCTCAAAACTTACCGGCTCAGTCACGGGCTGTTGATTGCAGATGCCCTGATTGCAGCAACTGCCATTGTTACCAACACCCAATTAATATCCAAAAACCAAAAGGATTACAGGTTCATTGAAGAGCTGGACCTGCTTGAATATCCTTAAATCTTAAAGGCAAGAAACCTTATAATTCAAGACCTGACCCTGCAAGGCTACATTGAGCGCTTTTTTCAAAAATCATGACAAAAAATTCTGTCTGATAATTGGGCCATATTATGTACTCCGGATCTGAACAAAGCATGACAAAACTTGGACTTGCAGCTTTTCATGTCAGGCGGTAGAGAAGGTTGTAAACGCTGATCACCAAGGCCTTTCTCTTTAAAACCTTATAATTCAAGACCTGACCCCGTTCTTTGACCCCGTTCTTCATCCTCTGACCCCATTTATCCGATGACTAAACCGTTAGCTGTTATTTCTTAAGACTTTTTATAACTTTTGTCACAATACTTTTCAACAATAAGTATTAGTATCATTAATGGAATAAAATAGATTACAATGGATAAAAAATATGGCAGCATTCTAAAATACCTTTCTTCCAATATCTCATCAAAATGAAAAATTAAAAAAAGTATTGGAGATAATCCAAAAGTCACAACATTTAATAGAATAAACTGTTTCAAAAATAATTTTTTGGGCCACGTTTCTATACGTTTTCTTTCATACAGAAAATTCATCCAAATAAACTGTGTTAAGGACAACATTATTGAAGCTATTAAAGCATATATTATTTCTTTTTCCATTGATCATACCAATCCATTAATTTACCCACTCCATAGCCAGCGGTAACACCAGCAGCGACACCTACAATTACAGGGGCGGCAGCAACTGTAGAACCTCCTACCACAAGAACAGTACCTGCAGCTCCTGCCGTTGCACCTAAAAAGCTGGCAAACGCAGGCAAAGCACTTCTTTCGATTGAATGTCCTGGATTTAAATAGCGATCAACACCGACATCTAATACAATACCTGCCACGGGCAGAACCCGCCCGGCTAATTTAGCTGCATGCTTCATTGCAGAAATAGCTGATTTGCCCACTTTAACTTTTTCAGCAAGTCGAGCAATTTTCCAATCGGAAACATCAACTCCTAGCTGTTTCGATCTTTTTAAGCCGTCACTTACAAACTCTGTGATTTTTTGAATACTTTTTTCTAACCTGACATTTCCTTCTAAAGCATTATTTATGAGTCCTGTGCCATAATTACTGATAGCCGTTGTAGCTGCAGAAATAGCACCACTTGGTAAATTAGCGTTTGGTTCAGTGGGCGTAGGAGGGGAATTGTTTCTGCTCGAATTATCACCACCCATAAAGGCATCACCGTCATTAACCCATTCAGGGGTGTTGGCAGCGCTGCTGTCACTGTCCCAACCCATAATGGCATTACCGTCATTATACCAGTCAGACGTGGTAGCCACCAATCCCATGGGATCTGTGTAGAGCAAAGGATTATTTAGGACAATAATCCTTTAGAGTTAGTTCAGCCTAAAAGTCCAAATCCCGCCGCTGTCAATCCTTTTGCTTCCCAAACCTTAAAGTTGTAAAAGATCAAAAAATCACTAAAAATCAAATCATCATACTGATAAGCTCACCAGATATTTATACTTTTCATACCGCATTAAAGCCCTTTTTAAAAGCAGTTAAAATAAAAAATATATCCTTGATTTTTCTTTTAACCGCAGGGTTTTCAGGGGGAGGCGGAAGGGTTGATCAAAGAGGCGTCCAGGGCGGCATGTTTACATAACAGGTTTTATGTAAAAGGGGAGTGAGGGAAGCCTTGGGGGTGCAGGTTTTGCGCTTTTTGCAAAAGCTGTACGGCCAAGGCCATGTATCGATAATGCGGCATTATCGGATATGCCGAACGGACCGGCTTGGTTCGCCCTGGTGTCTTCACCCCTTTGACTCAAGCCTGTAGACGGGTGGGCGGGCATATAATAAAGGCCCCCATCCTTTCAGGGTGGGGGGTGGGTATAAAATAATGGCCGGCTGTGCGCGCAGGGAGCGGAAGACCGTCAGGGCTGTAGCCCGAGCACACAGACGCTCCGCTGATCCGCTATTTATTATACTTTATCTTTCTCACGGGGATGACATTTCTTATGAACGGCCTTAAGGTCAGATATATTCAAATGAGTATAAATCTGGGTGGTGTTCAACGATGAGTGTCCCAGGATTTTCCGGATGGTATTTAAATCTGCCTTGTTCTTTAACATGCCAGTTGCACAGGTGTGTCGGAACGTATGGGGATGGACATTCTTTTTTATCCTGGCTTTTTTTGCATACTTTTTCACCAGGTCCCACACAACATTTTTAGATAATTGTCTGCCTCTCAATGACAGGAACAAATGATCAACTCCTTTGTTTATCAATAATTCAGGTCGAACAGACTTGATATAATTCTCAAGATATCTGCAGGCGATCTTTCCAATGGGTACAATACGATCTTTACCGCCCTTGCCGTTTTCTATCATCAAATACCCATCATGATAATCTACACCTTTTGTGGTCAGCTGATTAACTTCATCCTTTCTTATGCCAGAACTGTAAAGGATTTCAAGGATGGTTCTATCCCTGTATCCGGTAATGGTTCTCAAGTCCGGAGCATGGATGATTTTTTTAGCTTCTTTTGGTGTCAGCACGCTTTTGGGCAATGTTTTAGGGATCTTTGCATACCTGATGTCTTTACCCGGATCAGAGACGATAAGGTTTTGTTTATAAAGGTATCGGGTGAACTGCCGGATCACAGTCAACATGCTGTTTTGATAGGCCACGCTGTTCTGATGTCCTTTTTCATTCAGGCTGTGGTAGATTTCAACCCGGTATGCCTCAATGATTTGGGTGGTGATATTGTCAACATTATCGATACTGTTTTGATTTAAATATTCAATGAACCTGGTGAGTTTCCAGATCTTTAATTTGATGGTGCCAGGGGCAAGATTGATCACTGCAAGGCTTTGTTCAAAGCTTTTTATATACTGTTTCATCGTCCTTTCCTTATTGCTTTAGGTTTTGTTATTCTCTCCTGATCCTTTTCCCTGGGATGGGTCTTTTGATGTTCTTTTTTAATATCCGGGATCAATGATCTGATATAGCCCTGGGTGGTTCTAAGATTCTCATGGCCCAACATCTTTTGAACTGCAACGATTTGGGCACCATTTTTAACCAGAAGAGTTGCAAAGGTGTGCCGGAACGTATGGGCTGTGACTCTCTTTTCTATTTTGGTTTTTCTTGCATAAGTTCTTATCATAAGCCCCACGGTCTGTTTGCCTAAAGGCTTGCTGTCCTGGCCGATAAATAGATACCGGATGGTTTTATTCTTAACTGCCAGCTTGGGCCTTACCTTTGATATGTATTCTTTGATGAACTTAACAGCATGGCGTCCCAAAGGTACTACTCGATCTTTGTATCCCTTGCCCTTGTTGATCCTCAAGGTGCTGCTTTGAACATCTGTGTCATAGATGGTAAGGGAACATAGCTCATTGATCCGGATGCCGGTGGCGTAAAAGACCTCTATCATGGTCCTGTCCCTGATTCCGGTTAATGTGCCAAGATTGGGTTGATCCAGGATCTGCTTAGCTTCATGCTCGGTCAATGTGGGCTTGATCTTTGTTTTATTTATTTTAGGTTCTGTGATGAACTCTGCAGGATCAATAAAGATGGTGTTGGATTTCTCTAAAAATTCAAAGAACCGTTTTATTGATCGTATCTTTGCACAGATGGTTGCGGTGCTGTAAGGCCGATCCTGGGCGGTTCTGTAATCGTATAAATCTTTGATCCAGGATTCTATGATGGCGGTTGTCACCTGTTTGATATTGGTCACATCCGCTGCCTTCAAAAATAGTTGAGTGTGCTGCACATAAGCGTTGATGGTAGCAGGACTGCGGTTCAAGACATGCAGATGTCCTTTGAAGTGGTCCAATAATTTTTTATGCATATGATGACTCCTTTTTTATCAGTGATGTGCTTTAATTAATGTTGCAGGGATCACCACCAAGTTAAGGTGGTTTAAAGTGAAGATTGTTGATAGATAAGGATTACAGCAGTTAAAAGATAAATCACCAAGTGCCCTCCAAGGGGGCTCCAAGTACCCTCCAAGTTACAAAAACAGGCCTCCAAGTATCAAATTTACCCCTCCAGGTTGATATCTGCCTTAATGGCTTTCTCTTTTAACTGCCGGGTATCGGTAAGGCCAATTACAAAAGGTTGGCCGTTCGATCCTTCACCCTTGTAAACAAGCTCATACACATATTCTTTGCCCTTTTTACCCATTACCGTATAAAGGTATTCCAACTCTTCAAGCTGCCTGATATGGGTCTTTACCTGGAAGTCACTCCAGCCTGAGAACTTGCGGATATTTCTCCGGGTAAAATGATGGGTTCCGGGTTCCTTACCACGAGTTTCAACCATGTTCCGGATCAGTTCCAGCAATGCACGTGATGGTGGTGCCAGTTCATCCAAGGATCTGCCGAGCACATACCCTGCAATGGTGTTGGCTTTTTCAATATCCTCAAGACTTACATCGATGTATTCAATGGTCTTATCTTTAAAATCCAGGGTATGGATTTTCTTCTGGTACTGGAACAGGTACGCAATGGCCAGGATCAGATTTAAATATTTGGTGTGGTCCCTTCTTGCTCTCAATGATTTACTGGTAAAGGTCAAAAGCTCTGCATAGGGATTAAACACATGTAAGGGCTTTAAAAGCCGGTTGGCGTTGTGATGCTTTTTAATGATCTCTTTGGATGCAAGTTTATTGATCATGCCTTGCATGGTGTGATTCTGTCTTTGTTTTATCAACACCTTTTTGGTCATGTCTTCTGATTCATCAATGGAGATAAACACAAACCGGCTGGTGGTCTCTCCGTCAATATCCACCTGGGTGGTGGTGATAAAGACCATCAACGGGCCTTCCACCGTGTTGACTTTTGTCTGCTGTTCCCCGGTCATATTATCCTTGCCGGTATAGGCAATGGAGATCTGTTTTGATGACTGGATGCTTCTTATCGAGTAGATTGCCCCGTTCATGCCGTCCAGCTCTTCTATGGCAAGGATCTTGTGTTTAAGGCTTTTACTGCCCGTGTAAAACAATGCCTGGTCGGTAAGTCTCGTATATTTTACACAGTCTTCATTAGGAACTAAGGATAATACGGTATCCTGCAAATAGGATTTACCGGCAGCAGACCTTGACTGGATCATGACAGATAAGGGAGATTCCATTTTCCTGGAGATGGCAGCCACATAGCACAACAGCTTGTTCATTTCTTCACCGGTGTAGCCAAGTGTTTCATAGTCTTTGAGGATCTCGTTGAACATATCCGGATTTTGCAGGAACTTTAAGGCCTCTGCCTTGTCTTTATCCGTCATGGCCTGATCCGGTTTATCTTGCGATTCTTTTGCCCGGTACTGCTCTGCCTGTTCCAAAAGTCTTGTTACATCAAGGGTGATCAAGCTTTCTTCCTTGTTGAACAGGTTGCATAACCCCTTGATTAAAAATGCCCTTGATCTTGCAGAGTAAAAATCCACGGTATCCACATGCATATTTTTATCGATGATGCCTTTGACTGTGGCCTTAAGCTTGCCGTCTTTGCGGGTGATACCCCGCAATTCGTACTTGCGGTCATCAATAGTCATGGCAAAGCCGTATTCTGTTTTAAGCACTATTGGTGCTTTTTTATCTTTAACTGCCTTAGGATCTACCAAGGCTATCAGATCCTTAAATGCTTCTTTAGGGCCTGCGGTTAAAAGAAAAAAATCATTGATGTCCTGGCCTTGGGGTAACTTCACTATATCTGCTTTAAGGTTGGCGGGTTCAAGTGTTTGCTTCACGGTATCAGCGGCTTTGTTTCCCGGTTCATCACCATCAAAACAGATGAATATCTGTTCTGTTTTATATTGTTTGAACAAGGTCAAATGATCATCGGTAAAGCCGTTTACCCCATAACAGGGAATGGTGTTCTTTATCCCTGTATTAATCAGGGTCAGGCTGTCGATAATGGATTCTGTCAGGATGATATTTTTATGAGTTTTAACCGTCTGCCAGTTAAACACGCCTTTGCGGATTCCCGGCAGATACAAATGACTTGCCCCTTTATTATCAATCCGTCTGCCGTACATACCGCAGGGGTTACCCTTAAAATCAAACACCGGGAAGGTTACGCAATTATAAAAAAGTTCTTTGCCTCTATCATTTAAAATCCCTATTTCTTTTAACTGCCTGATGATCTTTTTATCTTCCGGCAGCACCTTTAAAAGGGTTCCGTTGGCAAATCCGGTTTTATAGTCTGCAAATACACGGTTGTCTGTGATACCCCTTTTATTCAGATATTCTTTGGCCCTGGTATCCTCAGCAAAAGCCGTATGATAAAATTCAATCACCCGGTTGAACAATTTTATATGACCCGGGGTAAGATCAGGTTTTGCATCTGTTTTCTTTTTAACTGCCGATTTTGCAGTTAAAGAAGAAGTATCAAGCCGTCTGACCGCTTCCTTAAAATCCACCTGGTCATAGAGTTCAACAAATCGAATCACATCACCGCCCTTGCCGCACCCAAAGCAGTGCCATTCGTTTTTTGAAGGAGTAATGGATAAGGAAGGATTTTTATCATGGTGGAAGGGGCAAAGGCCAAAGTATCCTTTACCGTTCTTTTTTAAGTGGATCCCCTTGGATTCTGCCAGGACTTTAAGGTCGGTAACTGCCTTTATACAGTCGATTCGTTCTTGTTCTATCATATCTCATCTCTTTATCTCTAAGGTTTTTAAACAGGATGTCTCTTAGCTGGTTCAAAGCTTCCCTGAACTGCAACGGATTAACCAAAGCATGGCCGTTGATATAGGCTTTGTCATGCTCGTGAAGATCCGGACCCTTGAACATAAAACTTGCGATCTGTCGGTTGCTGAACTGGATATCTTGCAAGTCGCCGCCCATGCACATGAAGAATGCACCTCTAAAGATATCTGTGGTTTCAAGACTGGTATTCAATTAGATCACCCCCTTTCTTGATTCGCCTGTTCTTGATTTAATTGGGGAGATACGATAGAAAAATAGAAGCGGTTACAAATAATTTTGTAATCTCGTTTCAGGGCCATCAACTGGTTACTTTCCCGAGTTCGAGTTGATGGCCTTTTAAATTCTGACCGTATCCATAAAAATATTTGCTATAATTAAAAAAAGTCTATATAGCATATGTGTCACCCTAAAAGGTGCTATATAGGATACTAATTGTAAAATCAATATATTTTTTCTCCTATAGGGATAATGACTTTTTAAAATCGTGTGGTATACTATATAAAAAACCACAAGGAGGTCTTAATATGGCACCATCTCTGGGAGAAAAAATAAGAATGCTTCGGCAGGAGAAAGGGTTATCCCAGGTTCTGCTTGAGAAAAAATCAGGGGTTAATTCTAAACTGTTAAGCAAATATGAGAACGGAAGAATCATCCCCACGGCAGATACCTTAAGAAAAATAGCAGAAGGCCTTGAGACCAGTGCCGACTATCTGATTTTTGATAATGTCCCCAAGGACGGATTAAGCCAGATACAAGACCTTGATCTGTTTGAGAAATTTAAGGAAGTGGAACAAATGGATGCAGAAAACAAAAATATTATCAGAAGCCTGATCGAGGCCATCATCATTAAAACCAAGGTTCAAAACGTCATGAAATCAAAAAAAGAAGAACCTTGGGAAGACAGGATGAGGCAAACCCTTACCAAGTTGCGCAAACGGGCAAAAGGATACTCAGAAGAAGATATTATGCAGATTGTGGATAAAGCTGTACAGGCGGTTAGGCTTGAAGAACAAAACGTTTAGAGCGGTCATTGACACAAACCTGTTTGTCTCCGGCCTGTTTGCAAAAAAAGGTGTTACCTACGA
Source organism: Pseudomonadota bacterium (assembly GCA_018821715.1). Lineage (GTDB taxonomy): Bacteria > Desulfobacterota > Desulfobacteria > Desulfobacterales > Desulfobacteraceae > Desulfobacula. Next base: position 2,115 of record JAHJLN010000423.1, on the reverse strand, counting down.
CCTTCAGGAACTGTGGCTTACCCAATCCTTTGAACTGGCTGTATCTGAAGAGATATTAAAAGAGATCAAAGCAACCCTTCAAAAATCTTACATTCATAAAGAATTGTTTATTTACAAAGGCGAGGAAGATGGCATCGTTGATCTGATCAGAGAGAGAGCCTTTCTCATCACTCAGGATCGCTATAAAACCGACCGGATCAAGAAAGATAAGTCAGATAACAAATTCCTTGCCTGTGCCCTGGAAGCCAAAGCTGATTTTATTGTGTCCGGAGATAATCATCTCTTAGAACTCAAGCATTACCAAGGCATACAAATCGTTAATGCTAAAATCTTTGTCAGTAAAATTAAGTAAACTGTCCCCCAAATTCATGAACCGCCTGGTCAACCCAATGAGCAAGAGTCAAGGGCAGACTTGACTTGACCCCTTTACAAGGGCAGACTTGACCCCTTTACGGAACTGTCCGCCCCGGAACTGTCCCAGGTGGTCAGTTAACTCTTTTAAATTGTTTGCTTTCCTGGTCGTATTGATATGTTAATTCAAGCAAGCTATTCGGCCCTGACTTTAAAAGATTTTTATTGTAAGTATCTTCACTAAATTTATTCCCAACCTCAAATAGTTTTATTCTAATTTCTTTAAATTCTTTCCATTCAACATTTGTACGTATTGAGGCACTGACAAATTTAAAAGTATCATTCAAAAAAATAGTCTTGTTTTTATCATAAATTTTTATACGAACATTTTTTTTAGATTTTTTAGTAATCGGCTTTTGTTTTGAGGATACAATTGTTAATGCAGTGTACTCCCAGTTATTTTCGCTTGGCATACTCCCTGGAGGAAAAGAAAAATGTTGGGTAGTGTACTCATTACTGCATGAAAAAATAATCGGTAATATTAGAATTACACATACCATCATTTTTTTCCATAATCGTTTGTTTTTGAAAAAACCCAATTCAATATCCTCCAAATAAACGCTTAAGATTTTGTGGGTTGCTTAATTGATAAATGGTTTGATTGAAACTATTTTTAATTTCGTCATCAAAATCTATTCTTCCATTTGGAGCGCCAGGATAAGACACACCTGCTTGATCGAATGCGTTTTCAAGATCTGAATGACAATCGTTTAAATAAGGTATCCATATCCAGTTGTTCCAACCATCTGCGTTTTCAATTTTATCCATAAAATCACTTTCAGACATTCCAGGAGGCAAGGAAACCACGTTATATGGGCTACTTAAATTTCCGACACCATCTTGTTTAGTAATCCATGATGACCCTGCAGTTCCTTTTCCTCTACCACTTTCCTGGGAATAAACAAAAGCATGGTTTACCCCTTTAACACCAAACGCATCTGAAGAATAGACTCTTACCTCCATATTAGCCGAATGATTTTGAGGTGTATAATTATACCCATTTCCAGCGTCTGATGCAGTCTGTCCACTATCAGCAACCGGATACCCTGATCCAGTAAATGAAGATCCTCCATTCAGCCTATTATTTGATTCTCGTTCTATTAAAACATCGAGATCAAGCGAAGGCGATCGAGACTGATTAGATGATGAAGTATTGATAGAATAATCAACATCTGGAATTTTTGTTTTATATGAAGTCGAAGTGCTAACTGCCTGAGGTTCTCCCCATGTGTAGCCTTTTTCCACATTCCATACCAAATTATTATTATAATCGGGCTCATACGACGGCGTATAATTTAATAAAGCATCTGTTAATCTTTGATCTACAGCAGTCAACCCCATAGGATCCAAATACATCAAAGGATTATTTAAGACATAAGCATACAGATTCAACCCATCCACATACCCTGCCGGGTCTTTCTGCATGAACCGCCCCAGAGTTGGAGAATACATCCGGTTGCGGTATTACCAGAGACCGGTATAGCTGTCCCACCTTCTGCCGGTATAGCCGTAGGGGTTGTCAATGGCAGACCCTGTGGCTGTAATATCATTGTGCTGGTTGTCAAAGATCGTCATCACACCATACGCTGAATATTCATAAGATTCAAGGATAACTCCTGCATCATCTGTAACAGCCTTGATGGCGTACTGCCGGTCCTTGACGTAATAATACCGGTCAGACCCGGTGGTCATGACAATGGGATC
>JAHJLN010000422.1 GCA_018821715.1 Pseudomonadota bacterium | reverse complement strand
ATCCAGATTTTATAGGATAAATAAAGAAGATAAAAACTGCCTGCATATTTTAGTGCAAGATAAAGCCATGGATAGGCATCAAAAAGTTCCCCGATCCCAAATCCGATCAAAAGTGTAAAAACAATATAGGTCACATCAATACCGATAATTAAGGGGATCGTTCCTGTTCACCCTGACCAGATTGTTGTCACAGCCGGATGCCAGGAAGCATTAACCATTGCGTTAAGGTGTATTGGAAAGCCCGGAGACTTGATAGCAGTGGAGTCTCCTTGTTACTATGGTGTATTGCAGGCTCTGGAAGTCCTGGAACTAAAAGCCATAGAAATTCCTGCTTCCCCCATGGACGGCATTGATACGGACATCCTGGAATCGGCGCTGCAAACATGGCCTGTTAAAGGTATTTTACTCAATCCGTCTTTCAGTAACCCTTCCGGTTATGTCTGCCCCCGGGCTAAAAAACAAAAAATTGCACAACTGCTATTTGAATATGATATTCCCCTGATTGAAGATGATATTTTTTCTGACCTTGGATTTACCGAAGATCGGCCAACCACTATCCAATCCTATGATTCAGATGGCAGGGTGATTTTATGCAGTTCTGTTTCCAAAACCATTTGTCCGGATATGAGGATCGGCTGGATGACAGCCGGTCGGTATACTGAAAAAGCGCGGACACTCAAATTTATCTCCACATTGTGCGCTCCCTCACATACACAATATGCGTTGGCGGATTTTCTATCCACCCGGCAATATGAGCGCCATATTCGATCGGTGACACAGGATTATGCAAAAAACAGCATGGATTGTTAAAAGCGATTAAACGCTTTCTGCCTGATGAGACAAATGCCACTCAACCCCAAGGTGGTTTTCTGTGCTGGCTAAAATCATCTGATGATATTGACGGGATTGAGCTGTATTCACAGGCCATCAAGCAAGGCATTTCTTTGACACCTGGGGAAATCTGTTCTCCAACCGGTCGGTTTAAAAATTATATCCGGTTAAATTATGCTGTTGCCTCACCTGAACAGATTGACTTTTCCATGAAAACCATTGCAAAACTGATGAAGTTGCAAAGTAAAAAATAAAATGGCTGTGACCTCAAACTTTTAGATTAAACCCCAGGTCAACTTCTCTTCCCGATTGACCACCACGTATACCCCAATTGTCCAGATTGGGTTCATGGAGCACAGTACAAGCGTCATTGTCCTGATAGCCAAGTTGTTTAAAAGGATGAATGCACAAGATCCAGGAGCTGCTTTTTTTCAGATCTCGACCTGCCTTTTAACAGGCTTATTTTAACCAAAGGCATTTTGGTTTCCTTTTTGTGTTTGAGTTACAACCCATGCTTAAATGCATCATGCGCCTACCCCCAATCTTAGACCACGAGGCGAGATTTCTTAAGTGGAAAATGCGCGTCCTTGTTTCGTGTTATAGGCGACCATTGAACCGCCTGTTTTCAGAAGTCCGGAACGTGCAACTGCTGTGGTAGCAGCGCATATCGCTGCGATAGGTTTTTGCGCTTCCTCCAACCGGTGCAACATTTGTTCAATTTCATCCTTTGGATAAGAATTTTAAATGATATCCGACCAAATAAATTGAAAAATCTGATCTGGGATTCCATATCAACATCTCTTAATTGCAACAAGATAAACTGACTGATCAAATTTATCAGAGTGTTCTGCTTCTCGTTCTTCATAATATACAATATGGAGGGACTCGAAAGCGTGCAGCAGTTCATTTGGTTCAAGACAATACTCTTTTTTCCCATCAATAAAGGATTCAAAGATAAGGACTCCACCGGGCTTAAGACCGGCCTGAATCATTGGAAACAGACGTCTGTCCATAAAGCGGATGTTGATAATGACCTGATAGCGATTCTGGGGGATTTGCCAGGTATCTATGTCCTGACAGATCATATTTAATTTTGGATTTTTGCCTGTAAGGTGATTTGCGGCAATGGTTGATATATCTATCGCATCCACTTGGAAACCTTTTTGAGCAAGAAATATACTGTTTCTCCCGTTTCCACAGGCAATATCCAGAGCGTTTCCACAAGATGCTAGAAAAATGTACTTTTCTATAATTTTTGAAGGGTCTAAGCTCCCAATATTATTCAGGTATTTTGAGTTCCATTTTTTTCGATCTTGTTCAGTCAATGTATCGCCTTCCGATCATAAGCAGATGAATATTCATATCATGGATAAGATACCTTCTACAATCATAAATCATCCCTGTCTTCTCAAGAAACCATCCAAGGCCTCAATCAACACAACGGTTACATCTGTCCCATTCTCTTTGGCATACCTTTCAACCCGTTCTGCAAGCGGACAAGGTAAATCAATGCTTATGCTTTGAGTAGGGTCCTGGCACTGGTCTTTTATCTCTTCTGTCATCGTGTTCCCTTATATTTTTCCATACTATACTTTTTGGCCAGCTTAAACCGTTCATCATCAGGTAATGAGGTAATATATTTTTTCCACCCTGGGCACCAGCCGGCATGCCATCTCCAGACACGACCTAAAAGTGACTTCGGATGGTTGTCATATTTCGCTCGGAATCCGCAATTCTTACAGTTATGCGCCATTTTTTTTAAACCTCTTAAATAAAAGCATTTCCTGCTTGTTGAGATATTCAAATTGAAATATCAATGAGTTGATTTGTTTGGCCATGGGAACCTTGACACTGAAACGGAAATCTTTTGGTACTGATCCAACATATTCCGACACAGTTTCAGATTTCGGCAGGACAACCTTGTCACCGAACAACGACCAGAACCATTGATTAACTTCCACGATATTATAAAAGTTGGCATATTCTGAAAGGTAATTTTCGCCGACATTATCCGAATAAACCAATCCTTTCCAGGAATCATATTTCCAACTACAGGTTCCTGTTTTTAAAAATCTGGGTAGCTTCCGGATCATTTCTTTGGCTGTATTCATTATCCCACTGCCGCCATTATTTTACATTTCGGACAAATCATTTTTGACCCCCATCGATTATTTTTGAGAGTTTTTATATTTCATATGATAAAAAAGATAATATTTCAATCGGGAAAAGCCATGAATTCCTCATCATTGGTTTTAAATTTATAAGAATCATTGAATAATAAATATTCATGCTTATTTTTATTTTAATCAGAATGATTTATTCCCTATAAACCTTACATGGTGAAAAGAAATGGACAATTTAAATATTGAAGAGTTGAAAGTTCCATTTTATCAAAGCGCTCCGAATATAAAAGAATACCGCTGTCCTCATTGTAAAAGGTTTCTTTTTAAAGGAAATGTCCAGAAACTGAATATGGTTTGTCATCATTGTCAAAAATTTATAAGTGCTGACGACAATGAACTTATGGGGTCTGAGAAAATTAGCATCACCTGAATGGATTCATCCCCTTTTTTCCATTTCCATGAATTCATAGAAAGAAATTTCACAAGATTCTATTCTATTTAAAAAAATGATTTTTGTTGCAAAAATCAGAGTTTTCCAGATCGCTGGATCGGAATCCCCTCCCCAAAAAAAAATTATCGGCAACAAAACAAAAGAATTTGGAAAGTAAGTAAATAGTGTTTGATTTGGAGGCGACGTCAGTCAATTAACCACGGTACCTTTTAGTCGTCAAAATTAAAAAATAGTTTTTGATTAATAAAGTGTTCTGCAAATAGCTCATGTTGACCATTTCACAGCCCTTCAAGCAGCTTGGAATACTCCTTGAGAGTCCGAATGGATTCCATTGTGGATTGGAACAAGATCCAACTGAGCGCAAGTATTCCTATTGTGAGTCCGATTTTCCATGCCCTTGTTATTTGTGGATGCCACCAAATTAGTGGCAATGCCAGTGGTCCTACACAACAGATTGCGATGATGATAAAGGATTTTCTAAAATACCATTGGATCTTTTCCCCTGAAAAGCGTGGAGCGTTGGAAGCATCAAGGAATTCACCACAGTGTTTACACTTTATCGCTTCGTCTTGAATTTCTTCAGCGCAGAAGGGACACTTTTTCATTATCGTCTTTCTTGGGTAGAACAATCAATTCAACTATTTTTTTT
>JAHJLN010000421.1 GCA_018821715.1 Pseudomonadota bacterium | reverse complement strand
TGCCTTTGTTATTTATGATAAATTATATGGTGATGGCTTTAGGTTTGGCCCATAATACCGGACCGGGGTTATGGGAGGAATTTATGCACCGCCCATTTGTTTGGGCCTATTTTATCGTAACTATATTTGTCGGTGGATATCTTTCCGTTTATTTTAAGCCACTTGTAAAAGGTATGAATGAATCTAAAATAAGATTTGTCATAATCTCACTTCCTTTTTTTTTATTAGTGATCCCATTGCTATTAGGCCCGAATATTATAAGAGGTCCGGTATGGGGTAACAATCTTATAAATACAAAAATCGATCGAGGATTGTATGATGTAACCAATTATATTGAGAAAAATAGCAATATCAATGATATAATTCAATATTCTCGGGAAGATAAAGATTCTTATTTAGTCGCATTTTCAGAAAGACAGATTTTTGTGAATGTACATAAGTTTGTTGGAAAGATAACTGAAGAACACAAACGAAGACTTGCCATTGTAAAGTCTATTTCAAATTCAAAGAGCAAAGAACAATTTCATGATACGTTAATGAAAAATAATATAAAATGGTTTGTCTTTCATAAAGACGACGTCAAAAAAATTCCTGATGATCTTGTGAGTAGTGTTGTTTATAAATCAAATGGCTATTTACTATTTAAAAATAATTAACAAGTGTGGAAATTATTAATCGTGCTCGACCGAACGATGCCTTTTCCAGATGTGACTATTTGAGTGCTTGAGGGGTTAAGCCACGAATGATACGTAATCAGTTTTGTGATGTAATTTTTTTTAGTGCTGAGAACTTTTGAAAAAATGAAGAAGGTTGCAATTCTACAATCAAACTATATACCTTGGAAGGGATATTTTGACATCATTGCTGCAGTGGATGAATTCATTCTCTATGACGATATGCAATACACCCGTCGTGACTGGCGCAATCGTAATCTTATAAAAACCAAGCAAGGGTTACAATGGATAACGGTTCCAGTCAAAGTAAAAGGTAAATATCATCAAACCATACGTGAAACAGAGATAGATGGTATGGATTGGGCGGAGAAGCACTGGAAATCAATCTTTCTGAATTATCAGCGATCTCTTCATTTTGAAGAGATCGCTGATATATTTAAACCTTATTATCATCAGCAGTATAGCCATCTTTCTGTACTTAACCGTAAATTGATCGAAGCGGTGTGTGATTATCTTGGGATTACCACCAAGATAACCAATTCTTGGGATTACCAATTACTCAAAGGGAAGACAGACAGACTCGCAGATTTATGTTTTCAAGCTGGAGGCACAGAATATATTTCCGGTCCTGCTGCTAAAAAATATATTGAGGAAAAGTGTTTTGCTGACCGGAAAATCAAGCTTAGCTGGTTTGACTATACGGGTTACATAGAATACCCTCAGCTTTGGGGTGACTTCATACACGGAGTCACCATTTTTGATCTGTTATTTAACTGTGGCAAAAAAGCATCACATTACATGAGGTATGTAAGTTCATGAAACTTTCTATAGTAGCGGCACTATACAAATCAGAGGCTTATATCACAGGGTTTTATCAGCGCGTAACTGATGCTGCAAAGCAAGTTGTAGGCGATGAGTACCAAATAATTTTAGTGAACGACGGGTCTACTGACAATAGTTGTGAAGTCGCAGTGCAACTAACTAAAGACGATCATAAGGTTTCGGTAATTGATCTTTCTCGCAATTTTGGGCATCACAAGGCAATGATGACAGGACTTATGCATGCAAAAGGGGATCGTGTTTTTTTGATTGACTGTGATTTAGAGGAACCGCCCGAGGCACTTATCGATTGGTGGGGCGAATTGGATAAAAATATTGATATTGATGTCATTTATGGAGTTCAAGCACTGAGAAAGGGTAATTGGTTTAAAAGAATTTCAGGCCATTTGTTTTATCGATTAGTCAATGCATTGTCTCCGGTAAAATTAACTCCTAACTCGATTGTCGCTAGATTAATGAGTGCAAGATATGTTAAAGAATTAATAAAACATCAAGATCAAGAGATGTACCTTTTTGGACTCACAGCATTTACGGGTTTCACACAACAGGCTGCCGTCATAAATAAAAATAATAAAGACCATACAAGTTACACTCTGATTAAACGTTTGTCTCTTTTTTTTAATGCGATTACCAGCTTCAGCAATTATCCGCTTTATTTAATTTTTTATGCTGGACTATCAATTTCCTTGTCTGCTTTTCTTTTTGTTGCTTATTTAGTGATTCGGTGGTTAGTTTATCCTGAACAGGGTAATGTTATAGGATGGACATCTTTAGCTGTATCGATATGGGCAGTGGGAGGGTTTGTGCTAACAGCACTCGGAATAATTGGTATTTATATCGCAAAAATATTTTCAGAAGTGAAATCCAGACCAATTAGTGTAATACGAAAAATTTATGGAAATATAGAATAGGGTGACTGGTATAGTAGACATGAACCAATATTTATCTTTTCGTGAAATTGACCATCATATTTCCAAATGCCACACTAAGGGAAGTAAATCCATTGCAATTATTCCAATTGGATGTACAGAACAACATGGGCCATTCCTGCCAATTGAAACAGACACTATTATAGCGCAAAATATTTCATTTGCACTCTCAAAAAAAATAAATCAAAATTATTGGAGCTATGTATTTCCAGCTATCTCTTATACACCAACAAAATCAAACCTTCATTATCTTGGC
>JAHJLN010000445.1 GCA_018821715.1 Pseudomonadota bacterium | reverse complement strand
TTCTCATTATGCTAAACGCGTCAGCCGGGCGTCCTAAATAATATTTCTTTTTATTATCAGGATAAACATACCACCCCTCGCCGTTTTGTTCTACCTGCAGTAAAATATTCCCGCTAACTCTTTTTGATAAATTTTTGTCTACTTTTGTTATTAATCTTTTTTCTTCTTCCACAACAGCTTGCGTTTTATTTTGTGTTTTCTCCTTACTCTTTGTTTTGTTTTGATTTTCAACATCATCTCCGGCAATATACAAACCCAAAGAATCAAGCGAGCTTAAATCAATATCTTCTAAAATTGAAGAAACTCGGGAATAATTATTATTATTTCCAGAATCATAGGCATAGCTTGAACCGTTGAGCCAGCTGTTTACTTTATTGACCGACAACAAATAGCCCATGGAATTTACACTGCCCTTTATTACGGCAGATGGTATGCCGATAAATGCGCCATTCTTTAAATAAGCGCCTCCGCCAGAATTGCCATGTTCAATAATAGCAGTAGTTTTTAGATAATTGCCGTCAACTCCGCTAAAGTCACCGCTGGTGTAAGTTATTTTTGTGCCAAATTTTGCCGGATAACCATAAGTAGTAAGTATTTCGCCTAATTTAATATTGTTGCTATTGCTTTGAGAAATATTAATTGAAGTGAGTATTTTATTATTTGGATTCCTTAATTTTAAAACAGCAACATCCGCGTCGCCGGACATTTTATAAATATCGGTAATTTGTCTGTCGCCAAAATACGGTTCATCGCTATAGCTGTCTATAAAACCGACCAAACAACCGTAAGTGCCGTCTATTACATGCTTGTTGGTTAATATCGTTCCCTTTGAATCAATCACAGTTCCTGACCCTTGGCTTGCCATTGTTCTGCTAACTGGGCAAATTAGCTTAACTGTGGATTTTATGATTGAGTTTTGATTGACGATGCCTAAGTCTTCGCTTGGCGTTTGTTGCTTTGGTTGATTCGGAGCAGAACAATATTGTGATACTGCCGGTGATGCCGTTTCAGCTGATTGGCAATCATAGGTTCTGCTACAGTTTCTGGTTTGTATTCCCTGTGGCGAGCAAGCTCCCCAACTACCGCATTCCCAAGTATCCACTGAACAAGGCGGAGTGTATGAGCATAATTGTGTCGTAGCTGGCTTTGGCGTTTCTACTCCATTACATTCAAAAGTCTTGGTGCATGTTCGGATTTGTGTATTATCAGGACGACATTCAGAAAAATCTCCACAATTCCAAATGTCCTGATCGCAGGCAGGCTTCAAGCTAAAATTATGACCACTGAGCGGAAAAGGTCGGCTTTTAAGACCCTCTGGCGTCACAATAATAAGCTCATTAACAGAAGATAAATTGTTTGGTAACTTAATAAAAGTATTCACAGTATAAGGAAAATCTGCGGTTGTTCCATATGGTATAGGAGTTGTGTTAGACAAATCCCATGTAGCTTCAAAGGTATCAATATAGACTTTATCTTGACCGGGCTTAATAAAGCTTCCGGAAATAAATAATATATCTCCTCCCTCCAATATTTTATCTTTTGGATAATCATAAAGCATTGAGGCATCTTTACTGATTTTTCTAACCATAGCAATGCTTGGTTTAATATTGATAGATACAGCTTTTTCTACTTCGAGCCAATCATCGCTAGATGAAATTTCAACAGTGCTAATTAAACGATCACTGAATGATTTTCCGTCATCAATTGTTAAGATAAGACTAATTTCTGAATCTGACCATTGTTCATCACTACCAGCTTCAAGTCCATTAATTAATAGTTTACTAGAAGCATTAGTACCAAAACCACTTCCTTTAATAGTTAAAGTTTGTAGCCATTCTATGTTGTCGCTTGGTACAACCTCAGTAATTTGAGGCGTACCTTCTGCCTGAGCCAAGTTATTGATTAAAAAAATTGCTATAAAGCTTATTAATGACGCGAATAAAATTTTTTTCATAATTTTGTTTATTTCTGTTGCGGTAGATACCGCTACATGAAATTATTAATAATAAACATAATTTTATTTTTTAAGCATATCTTGCATCTTTTTAATTAGCCTTTGCCCTCGATCTATAACTTCTTTTGGGGGTGAATATTCATATAATCCATTTAAATTTTTCTTCCAAAAACATGGCTTAGAAACCTCGTTAATAAAAGCTATTTCTAAAACACTGCTAAGCACATCTAATGTGAGCATTAAAACAGGAAACAAGTTGCAAATTATCACTTTTTGTTCGTTTTGATCAAGTAAACCACCCACACAAAAAGGATTTTTAGAATAATGAGGAACGGAATGTAATATGCTTACATGTGTAAATTGATCACTTAAAGAACCATACATTCGACCAATAACTGGGTGTATATTCTTTACTATGGTTATGCTTTTGGTCGAAAAAAATTTTTTAGGATTATTTCGTAAAATATCTAGTTTTTCTGGATGAACATGTATATCGTATGCGCTAGCAAAAATTTCTAATACGTTTCTCATAATCATTGGTGGTTCTTTACTATAACCGAGTCTAACTAATTCTATACCAGATAAATATGTATTAAGCGCTGTCCAAAATAGTAACGCACTTTGAAAATCATTATCCGAAATTATTAACTGATCTTCTTTGTTAATAATATCAAACAAAATTTGATATGAGATTGCCATTTCTTCGGCAATGTTAGAAATTTCTTGTGAATATAAAATATCAAATTTTTTTGCAATTTTATTACTAGTTAAATGCAATTGATTAAATATAGTATCTTTAGTAATCATATTTTTTGGTCTCGCTGGAGTCTCCTTGCCGTTAGGCAAGGGACTCCAGCGCTTTTATGCACAATGTTTTATGTGCGGGAGTCCCCTCCTCAGTTTTTTTCGCTCCACGAATTAAACTGAAGAGGGGAGACTCCCGCAAGGTCAAAATTTTAATAATTTTCAATAACAAAAGTTGAAATTGATTTCATTAATTCCGCTTCAACGGATTGGAATTCATTAGATGTAGAACCTGCTGTGATGAAGTAAAAAATATTATTATTTAATACTTGATATTGTAATTGCGTTCCTTCAACTGTTATATCAAGTGCAGTATATGGCATAGAATACTTAATCCAATATGCAGGTTCATTATCTAATTTAGACTCCCCATAATCAATTAGTTTTGCTCCAGGAAATTTTTCTTGCACACCACCTAGAATGGAATTTTTAAATTCTGCGAGATCTATTACATTTTTTATTGTTGCTGTTTTATCTCCATATTCTGCTGGTATTTCCCGCACCCCAATACTCATTGTGTGATTACCATTGACTGCTTTTTGTAAAATATTTGGTCCATCGCCCGCTTTTATATCCCATCCTCCAGGAAATTTTATTCTAAAATCATATTTTGTATTTCTATATAAATTTCCGCTTTGTTCTGAATAGCTACCACTTTTATCAGTTTGCGCAAGTTCAATATCTTGCTCGTCTGGCAATTCAGAAAAAACAGCTACTATAAAAATTACTGCAACAATAATAACGCCTGTCCATACTAATCCTTTTTTAGATTTTTTATGCTCTGTAATTTTTACTTCATTTTGCGTATTTTGTGGCTCTGGTTTATTATTGTATTCTTCATTTTGTTTTTGAAATGTTATTTTTTTACCTAAATGTTTACCTAAAAATTTTTGGGAAAGAAATGATAAACCACCTACTATTACAAGCCACTTTATAATTGCTGGAATTTTCACATTTAAAAAATATTCTATTGTAGAGGTAATTACAACACCAATAATCGCACCTAATACTATAGCCTCTGATTTACCTCGTTTGAGTTCTTTTTCGGTCGGTTCTCTTTTTAGAAATGACGTTTTATCCATAGAAATATTGATTAATTATTAAAGTTAAAAATGATTTCATATAACATGTCGGCATATCTGAAGTTTTTGCCCGCCACTTTATAAAAATCAAAAATAAGAAAGGGCAAAAATTTGGGTGAGCGAACGTTAAGAATAAAATTATTTTTTAAAATTCCTACCACGAAGAATTAAGATAGGAATTAAGAATATTAATGCCATTGTAATTACTATTTCAAATATTTTTAATATAATATGATCGCCATAAGAATTTGAGTCAAAATAACTACCTCCAAAATTTAAAACCTTAAATACTAAAAAACCAATTAAAAAACCAGCCCACAAGAACGCACTCTGTTTTGTTTTGGCAATCTTATTTAATAGTTTAGTTACTATTTCATCAAGCATATTTTTAATTAAAAATAATTTTATTTAGTTCGCGAACCAGATATAGCTTGTTATGTGATGTTTTGCTTAATAATTTTTAATTATTTTTTATTCCCTAAAAGTCTTTTAATATCTTCTCCTGTAAATTCTTTTTTATAATCAATTAACTTCGGGTGTTAAATATTGTTTGCGTCACAGTCCTAAATTCCAATCTACCAGCTTCGCTGGCAAATTGGAATTCGGAGACTGTGACGAGGCCGAAATTCTTTATGAGTTCCTGGACCAATTCCTTGTGCGCCTGTACATGGGTCTCCTGAGATTTCAAACATAATTTGTTTTGGAAACGAAACTGAGCTGGATTCAAAAGTACCAGAGCAAGTGCTTGCATAAAGGGCTGGTGAAACTAATAAAGTAATAGTCAAATAAAAACCAATAATAAAAAAAGAAACAATAAAGATGTTTAGGATTTTTTTCATAATGTGTTGATAAAATGCTTGAAAAATAATATTTAACAAAGCATTCTTTTATATTTATTAAAT
>JAHJLN010000420.1 GCA_018821715.1 Pseudomonadota bacterium | reverse complement strand
TTTTTACAGGAGTTTTTTGTGACGCTGCCGTGTATGAGTTGCGCCCGGATCGGAACTTCATGTTGTAAAAACTATCAGATCAGTCTGACAACAGGAGATATTCAACGCATATCCGAAGTCCTGGGGCATACGGATTTTTTTACTTTTGAACCCCCGGTTTTAGAAGAGATTGAACCGGGTTATGACCCCAACTGGCTATCTTTGATCATGGGATCCCAAGGAATGGTCCGGGTCTTAAAAAGAACCGAGCAAAGAAACTGTGCCTTGCTGACAAAAAACGGGTGTAGCCTTCCCTATGACTGTCGTCCCCTGATTTGCAGGCTTTATCCCTATACCTATACAGAACAAGGTATTCTTGGGATCGATCAGGCCTGCCCCATTTCACAGGGAAAAGACTGGGGACCTGTTCTTGATCAGCTGGATATGCCGGAAAACAAGGCAAAACAATGGCTGGCACTCCTCTATGCGGAAGTCAGAGAGGAGATTGCCCTGCGTCACGGGGTTGCCTGACAGGCTATCGCATGTAATATTTTTAATTGGCTATGTGGCAATCGATTTTTATTGCAACGACCCGACGGTTACAGGGCAAGGGGCTTTTGGGATAAATAAGTGATTTGCTGAAAAAGCACTATGATCTTCTTCAGATGACCTCATTAATTTGGGAAAACGTGCCTAAAAGGTCCAAATTTCATGATAAATAATTCGGCAAAAAAGATGACCAGAATTTAGGTAGTAACAGTTATTTAATGATCAAAAACCTTATTTTTCAAGACATCACTGCTGTAACCACCCATAAAGGCAGCACCGTTATTATACCATTCAGGGGTGGTGGCAGTCAGCCCCATAGGATCTGTGTAGAGCAAAGGATTATTTAATACAATAATCCTTTAGAGCTGTTTTGGCCCTATAGCTCAACCCCAACAATATCAACCGTTTCCGCCGATATTCAAAAATTGTAAAAGAGCAAAATTCAACAAAAAATCAAATCATCATACTGATAGTCCCACCAGATATTTAAACTTTTCATACCGCATTGGAACCTTTTTATAAAGTGAATAAATTGAATAATCTTATTTGTTTTGTTAAAGCCACTTATGATAGTTTTTTTTAAAAAAAATAAAAAAAAATCATCATATTGTATCGATAAGAGTTTATTCTGTGTTATAATAACTTCAATAAACTAAAGATGGAGGATATTCAAATGCCGTTTTCAGAAAAACTGTCAAAAATGAGAAACGATAAAGGGTTAACCCAACAACAATTAGCCGCCATGATCGGCGTGGGCATTGCCCAGGTAAGACGATATGAAAAAGGCAATTCATCTCCCACATTGGAAGTGATTAAAAATATTGCCAGAACCCTTGGCATATCTGCTGATGAACTTCTTTTTGATAAAGGTGAGGGCGTTGCAGACAAGAGAATCATGGATAAAAAACTGCTTGAACAGTTTGAGATGGTTTCTAAGCTCAAACCCCATGATAAAGAGGCCATTATGACCATTATCGACAGTGTGATTATAAAAAGCAGACTTGAAGAAGTCATGCCGGGCCAGTCCGATGCCGCATGGACCAACCAGATGCGCAAGGTGGTCAAAGAGTTTCGCAGCAATGCCAAAGATTACACCGCAGATGAAATAGACGACATTGTGGATGAAGCCGTACAGGCCGTCAGAGCAGAAGAATCCGGTAGCAACGTTGGAGTGTAAGTTTAAAGCCGTCATAGATACCAACCTGCTGGTATCGGGTCTGTTCAGCAAAAACACGATATCATCCGCGCTCCAGGACCACTGGATCAACATTGATTTTATCCTGGTTACCTCCATTGATATTATTAAAGAGGTCAACAGGGTATTGCACTACCCCAGGATACAACAAAGATTTGCGCCCAAGGATGAGAATATCAAACGGTTTTTTCGACTGATATTCCGCAAGGCCATCATTACCAAAGACCGGTATAAAACAGACAGATTAACCAGCGATCCCACAGATAACAAGTTCCTGGCCTGTGCCCTGGAAGGACAGGCCGATTATATCCTGTCCCGTGATCCTCACCTAAGAAACCTCAAGCATTACCAGGGCATCCAGATCATTGACGCCACTACTTTTGTCAATAAAATCAAGTAAGCGTCAAGGGCAGACTTGATAATCATATAAAGAGCTTGGCATAGCCACCATTTCGAAAAAAGCAGTTAAAAGAAAAAAGGTGACACCTCCCTAACCATAGCAGCAAATGCTATAGTACCAGTGCGCCCGAGCGCAACAACATTAATGGATTTAGGAGGTGTCATATGCAAATGTATGCTGGAATCGATTTACATTCAAGTAATAATTACATTGGTATTATTGACGAGCAGGACAAAAGGATATTCGGTAAACGCATGGACAATCATTTGCCTGCTGTACTATCAGTCATAGAACCCTTTAAAAAAGAATTAAAAGCGATTGTGATTGAATCAACCTACAATTGGTATTGGCTGGTGGATGGCCTACAGGATTACGGGTACAAAGTACATCTGGCCAATCCTTCAGCCATCAAGCAATATGAAGGATTAAAATACACTGATGACAAGTGGGATTCATTCTGGCTTGCACATATGAAACGATTAAACATATTGCCTGAGGGATATATTTATCCAAAAGAATATCGATCATTGAGAGACTTATTACGCCGAAGGATGTTATTTGTACAACAACGGACATCCAATATCTTGAGTCTGCAAAGTATGATCACCAGAAATCTTGGTATTCGGCTGTCCGGCAAAGCGATCAAAAAATTAAAAGCAGAGGATGCCAGCCAGATGTTTAACTCAAATTTAGCGTTTATGGCATCGAATCATATCGGCATAATCCATTTTTTGAATAAGACCATAAAGAACATTGAAAAAGAAGTGATTTCTCAGGTCAAATTAAAAAAAGGATTTAATATGCTACGGACCATACCCGGAATCGGAGAGATCCTTGCCCTTACCATCATGCTTGAAGTCGGTGATATTAAACGATTTGCCAAGGTGGGCTGCTTTTCATCTTATTGTCGTTGTGTGAAAAGTGAACGAATATCAAATGGTAAGAAAAAGGGTAAAAACAATAATAAAAACAATAATAAATATTTGGCCTGGGCGTATGTAGAGGCGGCGAACTTTGCCATCAGATTCAGTTTAGAGGCTCAAAAATTTTATCAGCGTAAAAAAGCCAAAAGAAATAATATTGTTGCAACTAAAGCACTGAGTAACAAGATTTGCCGGGCATCATACTATATCATGCGGGATCATATCCCGTTTGATGAAGCCAGGCTTTTTGGCTGATCCTGGTTGTAGCAGATAACCGGTAGAGGGGTTGGAATCAAACCATCAGACTTGATTGGGATCTGCTACAACCAATTTTAAAAAACAATACCAGGTTTTTATATTCTGATTCGCCTATACCGTGAGCCTGTATGGGGTTGGTTAATAACCACAAGATTTGAAAACAAACAATTAGCCACGGTATGGTACTGAAGATTTTCTGGGGTCCGGATGGACCAGGGGCCGTGTAATAAGCAATGTGCTAATACACATCAGCCTTGAACCCGATGGGTGACTGGTGCGGATCAGTATGATCCGCCAATCCACAAGATGAAATAACAGGCGTGAAAAAGGCATAAAAACCGGATGCAGAAAAAATATAGGTAACAAGGTCAAGAAAAAAGGGAGACTTTTTTCATGGGGGAGGTATTTTTTCTCTTGACCTGCTCTTTAATGGGTGACCCCTTTATGCTATATCCCATCTATCAAATAATAAAATCCATTTTGTTTGATTTTATATGGGATAACCTCTTCACTGATTAATTTTCCGACTTTATCAAATACTTTAAATTCAATAATCGAGGGTTCTTTTTTTCTTCGTTCTTTTC
>JAHJLN010000419.1 GCA_018821715.1 Pseudomonadota bacterium | reverse complement strand
TAGAATACATCAATACCAAAGATGGATTTGAAACCGATTTCTTTGCCCGCCACCCCCTGACAAATGACATTAAACTCATTCAGGCCTGTTGGCAGTTATCAGATAAAAAAACATTTGATCGTGAATACAGGGGCTTGCAAAGCGCCATGAAAGAATTCTCAATCCCTTCCGGTACCATCGTTACCTGGGATGATGAAGCTGAATTGGACAACAACATTAACGCAGTCCCAATCTGGAAATGGCTTTTAATGGATTAAGCGGGCTGTTGCTGAAAAACAAAAACAGCTGTTCTTATTGGATCTATGACTTATAATAAAGACCAACAAAAAGATTGCGCTTGAAATTGGGAGTTATCATATGGAAAACATACTTCTATCGCACAATCGACATCGGGACAGGCCCTGATCAGAAAATTTCATGGGGCCAAAATAGACAATAAAAATACAGTTTTTTGGATCGATTCTGCTTTAACAACAGATAATTAGCGGGGTCAGACCCCGCCATACCGCATCACAATTTTATTTGACCATTTTAAAAGATAAGTATTATTATGGGTGTAATTACACATAAAAAACAAGGAACATTATGCCAATAAAAAACTATCTATCCTCCACTCATTTAGCGAAACATACCGCTGCAACACTCAATTCATTAGAGTCAGGAGAGATAGACAAATTAATTATCCTGAAAAACAATTCACCCAAAGCGATTCTTATGTCTTTTGAATCTTATGAAGCAATGGAAGAAGAAATAGAGAATCTCAGACTGACAGCGCTTGCCCTGTCCAGAATACAAGACTTTGACCCAGATCAGACAATTTCTCACAAAGCAATGATGGATAAATACACCAAATGATCTGGGAAGTCATTTATCATAAAAGCGTAAATGATGACCTTAAAAGCGTTGGACCGGCAGCAGCAAAAAGAATCATTCAGACAATTGATAAAAAACTGACAACAGCACCAAAAAAATATGGCGCACCATTATCAAATAACCTTAAGCATTTCAGGAAACTGAGAATCGGTGATTTCAGAGTTGTATACCAGGTAATTTCTAAAATAATTCTGACCCCATTTCCATGAACAATATTACCCAGGGAGAAGATCGCCTTGAGGATTATACCATCCATGAATCACAAAATGCTTACAATGCTGTTTTGCCCCCTGAAAAGTGGGGTTTAAGGGAAGAAAATACAGTTTTTTCGAGCGATTCTGCTTTAAAAACAAAGACTTAACTGGGTCAGACCCCGCATTGTTATTTGCTTGACCTACGAATATCTCGTATTATAATATACAAAACAAGACAATATCAAACATTACGATATGGAAAAAATACTTTTATCACATAATAGACATTGGGTGCAGCCATATTCCGGCCTTTATCCAAGAGATCTATTCCAAAAACTAATTAAAAATTTGCCTGCCAGGCATATTCAAGTATTGCAAGGCGTCAGAAGAAGCGGGAAATCCACCCTGTTCAAGCTGCTTATCAATTACCTGATCGAATCTATTGATCCTGGGGAGATTCTTTACTTGAATCTTGAAGATCCCTTTTTCATAAAATATGATAAAATGCCTGAAAAACTTTATGAAATAGTGGAAACCGCTCAAAAATTAACCGGTAAGAAAATTAGATACCTTTTCCTGGATGAGGTTCAGGCAATAACAGGCTGGGAAAAATATGTTAAAACAGTCTATGACAATGAAGAATTTAAAAAAATATTTATTACAGGTTCAAATTCATCTCTTCTGAACGGTGATTTTGCCACACTGCTCACCGGCAGATTTCTCAGCCGTATGGTATATCCTCTAAGCTTTTCAGAACTGATAAAAATAAATGGTATTACATCCTATCTCCAACTTGTTGAAAACAAGATCAATGTCATGACCATAATTGATACGATGTTAAAATACGGCTCTTTTGTGGAAGTTGTTGATAACGGTGAAGAACTCAAACGAGAAATCATTTCATCTTATTATGAAACCATCCTGTTAAAAGACTGTGTTTCAAATAATCATATCAGGGATATTAAAAGTTTCAAAGAATTAAGCTATTATCTGATTTCAAATATCACATCACCCTTTTCTTACAGTTCATTAGCAAAAGCCACCGGCATTCATGATAAAAGTGCAAAAGAGTTTGTCCAATATCTACAGCAGGCATATCTGCTATCTGAATTAAAACTGTTTTCCTGGTCACTTAAAGAACAGCAGAACAACAAAAAAAAACCGTATTTGATTGACAATGGTTTTATCAACTTGTCTTTTCAATTTTCCCTAAACAGCGGTGCGCTGCTTGAGAATCTGGTATTCAGTGAATTTTGTAAAGCTGGAAAAGAGCTATATTTTTATAACAAGGAATTTGAATGTGATTTTATTATTAAAAATAAAGATAACACACTGGAAGCTGTCCAGGTATGCTATGAACTCACCAGTCAAAACACAAAAAGAGAAGTGGCAGCATTAAAAAAGATAGACAATTTTTATAAAACCATCTCAAAAACAATTATCACATACAATCAGGAAACAACCATTGAGGGAATAAAAGCGGTACCTTTTTGGAAATATTTCCAGCCTTTTGATTAAGGAAAAATAAACTCAAACGAATCGGGGCATTAAGAAAATTGTTTTTCTAAGAGGAGGCCAAATGCCCCTGAAAAATGGATTTTAAGGGGTGAAAATACAGTTTTCGAAACGATTCTGCTTTAACAATATTTTGACAAATCTCTTTTGAAGTCATATAATGACTTCAAACTGACATCACAAAACAACATAGATTCCCGGAGGTTTTCATGAAGGCAATTACGATTAGGGGAATTGAGCCCGATGTGGCTGAAAAATTAAAACGCACTGCATTAGAGCAAAATAAAAGCCTGAACCAGCTTGTCCTTGAATTTATTAAAAAAAATATAGGCATGGAAAAAGAAAAAAAATATTCTCGTGTATACACAGACCTTGATGATTTATTTGGAACCTGGGACGACAACGAATACCACACTATTCAGAACAAGATAAATCAAGAGCGGCAAATTGATCAGGACCTTTGGAAATGAAAAAGGTATTGATTGATACCAATATATATTCGCTGGCCATGAAAGGAGATGAAGCAGTTACAACTGCGTTGAGAAAAATCGATCAGATCGGTATCTCTGCCATAAGCATAGGCGAACTCTTTTCAGGATTCAAAGGCGGCAATTGTGAGGGAAAAAATAAAAATGAACTTAATCTTTTTTTAGATTCACCACGGGTTATTCTTTTCAAGGTTGATATGGAAACTGCTGAATTTTATGCCTCAATACTAAACAATCTAAAAAGCCAGGGAACACCGATCCCTACAAATGATATCTGGATTGCTGCCATGGCGTTTCAAAATGGTTTTAACCTTTTTTCAAAAGACAAACATTTTAGTTTGATCCCAGGACTCATACAATTTAATCAATAAATAAGATAAAAGCGGCTGATAGAAAAACGTATAATGCAACTATTAGAGAATACATTATTATTGGCGAGGCAATCCTCCCACTCATTGACCTATTGGAAAATAAATTTCCAGAATATGAATGGCAGATGATTAAAGATTTTAGAAATTTTATTGTTCATGAATATTTTGGCGTAGATATACAAATAGTTTGGGATATAACGTAATTCGAACTTGGTGAATTAAAAACAAAGATTGAGTCTCTAAAGGATGGATAGCGGGAAAGCATATGGACAATATTACCTATGGCAAAGATCGTCTTGAGGATTATGCAATCCATGAATCACAAAATGCTTACACTGCTGTTTTGCCCCCCCGAAAAGTGGGGTTTAAGGGAAGAAAATACAGTTTTTCGAGCGATTCTGCTTTAAAAACAAAAACTTAACGGGGTCAGACCCCGTGTCCCGTGTCCCAAATATCATCATACCAGCATCAAAATAAAAGATTTTAAATATTGTAAGTCTCTGATAAAATTTGATTATGTTATTAAGGAAAAAATTAGAGATCAAAAAGGAACAAAAATGATAACAGAAGAAATCAAAAAAAGCGTCTTGAAATTAAATGTCATTGATAGAGTGCACTTAGCGGAGGCTCTATTAGATAGCTTGGATAAAACAGATGAACAAATAGAACAAATGTGGATACTCGAATCTGAGAAAAGATACAAAGCCTATAAAGACGGTCATATAAAGGGTATATCTCTTGAACAATTACGTTCAAGTATCCAAAAATGAAAATCACTTTAATTCCACCTGCTGATAAAGAATTGCATGAGGCAATTGACTATTACAATGACCAATTAGCAGGTCTGGGCGATCAATTTTTTAATTCTTTCCTGGATACTGTTGGTTACATTTCCCAAACACCTGAGGTTTGGAAAAAAATTGGCCCGAACACAAGAAGAATCAATATAAAAAGGTTCCCTTATCTAATCCTGCATGTATTTGATAATCAGGATATTTTTATAACATGCATTGCCCATCAACACAGAAATCCAACATTTTATCTGGAAAGAGCTGACTGATTCCAAATGTTGTATACAATTGGATACGCCGAACCCATGGCTTTAACACTTATGAATGCAAAGAATAATGATGGAAAAAGAGGCTAAGATAAAACCGCTTAAAATGCTGTTTTGACCCCTGAAAAGTGGGTTTTAAGGGATAAAAATGCAGTTTTTTGGAACGATTCTGCTTTAACAACAAATACTTAGCGGGGTCAGACCCCATATTACATATTAGGACAACCATGAATAAAAAAGCACTTATAACAGGGATCACCGGTCAGGACGGTGCCTACCTTGCAGAATTCCTTCTGGACAAAGGATATGAAGTCCACGGCATCAAAAGACGATCCTCTCTGTTCAACACAGACCGAATCGATCATCTGTACCAGGACCCCCATGAAACGAACCGGAACCTGATCCTGCACTACGGAGACCTCACCGACTCCACCAACCTGATCCGGATTCTCCAGCAGGTCCAGCCTGACGAAGTCTACAACCTTGCTGCCCAGAGTCATGTTGCCGTATCATTTGAGTCTCCCGAATACACAGCAGACACAGACGCCCTGGGCACCCTGCGCCTCCTGGAAGGCATCCGCCTTCTGGGCCTTGAAAGCAAAACCCGGTTTTACCAGGCATCCACATCAGAACTTTTCGGCAAGGTACAGGAAACCCCCCAGACCGAAACAACCCCGTTTTATCCCAGGAGCCCCTATGCGGTTGCCAAGCTCTATGCCTACTGGATCACGGTGAACTACAGGGAAGCCTATAACATCTATGCCTGCAACGGCATCCTGTTCAACCATGAATCCCCCCTGCGCGGTGAAACCTTTGTCACCCGCAAAATCACACGGGCGCTTGCCCGCATCAGCCTCGGCCTCCAGGACTGCCTCTACCTTGGCAATCTGGATGCCAAAAGGGACTGGGGCCATGCCAGAGACTACGTTAAAATGCAGTGGCTCATGCTCCAGCAGGAAAAACCCGAAGACTTTGTCATTGCCACTGGCAAACAATATTCAGTCAGAAATTTTGTAAACATCGCTGCCAAAGAGCTCAACATCGACATCACCTGGAAAGGCAACGGCCTTGAAGAAAAAGGCTTTGATACAAAAACCAACAAACAGATCGTTGCCGTAGACCCGAAATATTTCAGACCCACAGAGGTAGAAACCCTTCTGGGCGATCCCTCAAAAGCCAAACAGAAATTAGGCTGGGAACCCAAAATAACCTTCCAGGAAATGGTCACTGAAATGGTCAAAGAAGATCTTATGGCAGCCAAAAAAGATCATCTTTGCCAGACCCATGGATTTAACACCTTCAGCTATAACGAGTAAACATGGAAAAAACCGATAAAATATTTATAGCTGGCCCAAAAGGCCTTGTTGGCTCAGCCCTGATACGTCATCTAACAAAAAAAGGCTATACCAACCTGTTAACCCCAACCCATGCCGAACTGGAGCTGTTAGACACCCAATCCGTAGCCGCATACTTTGAAAAAAACAAACCCGATTATGTATTCCTGGCCGCGGCAAAAGTCGGCGGGATCATGGCCAACAGCACCTATCCTGCTGACTTCATCTACCAGAACCTGATGATCCAGAACAACATCATCCACCAGTCCTATGTTCACAAGGTAAAAAAGTTACTCTTCTTAGGCTCTTCCTGCATCTATCCCAAACACTGCCCCCAGCCCATGAAAGAAGAATACCTCATGACAGGGCCCCTGGAACCAACCAATTCACCCTATGCCATAGCCAAAATAGCAGGTATTGAAATGTGCTGGTCCTACAACCGGCAATACAGCACAAAATTCATTCCAGTCATGCCCACAAACCTTTACGGACCGAACGACAATTTTGATCTTGAGACATCGCATGTTCTACCAACCCTGATCCGAAAATTTCATGAGGCCAAACAAAAAAACGAACCAACAGTAACCGTTTGGGGAACTGGCACTCCTAAAAGAGAATTTTTGCATGTGGACGACCTGGCAGATGCCTGCCTGTTAGTCATTGTAAAAGAATTTTCAGACCAGGAATATAAAAACAAACCCCTTTTCAATATCGGCACCGGCAAGGATATCACTATCAAGAACCTTGCTGAATTAATTAAAGAAGCCACCGACTATAAAGGAGACCTTGTTTTTGATACTACCAAGCCTGACGGTACCCCTCAAAAACTTTTAGACGTTTCCACTATCAACAGCATTGATTGGATTGCCGCCATAGCCCTTGAAAAAGGAGTCCGTGAAACCTATGGTTGGTTTGTAAACCATGGAGCGTTCTAAGGTTTGATCTTATTTTTCCGTCGATGGGATAAAAAATCAATCAAAGGTCCATATGTTAAATAACAAAAACCAAATTATTTTAAACCGGGAATATTGTCCGATTTGTAAATCAAAAAACTGCTCTGTTCTAATCAGCACCAACCACAGCAGACCCGATTTTTTTAATTTTATAAAATTTGAAAAATATTACAGTAAAGAACTTTACGAAGGCTATGCTTACGGGATACTTGGTCAATTACTATATGAAATAGCAGAATGCAACGATTGCCATTTTATCTACTTAACAGAAGTGCTGAATGATGTTGGCATGGAGTTGCTCTACAACAATTGGCTAGATAAAGAACTACTGAGGGTGCATTACAGCAATTTGCCGTATGATATTGTTGCTGAAAGGATTCTGAAGTTGATAAAAACCAATTTCAGTAAAAAAGACAAAATAAATGTAATGGATTTTGGTGCAGGCTATGGTAATTTTTGCTCTATAGCCGCCAAATCCGACTTCAATACTTTTGCATTTGATTTGTCTACTGATAAAAAGGACCACATGAACAGTATGGGAATAAATATAATTAACAATTTTAAAAAATACCACGGATGTTTTGATTTTATTTGGGTTAACCAGGTATTTGAACATCTTTCTGATCCATTGGAAGTATTCATAAACCTGCGCCAATGTCTTACAGAGACCGGCATCATTTATGCTGCGGTTCCGGATTGCAAAAACATAAAACAAATATTAAACAAAAAGGGCCTTTCAGAAAAACTATTTAGGTTACTCTCTCCTCATCAGCATATCAACGCATTCAATAACATGTCTTTAAAATTATTGGGCGAAAAGGCAGGCTTAAAAGCATTTGCAATGATTGATTTTTTAAAATTGTTTAATACATCTTTAAAGCTCAATGATTTAAAATTTTTAATTAAAAAAACAATTAAAAACTCAAGTTGGGGTACAGGTTTATTTTTTAACCTGAAATAGAAAACCCGCCAATATTTAACTTGCAATAGCCCTCTGTGTCCACCCTGTGATTGCATAAAAAATAGCAACGTTTGGAGAGAAGG
>JAHJLN010000418.1 GCA_018821715.1 Pseudomonadota bacterium | reverse complement strand
ATATGAAAATAAAATATTACAATATTTATATTTATTACGCCCAAAAGGCAATATTTATTTAAATCAACCCGTGGCGAGGATATGAAAGGTCGTATAATCCTAAAATATCTTTTGGGTATATTCCGGGTAAAGAATATGGTATAAAAAAAGGGTTGGAAAAATCATCCTTAAGTTAAGGCATACTTCATTGGATAAAAAAGACAAGAACAGCAAACTGATTCACATCAGTGACATCTTAATTTCTGCACTCGGCAAATACAGGCCTGCCATGGATACTAAGATGACAAGAATCTGGGACATCTGGGATGGTGCTGTTGGAAAGCCGATTGCCATGAATGCCAAACCAGAGTCTTTTAAAGACGGAATCCTCATTGTTAATGTCTCAAGCTCTGCCTGGATTCATCAGCTTAAATTCCTTGAAAAAGAAATGATCTTGACGATCAACAGGCAACTTGACGATCAATTGGTCAAACAGCTTCGGTTTAAAATTGGAAAAATTCTCAGCTGACCCTTTCTTTGGTCATGGCATAAAAATATTACAACCGGAAAACGGATATCGGTTTTCCATGGATCCGTTTATCCTTGCTGCCCATATTCAGCCGGCAGGTGTTGAAAAAATCATTGATATCGGGTGCGGCTGTGGAATTATCCCTTTAATTCTGGCAAAAAGGCATCCTGATCTTAAAATCACGGGGATCGAAATTCAAGCGGAATTATCCGGATTTGCCAGGCAGAACATCATCGCCAACCGTCTGGAAAACAATGTTCGTATCCTTCATGAAAATATTAAAAACGTACGGCTTTGTGACACTAACGGAAAAACTGACATCATTATTTCAAATCCGCCCTATAAAAAAAAAGATTCCGGCAGGCTGAACCCGGACTTGCAAAAAGCCATTGCACGCCATGAAATAACCCTTGACATTGATTTGCTGTTTCATTCTTCAAAAAGACTTCTTAACAAAACGGGCCGCTTATATATTATCTTTCCTGCTGAACGGATATCTGACCTGATGCAGGCAATGGTGCGACATGCGTTTTCACCTGATTATATCAGATTTGTCCACATAAAAGAAAATTTGGCAGCCAAACGTGTTATTCTTTGCGCAAAGAAAAACAGCAGCAGATCTTGTGTTATTTGCCCGCCCCTTTATATTTATACTTTAGAAAATAAGTTTACAGAAGAGTATCTTTCCTTGTTTAAACCTTGACACAATTGTAAAAAGATACTATTTTGCCTTGAATTAAATTAACGCGGAGAGGTGACCGAGATGGCTGAAGGTGCACGCCTGGAAAGCGTGTGTATCCTAACCGGGTACCGAGGGTTCGAATCCCTCCTTCTCCGCCACTGACCCTATCGGATAACATGTCATACCAAGTATTAGCACTTAAATATAGACCCCAGACATTTAACGACGTTGTCGGCCAGCATCATGTTACCACCACCCTTACCAATGCAATCTTGTCGGATCGGGTTGCCCATGCCATTCTATTTACAGGCCCCAGGGGCACAGGGAAAACAACCATTGCCAGAATTTTAGCCAAGGCAATGAATTGTAAAAAAGGCCCGACCCCGCTTCCCTGCAATATGTGTAAAATTTGCACGGACATCATTGACGGGCATTGCACCGATGTGTTTGAAATAGACGGCGCATCAAACAACAGCGTAGATCAAATAAGGGATTTAAGGGAAAACGTCACCTATATGCCGTCGTCGGCATTGTATAAAATATATATTATTGATGAAGTTCACATGCTGTCCACGGCTGCATTTAATGCCCTGCTCAAAACCCTTGAAGAACCACCTTCCCATGTGATGTTCATCTTTGCCACCACTGAAGTGCATAAAATCCCGGCAACCATTCTCTCCCGATGCCAGAGACACGACCTGGGCAGAATTTCCTTATCATTGATTTCAGGCCACCTGGAATATCTTTGCAAGCAAGAAGAATTCAGCGTTGACCGCCAGAGTCTTGATCTGATTGCCCAGGAAGCCGACGGCTCCATAAGGGATGCATTAAGTCTTCTTGACAGGATATTATCCTCAGCCACAACCAAAAAGATTGAGTACCAAAGCATTCTGGACGGCCTGGGCATCCTTGACCGGAAGATCCTGCATGAAGTATCGGCAGCTATCTTTGAAAACAATGGTTCCCGGCTCATTGAACTGATAGAAAAAGTAAATGACTCTGGAATTGATCTGAAAAAATACTATTCTGATTTAATTCTTCATTTCAGAAATTTGAATGTGATTAAAATATGTGGCAAAGAAAGCCCGGCTGCCAATATCACTGATTTTGAAAAAGAGAAAATATTTCAAACCACTTCTAATCTTTCAGGCGGTTTTATTAACACTATTTTACAAATCCTTTTAAGTGAAGAATCCATGGTCAGGTATTCGTCACATCCTAAAACCGCTATTGAAATGATCCTGTTAAAACTGATTCACATAAACCCAGGGGCTCAAATTGATCAAATCATCAGCAAGCTGGATGCCCTTTCAAATCAGATAAATTCAAAATTTCCCAATTCAGAATACACATACGAACCGGCACAAGACGTCTCAGCCATTGAACACTCTGTAATGGAAACCCAGAGCTCCCCATTTGCAGGAAAACAAAGTCGAAAACCTGAAACCCAAATCAAAAAAAGCGCTTCTTGTGAAGAAAAAACATGGCAAGGTTTATTAAACAAAATCGAACAAACCCTTCCATTCATGTTTGCTCTGCTCTCGAAAGGTCTTGTAAAAGAACAAGACCACGGTGACATCCATGTAGAGTTGAAAGATTGTTCTTATTTTGACAAAAAAAGACTTGAAAGCAAAATGTCTGAACTGCAAAATATATGCAGAGAATTTCTTGGGAAATCTTTGACAATCGACATACAGGCAAAAAAAAACAAATCAACCAAAAACCATTCAAAAAAAGATGAACAAAAAGCCAAACAAACAGCCTTCAACCATCCCCTGGTTGTTGAAGCACAAAAACTGTTTAATGGCGAAATAATTAATTATTAAAATCAGGAGAGATCAATGATGAACAATATGAATTCAATGATGAAACAAGCACAAAAACTTCAGAAAAAAATGCTTAAGACTCAAGCAGAACTTGCCACAAAAACAGTTGAAGCTTCTTCAGGCGGCGGCATGGTAAAGGTGATTGCCAATGGTGCCCAGAAAATTGAATCCATTGTTTTTGAAAAAGAAGTGATTGACCCGGAAGATATTGAAATGCTTCAGGATCTTGTTTTAGCCGCTGTTAATGATGCATTAAACAAATCCCAGGAAATGGTGTCTTCTGAAATGGGTAAACTTACAGGCGGACTTAATATCCCCGGTCTTTAAAAAGCATGAACTATTATCCAGAACCCATTTTAAAACTGATCAGCAGCCTGTCAACACTTCCGGGTATTGGACAAAAGACAGCTGAACGGCTTGCGCTTCACATTCTTCATGCCCCGAATCATGAGGCTGCAACCCTGGCTGCTGATATCATTGAGCTTAAAACCAGTGTCAGACTGTGCAGCATCTGCTTTTCTTTGAGTGACAAAGACAATTGCAGGATCTGCGCTGATCCTTTAAGGGATAAAACGCTGATTTGTGTTGTGGAAAATCCGACAGATATGGCGGCCATTGAAAAATCAAATGCATTCTTCGGGGTCTATCATATATTGGGAGGCGCTCTTTCTCCAATGGATGGTATCGGCCCGGATGACATAAGGATCAAGGAATTATTTCAAAGGGCTGATCCCCAAAAGATAAAAGAAATCATCCTTGCAACCAAAACCGATGTTGAAGGCGAAGCCACAGCTTCCTATATCTTTGAAAAACTAAAAAGAACAAAGATCAAGATCACAAGGATTGCTTCCGGAATTCCCATGGGGGGTGACCTTCAATATATAGACCAGCTGACCATGCAAAAAGCCATGGAAAAAAGATATGGATTCTGAAATCAACGCCGGGGATGATATTTTTGAATGCCGGCAATGTGGCGATTGCTGCAACGGGTTTGGCGGGACCTATGTCACTGAAAAGGATATCCTCAACATTTCCGCCCATATCAAGTTTGATCCAAAACAATTTATTGCCCGATACTGTGACATGTCCGGGTCAAGGCATGTATTAACACTTGGCAAAGACGGGTGCTGTATCTTTTTTGACAAGGAAAAGCAATGCACCATTCACGCTGTAAAACCGTATATGTGCAAAGCATGGCCCTTTATTCAAGCCGTTATCGAACATCCTGAGAATTGGAATGCCATGTCAAATTCCTGCCCGGGCATGAAAAAAAACATCCCGCATAAAGATCTCGCTAAAATTGTGGCGATTGAAAAAAACAAGCTGGACAAGTCTATTATCAGGTAATGCCAAAGATAGCTGTGGACGCAGATTTTAAAAAAATATTTTATTGATCAGTTTTCAGAAAGCTGACGTTTAAATTTTACACCAATGCCGTTTTTTTGAAACCTGACAATTTCTCCCATGAGTTTGTATAGTTTCTGACTGGCAGGCATCTGAAATTTCATTGTAATTTTTTCACCGACCAAAAAGTTGCGACGGGTTTCAATGAACATTCCACACCTGCTGATATTCTTGATAAAATAGTCATAGGCTTTTTTTTCTTTTTCAGGATCAAGCAAAACAACCCAGGGATTTTTAAGATATGTCCTTGTATGTCTTCTTGAGCCTTCATATCCGCTTGTATCCAGTCTATCAAGAAGGTCCAGCTGTTGCTCAACCGGCATATCAAAAATAATATTTAAAAGGCGGGATGTAACTTCAACTTCATCACATGTTTTTTTTTTGGATTTCACCAAACAACTTTGTTGCGCCATTATTGTTTCCTATTTTTCCCCACGCCCATATCGGCAAACTGTCTTGCAATACTGTCTCTTTCATAAACGATTTCAACCCTTCGGTTCAACGCCTGTCCTTTTGCCGTGTCATTGGTGGCCACGGGATGATACTGGGCATACCCTTCTGCTGAAATATATTGAGGGGGAACCCCGTTTTGAACCAGCAAGCGAACAACCGTTGACGCCCTGACGCTTGAAAGCTCCCAGTTTGAGGGAAACATGGCCGATGAAATGGGTGAACTGTCTGTATGGCCTTTAATTTTTACATGGTATGAAAGCTTGGCAAGAACAGCAGCAACCTTTTTTAAAATATCTACCCCTTTTTCCGATAGTTTTGTCCCTCCCTGGGAAAACAATAAGAGATCAGACATGGTAATCACAACACCATCTTCGGTTTTTGTTACACTGACTTCCCCGCCCAGCTTATTGAACAAAACAAGCTCCCTGACTTCACTGACAATATCCTCCATCTCTTTTTCAATCATCCCGCCAAGTTCATCAATCGCCTGGTTTTCAGAAGGGGGTTCTGATGGAACCGCATGCATGGTAAGACCTTCCCGTGTGCCGGATTCCGGCACTGCCTGGGCACCCAGTGCACTTCTCAATGATTGCACAAGTTCTTTATAGGTTTCCTGCTGGGTAGTACTCATGGCAAAAAGCAAAACGAAAAAACACATTAAAAGGGTCACCAGATCAGAAAAAGTACACATCCATTCAGGTGCACCCGCTTTTTGCTTTTTTGCTTCTTCAGGCGGAGCTGAAAGCCCAATTTCATCTTCAGCATCTTTAGAACCTGCATCGTCAGCCATTTTTAGTCTCTTTTATTCTTTTTTTTCTTTTTTGTCTTTACCATCACCCAGATATATTTTTAATTTATCTTCCATGAGTTTGGGATGTTCACCCTCTCTTATGGAAATAATGCCTTCAAAAATAATATTCATGTTTGTAATTTCTTCCTCATTTCTACCGGATAATTTCAATGCCATGGGGATAAAAAACAAGTTTGCCAGTACTGCGCCGTAAAACGTGGTAATCATGGCAACAGCCATTTTGGGACCGATGGATGAGGGATCATCCAGATTGGCCAGCATCTGTACCAGTCCGATCAAGGTTCCGATCATTCCAAATGCAGGGGCGTATGATCCCATACCTTCGAAAACCCCAACCCCGACATCCAGATTTTTTTTTGTCAGGGCCATCTTTTTTTGCATAATTGCTGCAATATCCGCTGTTTTAACCCCATCCACGGTCATCTGCAGTGCCTGGGCAAGATAGGGGTCGCTGGTGTTCTGTATATCGCTTTCAATGGAAAGAAGCCCCCCTTTTCTTGCCTTATTGGAAATTTCAACAAGGCTTGCAATGATTTCTTCAGGGGATTGAATCTTGAACATAAAAATCTTTATGGATGTCTTAAACACGCTTAAAAAATCAGCAAGTGGAAAGGCAATCATGGTAGATGCCATCGTTCCGCCCATTACAATCAAAATAGAAGGGATATTGACAAACATCATGATACCGCTGCCAAGCAGTATGGTTCCAAGGACAAACCCCATACCTGAAACAACGCCGATAATCGAAGATATATCCATAATCTTAGGCCCTTATATAAACAGTTTCGTCAACAGGATATTCCCTGTTATATTTTTTGATCTTATCAATAGCTTCCTGGGTAAGTAAAGTGTTTACCGAAAAAAGTTTGGTTCCTGTGTTTGTAAAAAGTGTAGTTCCAAGGGTCATCCCAGGCTCAAGCTGATAGATGCCGACACCTTTTACCCGGTATGAATCCGTCCCCATATGAAGCACTGCATATTTTTCTAGGCAGGCGACGATATTTGGATCAAGTCTTGTGCCTGAAAAAGATTCTAATTTTTCCAGGAATCTTTCAAGGGATGAAACATCTGTCTCGTCTTTTAATGTGTCAAACACGTCTGCCCCTGCCAAAACTCTTGATAATAAAGGAATATATCGCCTTTTCAGGCCGTGTGGGCTGCCGGTTCCATCGGAATTCTCATTCAAATGCCGAACAATTTCAGCACATTTTTCAAGTTCGGTACAGGTTGAAAGAAAATCGGCACCCTTGACCGGATACTGAACAAACAAAACGTCTTCATAATCCGTTCGCTGGTCTTTTGCTTTGTGCAATATGTTTTCAGGAATAAATAAAAGCCCAACTTCATGTAACATAGCAGCTTTTCTTAGATCCTCCAACTTTTTTTCATCAAATTTGAGCTGTTTGGCAATAAAATTAACAATGTGAGCCACCCTTTCGCCATGTCCCCTGTTTTTTTCAATCCTTGTTTTAATCAAATGGGAAAGGACCTCTGAAAATCCTTGAATATTACT
>JAHJLN010000417.1 GCA_018821715.1 Pseudomonadota bacterium | reverse complement strand
GGTTTACTTATCCTGATCAGACCTTATTGTTTTGACTGTATAGTTTAAAATAAAAAGGGTTGGATATGAAAATAGCTGTTTTTTCCGATGTGCACTCCTGCTATTCAAAAATGGCAGCTGTGTTTGCAGACATGGAAAAATATCAAATTGATCAATATGTTTGCCTGGGGGATATTATCGGGTATGGTGACCAACCTGAAAAGACCATTCGGCTGTTAATGGGGAAAAATGTGATCTCAGTCAGGGGCAACCATGAACTGGCCATGTTTAACAGAGAGTATCTTGAGGTCTTTCCCAAAGCCATCAAACAGCCGCTGCTGGATAATATAGCAGCAATTTCCAATACCTCCGTTCGATACCTCGAAGAAACCCCCGCTTTTTTAAAACTGGAAAACAGTCATTTTGTCCATGGTACCCCGCCGGACAAACTGACCACCTATATCTATGATGTAACAGACTATTATTTAAAATCTCTGTTTAACAATACAAAAGAACAGGTTTTTTTTTGCGGTCATACCCATAAATTAAAATTGATCACTTACAAAGACAGAATCGTATTGCGCCGAAGAATTACAGAAGATTGCACTATTTATTTGGAAGAAAACCAGAAGTATCTTTTGAATGTTGGAAGTATAGGGTTTTCAAGAGATGATTTTGAAGCGTCAAAATATGCCGTTTATGACACGATAAATAAGTCTATTCATGTCAGGATGGTGAAAAAATGAATCGTGGCAAATGAAATTAAAACAAAACCAGGCAGTTGCAACGTCCCCTGTAAGTTAAGCATGCCACCGGTTAAACGGTTTATCCAACGATAGGATACGGGTTTCCTCAACACACCAGGGAGAGTACTTGCCCGGATACCTAACCGTTTCCTTGAGCCAGTCGTTCCATTGTATCCATTTGATTGCTTGAACCTCCTGTGGATTTGGCATTACCTTGCCATCATAACGCCCGACAAAGATCGGGCAGATTTCATTTTCCATAACCCCGTCCTTTGAAAAACAATACCGAAAGTCTGAAATTTTAATAAGGGTGCTTAATTCAACACCAAGCTCCTGCCGTGTTCTTCTTTTTACAGCGCTTTTATACGATTCTTCCGGCAGCGGGTGGCCGCAGCAGGAATTTGACCATACCAGCGGCCATGTTATTTTTTCTTTTGCCCTCTGCTGCAATAAGAGTTCTTTGGTGCTTTTAAACAGAAAAAGAGAAAAGGCCCGGTGCAATGGGGTTTTATTCGTATGGACGATCTGTTTTTTTCGGATCCCGATTTCCTGGTCCTTTTCATCAACTAAAACTACGTATTCTTCATGGGGGTCCATTCCTCAGGCTCCTGCAGCTTATCATTCATCTTTGAAAAAAAGACACGGTCTGTCTCCAGCTTGAGTGTCTTGTTCAAACGGTTAAAAAGAGCACATGCTGATTAAGGAATATCCATTGACAAAAAAAGTGTCAATTCATATAAATTTATAAATAATATAAGCTTTTCTTATACTGTCCGGAGGTTATCATCACAAAATCTTAAGATGCACGATAAATCCGGATGATAACGCTTAACCGCTTTAACACATGTGTAAAGGTTGAATAATGGAAATTGAAGCTAAGAATAAAACAATTCATCTGATCAATGAAACAAGGGTCATGACCCTTGCGGTTTCAGACAATGATATCCCGTGGTCATCCCCTGTCTATTTTGTGTTTCATGACGACCGGTTTTATTTTTTTTCCAATGAGAATTCACGGCATATAACCTATGCAAAAGACCAAAAGAGGATATCTGCTTCTATTTTTCATGATGCTGACCACATGGACCAGATTTTTGGGTTCCAGATGTCAGGACGGCTTGCGAAAGTATCAAAAATAACGATATATCTCACGATTGTTAAAAAATATGTGTCCAAGTTCAGTTTTTTAAAACAGGTCTTCGGTCCCCAGATTATTGAAAACAAAGATTTTTTTTTAGAGAAATTCAAATCCCATCTTTATTGTTTTCACCCGGATGAGATTTTTTTATCTGATAACTCAAGGGGAACCGATAAAAGGTCAAAGATAGAGTTGCGTCAACTTGTCTGATCATTCCTTTGTTTAATCAGGAAATCGGCAAGCTTTGAAAGAGAGGATATCTGAAAGGTTGCCATATCAGCGCTCTCTTTGGTCACCCTGCTTTCTCCGCAAAAAAGAAAACAAGAGGGCATTGACACCTTTTCTGCGGCAAGAATATCATTGAGTGAATCCCCAACAAACAATGTCCTGTCTAAAGCGGCATCAAACTTTTCTTGCGTCAGCATTAACCCCTGGGGGTGGGGTTTAAGATAATCCACGTCATTTCTTGACAAAACGACTTCAAAAAATCCTGAAAGATTGAACCGATCCAGGACCGTATCTACTGCATGAGCACCGCAGTTGCTCACAACCCCCATCCGGTATCCGAAATTTGAAAGCC
>JAHJLN010000416.1 GCA_018821715.1 Pseudomonadota bacterium | reverse complement strand
CCACAATCTCGTTTGGCAGTGTGCCACCATCAGACGTACGTAAGGAAATTTCAGATTCATATGGATGTTCAGGAATTTCAACCTCGCGTGCGACTACACCATTTTGTTTTAACAATTCTTCATCAACTTCATAAATGAAACCTTCTTCAAAATTCCCACTTGTTGCAAAGTGAATCGCTATAGACTTATCTCTTGTGAACGATACAAAACATCCCTCATACATGCCCGATTCTTTTTGATGCGCTATCACGGTATTATCTTCGGACTCACCGTAGGTAACGCCGGAGTCGTATGTAAAGCCTGCGTTGTATTTTATGGCAACCTCGATATTGCTTCCTTTTGGTTTCAATAACCCTTCATTGTTTTCATCATCAATTTTTGAAACACCTCGAAATAGTATTGCCATATTTTCCTTTCTCACATAATCGCGGTGCTGACCTGCGCCGTGGGCAGCGCAAGCAAGCGCAGCTTGATTGTGGTGTTCACGGTGTCAGGTCCAGTTCCTTGTTCTGGCGCGTAGCGACGGGACAAGGGGCTGGACGTAGTCAGCACCGCGATTCACGGCGGCGCAGCCGCCGTGAACAGCCAAATAACCGGTGAAATCCGGTTCATTTTTGTTGTTTTACGGCCGTCATTTTTTTAGATATTCGAAATCGGTCACTATCAAATTTATCTATAATTTCAGACAAGTCGAATTAATCAAGGGACAGGTTTCACCTCAAGAGCTTTTTTGTTGTGACGTTGATCGTCGCAAATCAGCTGCTATATAAAGTTCCTTTGGCTGAACAACATCGGAGCTGACCGATAAAAATCATTCCTCCCCAATGGTTTTGAATGATTCCTCTGGTGCACTGCATACCGGACATTTGGCCGGTATTTTCTTGTCGGTCACATATCCGCACACCTGGCATACATGGTAGGCCTTGACTACTTTCTTAATCATCTGGTAGATGGCCCTGTCATAAAGTTTTGCGTGGAAAATTTCCGCGTCCCTGGCATGGGTAAAGGCAAGGACAGCCGCGGCCTCTCCTTCATCGTCTGCATCTTTGATGAAATCCGGGTATATGTTCTCACTGACGGTTTTTTCCCGTTGAAATGACAGTTCAAGATTGGTGTCAGTATCCTTTACTACAAGGTCCTCAATCAGTTTGAGCTGGCGGGTGGCATGAACCCTTTCCGCTTCCGCAATCGCGCGGAACAACAGAGCGATTTGGGGGACATCTTCCTCTTCAGCTTTTTTGGCATAGGCCAGCAGCCTGAAATAGGCTTTGGCTTCACCGATAAACGCCTTGTGGACATTCTTTTTCGTCTTTTCTTTCATTTTCAGGGATCTCTCAAATTTAAATTTCAGATGATAATTGCCTGGAAAGATACCATGTTTTTCATTTCTCCACAAAGAAAAATACTAAAGCTGCATATCCGGAATTTAATCATCGGAAACGATCTGATAATTCGGGTCAAATCGTTTCCACATGTCTTCAAGTTTATTGCCCAAGGCTTCGACCGCAATGTAATTGAATATTTTCTATCCTTTCTATGTTGTCGAATAATCGCGGTGCTGACCTGCACTGTGGGTGGCGCAACCGCCGTGAACAAATAATTACTGTGCATAATTTTCAACGGTTGATTCAAGGGCTGCTTCCAAAAAAAAACTGCACTTTTAAGCACGTCTATGATGGTATGTCCTTGTGAGTCGACATGAGATCGCGTTCAGAATAAGAAATCAGGGCTTCGAAATAACGAGATAAAACCCGACCTGCCTCTTTTTCAGAAAACAACATGGTGAGAATTTTATCCAGTAGTTTTGAAGGCGGAGCCCCTTGGGGGAATAAATTCAACCGGTCAACAAGAGAAGTATAATTTGATTTAAGTGTGTGGTGCGCCATAAGTCGTGGCTTCTTAATATATCAGAAATGCAATATGTTTTTTTTTATCTTGTCTGTTTGTTTCAAGTCTTCTCCTTTTCAGGGTTGAGCCGTTCTGAGCAGAATTTGCAGAATACAGCGTTCAGATCATGGCCATGGGCCATGCAGGCCGGGCAGGCCTGGGTTGAGATTTTTTTGTGGCTGGCCCGGCTCAGTTCAGCTGTAACAATCCCTGTGGGCACGGCAATGATGGCATACCCCAGGATCATGATCACGGATGCCAGGGCCTGGCCCAGGTTTGTTTTGGGGGAGATGTCCCCGTATCCCACCGTTGTCATTGTCACAATGGCCCAGTAGATACTCCTGGGGATGCTGGTGAACCCGTTTTCAGTCCCCTCAACCAGGTACATGAGAGAACCGAAGATGACCACCAGGGTAAGAATGGTCAATAAAAAGATGGTGACCTTACGCCGGCTTGCCAGAAGCGCCTGGATCAGTATGGCGGTCTCCCCCACATAGGGGGCAAGTTTCAGAACCCTGAATACCCTGAGTACCCTCAGAATTCTGATCACAATCATATACTGGCTGCCGGGTAGTATTAGGCTCAGATAGGTAGGCAAAATGGCCAGAAGATCCACAATCCCCAGAAAGCTGATCGCATAGCGGCCTGGTCTCCTCACGCAGGACAGGCGCAGAACATATTCCAGGGTAAACAAGAGGGTAAAGCCCCATTCCAGGGGGTAAAGAAGGGCCCCGTACCGGATCTTGATCTGGGCCACGCTGTCCAGCATGACCACCAGGACGCTGAAGAGAATGGAGAGAATGAGGATGACATCAAACCATTTTCCCGCAGGGGTATCCGCCTCAAAGATGATCTCATGGAGCCGGTGCTGCATCTGACGGAATTCCGCCTGTTTTTTCCTCAGACTCATGTCAACAGAGACCCCGCTTCATCAGTTGAAAGATTCTCACTGTTGCTTCCAGTCACGAAATCGATTTCATTACATGCAGACAAGAATAAAAGACAAATTATATCTTTTCGCATTGAAAGTTCAATTTTCATTTGTTTTTTTCCAGAGTTCCCATTTATCATACACTTTGTGCCGTGCAAGCTAATTTTAGTTTGGTTGTCCGACGCGTGTCCAAGTGAATGCGCCAAATCACCGGCACGCCAGGTGCATTTGAATTTGTTAGAATTGAGTATGGTGTCCCCCGATCTCATGTTCAAACAGATAGTTTAATATTATTAT
>JAHJLN010000415.1 GCA_018821715.1 Pseudomonadota bacterium | reverse complement strand
TATAATGGAGAGGTTTACAATTTTCAGAAGATACGCGAATCGTTAGAGAATTCCGGTATTAACAAATGGAAAGGCCATTCAGACACTGAGGTTATACTTGCATCCATTGAGAAATGGGGGATAGCCAAAACACTTAAACTACTTGAGGGCATGTTTGCCCTTGCTGTCTGGGACCAGGAAAAACGAACGCTTTGTCTGGCCCGTGACAGGATGGGTGAAAAGCCGCTTTATTATGGAATAAATAGTGGCGCACTCTTTTTTGGTTCAGATTTGATTGCATTCAGCGGTTCATCCCGTTGGAAACCTGAGGTGGACCAAGGTGCTCTGGGACTCTTTATGAAGTATGGGTATATCTCTGCTCCGTTTTCCATCTATAAAGGTATTTACAAACTTCCTCCGGGGACTTTTCTGGAACTTGCCGCAGCCGATGTCACCCAGGGAGGACAATTCCTGCCGGAGCCTATTCCATACTGGTCATTTCAGGAAGTTTTAAAATCAAGCCACAATAAGCCTTTTTTAGGAGACTGCAAAGAGGCTGTTCAGGAACTCGAAAAGTTACTCATCCAGTCAGTTAATCTTCAAAAGATAGCGGATGTCCCTTTGGGCGTCTTTTTATCAGGGGGTATTGACTCGTCCTTGGTCACAGCCCTTCTGCAAGCAAACAGCAACAGACCGGTCAAATCCTTTTCAATCGGATTTGGAGAGGATATATACAATGAAGCCCAGCATGCAAAGGCCGTAGCTGTTCATCTTGGAACCGACCACACTGAACTATACCTGACACCTGAAGATGTTATGGCGGTTATCCCGGACCTCCCCGAAATTTACAGTGAACCATTTGCCGATCCGTCTCAGTTGCCTACAACTATAGTTTCCCGACTGGCCAGGCAACATGTAACTGTTTGCTTATCAGGGGATGGTGGGGATGAATTGTTCTGCGGATACGATCGCTACATTAAAGATCCTGCCCGGTGGAGGTTAATCAATCGCTTTCCTGCCTTTGCTCGAAATGCCCTTTCTTTACTCATAGAACATATTCCTCATGGTCTTCTTGACAACATGTTGATATCTGCGAAATTTCTCCGCCCCAACGACATGAAACTTGGTAGTTTAGCATCTTCTTTAAAGAAATTTGCCCAGGAATTAAAATTATCAGAATTCAAAACTCTCTATGATTTTCGAATCTCCCACTGGCGAAATCCTGAAGAAATAGTACAAGCTTTCAGCCATTCATATCCTTTACTTGGACAAGAAATGGCCATGGATGATTTCGCCCTGATGATGACTCTGGACATCCTTCATTATCTTCCCGATGATATCTTGGTCAAAGTTGACCGTTCTGCCATGTCTACCAGTCTTGAGACCCGCGTGCCACTGCTTGATCATAGATTGGTTGAATTCGCGGCAAGCCTTCCATTGTCAATAAAAATTCATAACGGTCAACAAAAATGGCCACTCAAACAGATTCTTTATAACTATGTCCCCCAGTCTCTATTTGACCGGCCCAAAATGGGCTTTGGTGTGCCGATGGGTGTCTGGCTTCGTGGTCCGCTTAGAGCATGGGCAGAAGAACTACTCAGTGAAAAACAACTTCGGGAAAAAGGATATCTTATTCCAGGGCCAGTAAGAAATATGTGGGCGGAGCATCTTGCAGGGAAGCACAATTGGCAGGCCCCATTATGGAATGTTTTGATGTTCCAGGCATGGCAGGAAAAATACAAAATTTAACTCACACCGTAGAGGTTCGGATAAAATGCGGAACCATTTGATCATAGTTTCAGAGTCGGCATCCTTCCCTTGGGGAATGGCTGCCGCCAACCGTGTACGCAATCTTGCCAAATTGGTGATGATGGAAGGATGGTGTGTAACTTATCTGGGTTTGCGTGGTGCTGATATAAAAAAAAAACAGGATGGAAATTATAATGCTTACGGCCGGGAAGCCGATATTTTGTATTGCTATCCTGGATTGTTTGCAGTCCGGTCTGGAAATTGGTGTATACGGCGCCTCGATGATCTTTTGGGGTGCCTGTTTACAATTCCTTTTATATTAATGAAAAAAATGTTTCGCAAGGTCGATGCGATCATCTTCTACTCAAGTAATGCGAATATCTCCGGGTTCTGGATTCCATTTCTGCATTTCCTCAGAATACCGATTATTCTGGAAGTGTGCGAGTGGCCGTTGGCTATTGCGGAGACACTGGGGAGTGATCATAAAAAGGCTGCTCGGTTCTGTTTGGATATCCTGCCTGAAGTTGATGCTGTTCTGCCGATTTCCACATATATAAACAATGAAATAGCAAAGGTGGCAAAGCAAAAGCAGCGCGTGATCCCATCGTTTCAGATTCCTATCCTTATTGACATAGAAGGCGAGATACTCGAAGATGAAAACAAATCATATACCGGATTTATGCTTTATTGCGGATCAATTGCCTACATGGATATTGCCATGATCATCGTTGATATTGTTCATGAACTGAAGAATCGCGACATTCATCTTCCTGTAAAATTCACTGGAAATAAGGATGATGCCAAATTAACTGAATTGAAACATTATGCAGAACAAAGAGAAGTTCTTTCACTGTTTGAATTCACCGGGTTTATTGAGGAGGAAGAATTGCATAGATTGATGCGGCAGGCCACCTGCCTGCTTGCGCCCCTGCCGGTGAACCCGCAATCAGAATCCCGTTTCTCGACCAAAATCGGCTATTACCTTGCCAGCGCTACCCCGCTGGTGACAAATGCCGTTGGCGATGTCAACGTTTACCTGAAAGACAGGGTCAATGCCTTTGTTGCCACTGATTGTAACGTTGTGCAATTTGCAGAAAAAATAAAAACTATTATTAGCGAGCCTGATCTGGCAAAACGTGTTGGTATTGCAGGCCATGATCTGGCTCATGAAAAATTCCATTATACCGTTGCCTGTAAAGGATTTGGTGCTTTTATACACAGGGTGGTTAAGGATTACAAGAAATAAATCAAATGAAAATTATCCATATGATCGACACATTAAGGTCTGGCGGCAAAGAGCGCCAGCTCGTTGAAACGTTAAAATTCTTATCAAAACAAAATGGCATTACCTGCGACGTGGTGACCATGTCGAACGATATCCACTACCGCTATATAGAAGATTTAAATATCGAAATCCACAAAGTCACCAGAAAAAGCAAAAAGGATCCTGCCATATTTTTTAAATTCTACCGATTATTCAAAGAAATAAAACCCGATATTATTCACTCTTGGAGCTCCATGTGCTCTGTTTATGCAGTGCCTGCTATTAAATTGCTGAAAATAAAATTTGTTAACAATTCTTTAAGAGATGCGCCGCTGCACCTCGGTGTACAAGATACGGAATGGCGTCGGGCTAAACTGACTTTTCCATTTTCTGATGTGATCGCGGCCAATTCTTATGCTGGCTTGGAATCGTACAAAGTGCCAACTAAAAAACGGGTTTGCCTGCATAATGGATTTGATTTCTCCAGAATAAAAGAACTTGATAGCAAAGAATCAATAAGACAGAAATTTGATATCACTACGGGATATGTGGTCGGCATGGTGGCAATGTTTTCAGGCAGAAAAGACTATACAACATTTGTAGATGCCGCGCAGATGGTTCTTGAACAAAGAAAGGACGTCACATTTGTGGCCATTGGAGATGGTGAATCTTTCAATCAAATAAAAAAACAAATCAGGCCGGAGATTAAAAACTATTTCAGAATGCCGGGTACGCAAAAAAAAGTGTTGAATATTGCCAATATATTTGACATTGGAATTCTGGCAACAAATATCCGGACACATGGTGAAGGTATTCCGAATGCGGTGATGGAATATATGGCTTTGAAAAAGCCGGTGATCGTAACCGATTGCGGCGGCAACCGGGAGCTGGTGGAAGACAATCATACAGGCTTTCTGGTGGAGGCTGAAAATCCAGCCCAGATGGCAGAAAAAATAATACTTCTCCTTGACAACAAAGCCCTGGCAACAAAACTTGGCACGAACGGCTATAATAAATTAACAGAAAAATTTAGTCTGGAAGTCATGGGAAATGAATTTTTAAAACTGTACATGAAACTTAAAAGATAGACAGAAAGTTGAGGTTTTACAATGTGCGGCATAACCGGCATATTTCATTTTGATCGAGAAAGAATAGTCGACCAGGTTGTTCTGAAAAAGATGACCGACATCATCGTTTACCGTGGGCCTGATGGCGAGGGATACTATGTCCATAGGAATATTGGGCTTGGTCACAGGCGCTTGTCCATCATTGACCTTCAGACGGGAGATCAGCCCATGCTCAATGAAGCGGGCAATATTGTTCTGGTGTTCAACGGGGAGATATACAATTATATTGAATTACGCCAGGAACTGATTGCCTTGGGCCATACGTTCAGAACAAACTCTGATTCGGAAGTGATCATCAGAGCTTATGAACAATGGGGGGTGGATTGTCAGCAACGATTCAACGGGATGTGGGCATTTGCGTTATGGGATGGTAGAGTGCAGAAGTTGTTTTTGTCACGGGACAGAATCGGAGAAAAACCCT
>JAHJLN010000414.1 GCA_018821715.1 Pseudomonadota bacterium | reverse complement strand
GGCTTTCGGCCAGAATTTTCCGGGCGGCGCGTTTGATTATAGAAATCGGGAAAAGCCGTAGATATCCTCCACCGAAAAAGCAAAGCCTCTTGCCCAACAGACGCGTCACCGATATCGGCAATTCAATTAAGCTAATTTTAAACAACTTTTTTGAACGGCCCAAAAAAAACTGGCAACATAATTGGAGATAAAAAATAACGGACATTCATTTTGATATGATGTTGACTATCTTTGTTCACATCTGTTTAACTAAATTAATTGCTGAACCAGCAGTGGCGATTTAGCTCAAGTGAGCCAGCGAGGAGTCTGCCCGGCAGTATTCACCGGGCGTAATCCCCATCCACCGCTTGAACTGGCGGGTCATGTGGCTCTGGTCGGTAAATCCGCAGCTGGCAGCAGTATCTGCAAGGGAAAGGCCGGAAGTTAAGTGGTGTTTTGCTTTTTTGATTCTAAGGCCTGTCTGTATGAGATAAGGGGAGATTCCCATATGTTTTTTAAACAGTCTTAACAGGGCATAGGAACTTAATCCCACCTCGCTGGATAAGGACTCAAGCGATAAATTTTCACAATACTCCATATGGATTTTATCGGTTATCTGTTTGACCTTGCCCGGTTCTTTTGAAAGCTTGTCCGAGGGCAGATGAAAATCTGCATGCTGATGAATCAAGCTGTGCAGCAGCTCAAGGAAATGGGATTCCAGGGCCAGTGTTGAATCTCCGGATTCAACAGCTGTCATAAAGTTGTAAAGGCGTTTTCCAAAGGCGGCATTAAAAATGACGGAATCGGGAAACCAGGGGAGCCTGGGCTTTTGTATCCCTAGTTGTTCAAGGGCCTTATGAACAAGAGAAAGATGGGGATATATCATAAAATATCCCCATCCGTCATGGATATCAGAGGCATGACCGGTGTGCACCTCACCGGGATTCACCACCACAATGCTTCCTTTTGGGGCGATGTTTATCTTTTTACTGCACTGGTATGTTTCAGACCCTTGCAGAATAACGCCAAGGGCATAGCCTTCATGATAATGCCGGCCAAAGGAATGCTGATAAAACAAGGCCTTTAACATCTCAAGGTTATCCAGATGTTTTATGGCGGCATATTGTTTCCATTCTTTGTTCATATCAGGGCTTTTGTTTAAATAAAGATTACATTCCTTAAAATAGATATCGTCATTACACCTGTCACCATGACCGCCACTAGATTTTTAAATATCAGTGAAGCACCCAGGCAGATGCCGGCTGCAATCAGGGTAACGCTGCCGCCGGAAATAATCTGGGGGGCAATGATGGATACAATAATAGTTCCGGGAATATATTTCAAGCCCTGCTCAACAGATCTTGGCATGTGTTGAATCCTGTTGGAAATATAAAATCCGCAAATCCGGGTCAGGTAAGTCACCAATGCCATTCCAAGAATGGTGAAATAAATGTCGTTATTGTTAGTCATGGATTAAAACTCCTGTCATGCTTCCTGAAAGGCTTCCTGCCAGAATATACCATTTGCCGGGAAAGGCTTTTGAAAACAGGATGGCCACAGTCGCTGCAACCATCCAGGGCACAAGATCTCTTTTATCCCGCCACATGGCAGTGGCAAGAAAGATGAAAATGGCTGTAAATGCAAAATCAATTCCCCATTTTACAGGATCCATATCAGCAGACCCCAGAATACTGCCGATGCCGGTTGAAATTGTCCAGGACAGAAAAAGGCAAAATCCTGTGCCGGCCAGCAGGGCGGCATTTTGATTGCCCTTTTTCCATTCAGCAAGGGAATATGCCCAGTTTTCATCTACCAGAAAAAATAAAGAAACATAGGTTTGAAACCGGCTTAGCCTTTTGAATTTTTCAACCAGTACGGCGCCCATGAGAAGATGGCGCATATTGACAACAAAGGTTGTGACAATGATGGCAACAACCGGAAGGGGTGCTGTCCACATATCCATGGCAACAAACTGGCTGGCACCGGCAAAAACAAATGCGCTCATGCAAAGCGAATGAATAAGGTCAAGTCCTGCCTGTTTGCTTAATATGCCAAAGACAAGACCATAGGAAGCAACACCAAGGGCAATGGGGATGCCTGATTTAAATCCTTTGAACCATCCGGTTAAAGAAAATTGCATTTTTCAATA
This sequence comes from Pseudomonadota bacterium, assembly GCA_018821715.1. Classification (GTDB taxonomy): domain Bacteria; phylum Desulfobacterota; class Desulfobacteria; order Desulfobacterales; family Desulfobacteraceae; genus Desulfobacula. The sequence goes on along the minus strand of JAHJLN010000414.1, from coordinate 8,266 downwards.
TCCTAAATTTTAAGTTCATCTGCTATAGAACCTGAGGATATGAAAAAAAATCAGAACTGTATTGTATATTTTTGCGCAAATTTAAAATTGTTCTGTATTTTTTTTGTTGAATTTTTGTTGGCCGCAGATATCAGGACAGAGTTGTATCAAGAATTTTTCGGAAAGTTTTGGCTTTTTATCTCTTCGAAAAACCGTTTGCACTTTTTTGCTTTACAGGCCTCGATAAACGGTTTGTATTCTTGAATGGTCTCAAACAATTCTTGAAAGTTGTTTTCAGAAGGCTGTTCCTGCACAGCATCCGGTTCATCCTGTTTTTTGATCTGAACCAGTTCGATCGATGACAAGGCCTTTTTAAAAAGTATCAGAAGTTCTAAAAAAAACTCTTTATCGCTACCCACCCGGTCCAGGCCATCTTGGAGATCAAACCCTGGAAGGGATTCAGGCAGGTGATTATAACTGTTATTATTGCTTTGTGATTTTGCAGGCATTCTCTTAATGGGTCCTTTATTAAAATCGCAACATATAAAGACATCATAAGTAATTTTGTTTTAAAATGGTTTTATATGAAAAATTTTATCTAAAATAGATTTGAATAGTTTTTTTACGCCATAATATTATGGGACTAATATTGTTACGGCAATTTTTCAAACACCGAATTGGTAAATGGGGTTATGGTTTTTTAATGAGGAAAGAGGATAGAATTTGCTTTCTATCAAGTTAAGTATCGAAAAATTATTAAAGTAGTCAATTTTGATCTGATTTTGAGCGTAGATCACCACAATTCCTCAACTCAATTTAAAAAATCAGCTCCAATAATCAAAGGCGGGAACTTGAGATTCTGAATCAGGCGGGCCCAATTCTGCCGGAATTCTTTAGAGGACATCACATTTGGCACAACAGCCGGTTTGGCATCATCACCGCCAGCCTTTTTTCTCATGCCACAGGATTTGTTAGAGTACCAGCCATAGTATCTGACCGTCTGTTCATACCGGCTGGGAATATGAGTGCCCAGCCGGGCCAGCCAGTCAAGAGCATTAAATTCTTTCCTGAAAGAAAAAGGCTCGGACAATGTACCGGGTCAGGTTGCCAAGACCAATTTTGTCGGAAGGATAAATCCTGTCACCGATATATACTTGAAAACCTGAGTGATGCCAGGACAGCATATTTTCAATAATGGCATCATTAATCTTGTCTTCTTTTTTGAGCATTTTTACGTGTGACCTTCAGGTTAACAGCTGATATTGAAAAGCACGGCTCAGGTCTGTTGCCATAACCAATACTATCGCCACCTATGCGATATCCACGGCAAAATTTCAAGGGTTGATATTTTTGGCCAAAATGGCAAAATGCATTTTACTGTCAAGTTCCTTTTTTGGGCAAAAAAGGCTTTACAAAATTTTCCGGTGTGATAAATCCTTAATATAAATAAGAATATCAGGTGTAAAATGGATCAAAAAGATATAGAAACCTTGTTTGATTTGTTCAAGGAAAAGCAAGATACTTCTGTTTCACAGCTGGACTTTGACACCTTGTTTTGTCAACGGCTTGTTCGTGCAACTTCTGCACAGGAAGCCTCTATTTGGGAAATGGGAAGTGACGGTCGTTTGACATTGCAGTATGGTACAAATATCTCTTCCGATGAAGCTCAAAGATTTTCTTTAATGCCGGGGGAAGGTATCTCCGGTGCAGCTGTGCTCAGTCGCAAAACAGTCAGTGTCAGCGATGCCTGGACAGATCACCAGCACAGTCGCCATGTGGATGAGGCCATACAATTTCGTACACGTTCCATGATTTCCGCACCCATTTTGTTCAAAGATAGATTATATGGGGTTATCAATATCTTGAACCATACCACAAAAGACCGATTTCCAGTGGTTTGGGAAGGTCTTATGACTGCCGTGGGAATGCTGTATGCCGCATTATTGATTCATAGGGGAAAAAAAGGAGACAAATTTCCCCTGACAAAGAAAATTACAATGGCCCAGCCCGGAAAAACAATCGTGGTCGGTGTCAGTCGTGCGATTCAGGATGTTCTGGACCTTTCCATGAAGGCGGCCCGATCAAAGGTGCCGGTGCTGATATACGGTGAAACAGGAACAGGCAAGGAACTGGCTGCCAGGCGAATTCATGAAAATATGGACCATTCAACCGGACAATTTTTTAGCATCAATTGTGCTGCTATAAATGAAACCATTCTGGAGAGTGAATTGTTCGGGCATGTGAAGGGTGCTTTCAGTGGGGCATCCTCTAATCGAAAAGGTAAATTTGTTGCAGCTTCGGGTGGTACGCTGTTTTTAGATGAAATCGGTGAAATGAGTTTGTCCTGCCAGGTCAAGATTTTACGTGCATTGCAGGAAAAAAAGGTGATGCCGGTAGGTTCGGATACTGAAGTCGCTTTTGATGCAAGGATTATCGCAGCTACCAACACCAACCTTGAGCAATTAATCCGTAAAGGAAAATTTCGTCAGGATCTTTATTTCAGGTTGTGCGGTCTGGAGCTGCATATACCAAAATTGTGCGACAGACGTTCGGATATTCCATTGCTGGTGGATTATTTTATTCAAAAGGGTTTGTTTGAAAAACAAGTTGGAATGCCGCATCCGTTATTTCCAGCTATTTCACCACCAGCCCTGGATCTTTTAATTAATTATCCCTGGCCCGGCAACATTCGTCAGCTTGAACAAGCTATCTTTGCAGCGCTTGCCATTTGTGATAACCAGGTTATTCTTGTTTCCGACCTGCCCGGGTGGCTGACCCGGCCCTTACATGATCGTGTGCCAGGCAATGATTCGAAAAGTGAACCTGTTCAGGATATAGTAGCCCAATCAGAAAAAATTCGATATGTACAGGCGCTGAACGATACATGTTACGAGGGTACAGGACGATGGAATGTATCAGCCGCTGCCCGATTGCTTAATATCCCCAGAAAAACGCTTATATACCGGATAAAAAAAATTCAGCTATCCCCTTATCAGACTGGGACTGCCAATAGATGAAACTTATTGGGAGTATAATAACGCTGTTATTATTTGTCATTATCACAACCACGGCATTTTCCCAGGATGAGAATAGCTTACCCCCTGTAGGACAAATAATTCAATCCGAGGGCCGGGTACACATTTTAAGCGCAACCACCAGCCAATGGAAAAAGGCGAACATCGGCATGCCGTTTTTTCCGGGAGACCGTTTGAAAACCGGATCAAATGGGTGGGCAGCCTTGATGATGGCAGATGAATCCATTATTCAGGTGAATAAAAATTCCATTTTGATTTTAAAGCAGGTTGCGCAAAAGGCGGGATGGCTTGAACAGGTTCAGCAGAAAGGGAAAAAAACAGGTGTCTCTGAATATTTTCTTGAAAAAGGAAGGATCTGGTTAAGAAATAAAAATACAGATCAGTACATTGATATTCATACACCCTATGTATCTACCAGTATCAGGGGTACAGAACTGGATATCTGGGTTCAGGAAAATTTTTCAACGTCAGTCTCTGTATTAGAGGGAAAAATTTTGGCTCAAAATGAGCAGGGTATAATCACGCTGGACGCCCTGGAACAGGTCGTGGCATATCCCGGGCAGCCCTTGCAGAAAAGTATTTTGCTCAGTCCAAAGGATGCGGTTCAATGGACAATATCTTTTCAACCGATTCTGGATGTGTTGTTTAATCTGATTAAGGATACAGATCACAATCAAAGATTGTGGCATCATTTATTTGCTGGTGACCCACAGCTTTTTATAAATTCCTGCGGACAAGATGATGATCCAATGGTATTGGTTGGAATAAGCGCGGCCCACGCTCTTTTAAGAGACTATAAAACTGCGCAGATTAAGGTTTCAATGATTCGTAAAAAAAGGCCCGATCATCTGCCGGCTGTCTTGCTGGATACACTGTTATCTCTTGCGAGAAATGATATCAACGCTGCTGATAAAACCTCACAAAAAACTATTCAAATAGCTCCGGATGAACCAGTCTGTCATGTGGTCAATGCCTGGGTCAAACAGGCTCAATTTGATTTCATTGGCGCGCTTGACGCAACTTTAAGGGCATTACAAATCAATGAGGATTATATCCCGGGATTGTTAAACTTATCGCGTCTGAAATTTGCAACAGGATTTTTGGAAGACTCTCTTGATGCTGTTCAAAAGGTAATGACCCTGGAGCCGAATCACCCGGGTGCATTAAATCTTAAAGGTTTTTTAATGCTGGCCATGCAAAAAGACAAATTGGCTGTTGACGCCTTTATGGCTGCGGCAAAATTGAATCCATACATGGGTGAACCCCATTTAGGGCTTTGTCTTGCTTATATGAGGAAAGGCAATGAAAAAATGGCTCAAAAAGAGATCACAACCGCTGTGGTGTTGGAACCGCAGCGATCTGTTTTTTTGAGCTATTGGGCAAAAATGCTCTATGAAAAAAAGCGGTTTAAACAAGCCTTGGATATGCTGGATCTTGCCCAGCGGCTGGATCCAAATGATCCAACTCCGTGGCTGTATCGATCCCATGTCCTGCGTGACCTCAACCGGATTCATGAAGCCATCCGGGCCCTCCAGATGGCAGTTTCGCTAAATAATAACCAGGCCATATACAAGTCCCGGTTTTTTCTGGATCAGGACCTGGCTGTCCAGAATGTTAATCTGGCAGAGCTGTATAAAAAACTGGGGGTTTCCGAATGGGGCAGTGTCAAAGCCATGGCTTCAATGAAAAAAGATAATAATAATTTTGCAGCTCACGATTTTGTAGCAGGCCAGCTTGATTATCTTCACGGGCCCTCCAGCCTGGGGGCAAGGAGTTCACGGACCAAGGCCTTTTTAATGAAGCCGGCCAATGCCAATGCTTTTAATAGTTTTAATAATTATACCCTGTTTTTTGACCAGCCGGATATCAATGGAACAATAACGGGCTGGATGGGTAATTACGGTTACTGGAACGGTCAAATTGATCTGAATGGGGCACTGCCCGAGGCCAATACGGCTTTTGAGATAAAGGCACAAAAAGGGCAGCATGATGGGTGGCAGACTTATGACTGGCAGGAATATCAAAAGCTTGAAGCATCTGTAAAATGGGATATGACATATAAAGACACCCTGTCTTTGCAGACCGAACACTACAGCCTGGTAACAGGTGATTTATCCAGTCGGTCGGTTTATGATGCTATGCCGGATTCACAAAATCACAAAGATACGGATTGGAAGTTTGTAAGAGTCGGTTATGTCAGGAAAAACTCTCCTGATTCCAACACCTTTTTTCTAATTCAAAGAGAGTATAAACATCATAAATTTGGGCAGGTTCATCTGACGGGCAGTGGGACGGTGCCACCCTTTTTTGACTACACATATGACTACAACAAATATGAATGGCTGGATGATCCTTTTACAAATGTTCAGGTCATGCAGACGTTGAAGGTTGCAGCTCATGATGTGTCGGTTGGACTGTTCTGGTATGAAAGTGATCGGGATTACAAAATTCAAGAGAGCACAAGTACCGATTATTATTGGGCTGGTACCAATGTTTTTGTTGCCAATACGCTTGTCAATTCTGAGCTGGGTTTTGTCAGACCCAGAAAAATGCAGAGTGCTTATATCCAGGATATCTGGAATCCGTCAGATGCCTGGACAATTGAAGCTGCGCTTTATGCGGATAAGATATTTAACGTGAACAGTCAATATGAACTAACCTGGTCAAAAACCTATCTTAACCCCCGGTTTGGACTGACATTTCGCCCAACACTAAACGATACCATTGCCCTTTCATATAAAAAATTTTTAGAATCATTTGAGTCAGTAGCCAGAATCGATGCCGTTGATGTGGCAGGCCATATTCTGCCCAGTTTCTTTGAAGGCTCGGTCACCCAGGAAGTTGCCCTGAGCTGGGGGCGTGAATGGTCCACTGGACTGTTTGTTGCAAAAACCTTTGTGAATGAACCCAATTTCAAATACCTGACAACGGAAAGCGGCCAGACTGTTCAAAAGGAGTGGGATCAAAAATATGTTGGTGCTGAAATGGCTGTTAATCAATTGCTTTTTAACGATATGGCACTTGCCGCAGGGTTTACTTTTTTCAGCATCGACCGGGATCGGGTCACCCCAACTATGGAAGGTGAAAACAAATGGTACTGGGCAAGACTGACCAAGGCTCATTCCTCAGGCCTTTCAGCTTCTATTGGTGCCAGTTACTATGACACGGATTATGATTCGCCGACCCAGCAGGATCGAGATTTTCTGTTTGCATCAACCTATCTGGAATATGAGTTGCCAAAAAAGAGAGGTAAGCTCAGGTTTGAAATACACAACATTTTTGACAAGCAATTCAATGGTGTCCCGCTATCAAATATAGCCGGGTTGATACCCAATCGGACTTATGCGTTGATGATGGAGTTCAACTTTTAAGTGGATGGATTAAAATTCCATATCAGCTTGAAAAAAAAAATTGCCTTTATGATTTTTTTTGGACTTTTTGGTATCCTGTTGTCGGTATCTTCAGTGGGTCATCTTTTAGATCGGGCATTCTATGACTGCCTTGTCGTGGCTGAACCAGATCGGTCACGGGCAGATCAAATTGTTATTGTGGCCATTGATGAACCCTCCTTTGCAAAATTGAACCAACAGTGGCCCTGGCCAAGACAAATTCATGCTCAATTAATTGAGACACTTTTCAGCGCCGGTGCAAAAACCATTGCCCTTGATATTCTTTTCCCGGAACCGTCTAGTCCGGAAGATGATGCAGCTTTGGCAGCAGTGCTCAATGAGAATGTCGTTTTGGCATCCAGTCTTGAAACCATTGATCATTCGGATCTTGTTTCTGTCATGCAGATTTTACCCCTTCCGTTATTTTTAGAGCAGGGTTGCAAAACCGGGCTTGATATCCTGCCGCTGGACCCGGACGGGTTTTTAAGAACAAGTGCAAAAAGGTTGAATCAATCTTTAACCTTTGCTGCTGCAGCTGCAACCGCATTTTGTGACCAGGGCTGTGCGGCTAATTTAAAAAATACTGAAAATAATTCCAACAAGTGGTTGATTAATTTTCAAGGCCCTCCAGGATCCATTAAAACCATATCTTATTATGAGGTCCTGGACTCCAAGACTTGGCTGTCTGAAAATTTTTTCAAAGATAAACTGATTTTTGTGGGATTTTCCACGAGAAACGTCGTCGATCTTGAGACCGCATTTGCTGACCATTATTCAACACCCCATGTCCGGTTTGGATCAGAACATATGTCCGGCGTTGAGATCCAGGCCAATATTGCTGCCAATTTTATCAATCAGACCGGGATGAAAGAAATTGAACTGCCGATTTTGTCCATTTATGCCATACTTGTCTGGTTGATCATCGGAATCATGACTCTGCGACTGACTGTTATGCGATCCGGTTTTGTGTTTTTAATCCTTTTGGTCATAACAGGCGGTGGGATCTGGTTTGCTTTTCTGGCTTTAAAACTGTTTGTACCACCGTCTCTCATCTTGTTTCCCGGGTTTTTTACCTGGTGTTCCGGATGGATGACCCGATACTATGAAAATGCAAAAGAAAAATTATATATTAAACAGGTTTTTTCCAGATATGTGTCAACATCTGTGGTGACCTATCTATTAAACAATCCTGAAAAATTAAAACTGGGTGGTGATTTTTTTGAAGGGAGTGTTTTGTTTTTAGATATTAAAAATTTCACTTCCCTTGCATCAAATACACCGGCAAAAGAATTGATCAGAATCCTTTCCCGATACCTTGGTACCTTTGCTGATATTGCTCTGGCACATAACGGTATGGTGGACAAAATTGCAGGAGATGCTGTGATGGCAGTCTGGGGAGTTCCCATCGAGCAGAAGGATCATGCTATATTGGCCTGCCGGGCAGCTCTTGAAATGGAAAAAGCGTATTTGAAGTTGCGCAAAGAAGATCGCGAAGATTTTGAATACCCGCTTTCAATCCGTATCGGTATAAACAGCGGCACACTTTTGGCCGGAAATATCGGTGGAAAATATTTTTCAGATTTTACCGTGCACGGCGTGGATGTGAATCTGGCCAACAAACTGGAAACCTTGAATAATATATACGGCACCCGTATTCTGATCGGTGAAACGACAAAAAGTCAGCTGACTGATGATTTTATTACCAAAAAAATTGACTGCGTACAGCCAAAAGGTTACCTGTTGCCGGTTACCATTTATGAATTGAAATCATTTTGCGATTGAAAGGATATCGGGGCAGGATCATATTTATGATCCTGCCCTTGATGTCAATTCAAATATATTGTTTTATTTTCTTTTTCTGGT
>JAHJLN010000413.1 GCA_018821715.1 Pseudomonadota bacterium | reverse complement strand
GATCTCCAAGATTGTTTTTACCGGCGACCTGGATCAGATCGACCGAAAGCGCCGTCTTGACAGGCTGTCGAGTGGTCTTGCCTATGCTGTCGGCCGACTGGCCAATCAGAAACTTGTGGCTTCTGTCCGGTTCCATACCTCTGTTCGGTCGGATCTGGCAAAGATCGGGGTTGAACTGCTTTAGTCTGTTTTGTAACCAGGTGATCAAAATCTTGATATAAACCTTGCAAAATGATATAGTTCCAAACTTTATGAATGACAACCAAGCCAAGGTTAAAACAGATTGAAAAAAAAGGATAAATTTACATTCAGATGCCAGTCCTGTGGTGGGCAGGCCCCGAAGTGGATGGGGCAATGCCCGGATTGCGGGGCCTGGGACACTTTGGTGGAAGAACGGATCAGTTCAGCTGTTTTAAAAAAGAAAACATCTTCTTTTTTAGCAGAACCGGTATTGATTGATTCTGTAACTGTGGAAGAATCCGACAGGATCAAAACCGGTGTGGCGGAATTTGACCGGGTCCTGGGGGGCGGAATTGTTGACGGTTCTCTGGTCCTGATCGGTGGAGATCCCGGGATTGGAAAATCCACTTTAATGCTCCAGGTATTGTCAAGCTTATCCAATGCCGGTAAAAAGTGCCTTTATGTGTCTGGCGAAGAGTCTGTTCGGCAGATTTCCATGCGGGGGAAACGGCTGAATTCTCACGGGACCTCCCTGTTTGTTGTATCTGAAACCGATCTGGACTCCATACTGGCCATAGTGGGGCAGTCAAAATATGATGCAGTGGTTATTGATTCCATTCAGACCGTATTTCATCCTGATGTATCTTCAACGCCCGGCAGTGTGACACAGATCAGAGAAGCGGCCATGCAGTTTATGAAGCTTGCAAAGACAAGCGGTCTTCCCATTTTTCTCGTGGGGCATGTGACCAAGGTAGGTGCCATTGCAGGCCCCAGAATTATGGAACATATGGTGGACACCGTCCTTTATTTTGAAGGGGATAAAAGTCATGTGTTCAGAATTTTAAGGGCTGTTAAAAACAGGTTTGGTTCTACAAATGAGATCGGCGTGTTTGAGATGAATGAAAAGGGTCTCACCGAAGTACCCAATCCTTCTGCTGTTTTTTTAGCCGAACGGCCTGCCGTTGCACCGGGGTCTGTGGTCACTTCCTGCATGGAAGGTACGCGGCCCATCCTTGTAGAAATTCAGGGGCTTGTTTCAAGTTCAAGTCTTGGGACACCACGGCGAACGATTCTGGGACTGGATAATAACAGGGTCTCATTAATTGTTGCAGTGATGGAGAAACGGCTTGGGATGAATCTTTCCGGTCTTGATATCTTCATGAATGTCACAGGGGGAGTGAAAATAGTGGAGCCCTCAGCGGATCTTGCCATTGCAGCAGCACTGGCCTCAAGTTTTTTAGATAAACCGGCTGACAATAAAACAACAGTGTTTGGAGAGATCGGTCTTACAGGAGAGATACGGGCTGTCAGCCATGCCCAGTCAAGAATCAAGGAAGCGGCAAAGATGGGGTTTACAAGATGTCTTGTTCCCAGCAGTACGATCAAGCAGCTATCGAAAATAAAAGGAATGGCCATTGAAAGTATCAGTTTTCTAAAAGATGCCATGGAGGTATTGTTTTAATGGCAGCCCAAAAAAATAAGGCACCGAAAAAAAACCAATGGGAAGATCATTTAACAAGGCGGGCAAGATCGGAAAATTATCCGGCCCGGTCCGTGTATAAACTTGAAGAAATACAGAATAAATTCAAGGTGATCAAAAAAAATGACAAAGTGCTTGATCTTGGCTGTTCACCGGGTTCATGGCTTTTATATGCTGCCAGACAGGTGGGAAGTTCCGGTCATGTTTTTGGAATTGATTTAAAATCAATAGAGATAAAACTGCCCGACAATGTGGTTGCAATTAAAGAGAATATATTGAATCCGGATACCGCCTCTTTTTTAAATGAAAACAAAGGATTTAATGCAATCCTCAGTGATATGGCACCGTCAACCAGCGGAAGAAAGGATGTGGATGCATTAAGATCTTTTGAGCTTTGCAATATGGCCTTAAAGGTTGCCGAAGAGTTTTTAGTCCAAAATGGAAATTTTGTCTGCAAGATATTTCAAGGCAATGACTTTAATGTGTTTCAAAAAGATGTTAAGTCAAAATTTATAGATTGCAAAATATTTAAACCGGATAGTTGCAGAAAACAAAGTAAAGAAATATATATTATAGCAAAAGGCAAGAAGTAAGGAGGAGTAACAAAATGTCGGGACATAGCAAATGGTCAACAATAAAGCATAAAAAAGGTGCTGCTGACGCTAAAAGAGGTAAGATTTTTACCAAATTGATAAAGGAAATTACCGTTGCTGCACGGATGGGCGGGGGGGACCCTGAAACAAATCCAAGGCTAAGGCATGCATTGAATTCAGCAAAGACCCAGAACATGCCCAAGGATACCTTTGAAAGAGCAATCAAAAAAGGGACCGGAGATCTTGACGGTGTCAATTACGAGGAAATCGTATATGAAGGGTATGGCCCTGGCGGTGTTGCTGTTCTGGTCGAATGTTTGACCGATAACAGAAACCGAACCATTGCAGAGGTACGCCATGCGTTTAATAAAGCCGGCGGAAATGTCGGAACAGACGGGTGTGTTGCCTGGATGTTTGATAAAAAAGGATTGATTTCCGTCAGCAAAGAGGATTCAGATGAGGAAACCCTGATGGAAATTGCTCTTGAAGCAGGGGCGGAAGACATTAAAGAAGAAAGCGATTCCTTTGATATCATTATTGAACCGTCTGACTTTGATGCGGTAAAAGAAGCCATTGATGCGGCAGGGATCAAGTATGAAGTAGCGGAAATTACCATGATTCCCCAGAACATGACAAAGGTGGATGGAGCAGATGCCGAGCAGATGATCAAGTTTATGGATGTTCTGGATGACTGCGATGATGTTCAGAAATTTTATTCCAATGCAGATATACCCGATGAAATATTTGATGCCATGTAGGTGTTGAACCCTATCTTCCACATAAAACAACAGGCGTCTTGAAAAAAATCAAGACGTCTGTTGTTTTCCAGCCAAAATTAGTCAACCTGACATGAATCAAAGGTTTATCATTTTTTGGACAGCACCCAGGGCCTTTTTCCTGATCTCTTCAGGAACGGTAATAACGTAGGTCATGTTTTTAAGACTGTCAGCTAAATTCTCAAGGCTGATTTTTTTCATATCCATACAATACATTTTTTTGGACGCAGGATAGAATTTTTTATCCGGATATGCTTTTGATATCGGATAGAGCAGTCCTGTTTCCGTTCCCAGGATAAAGGACAGGTGGTCAGACGCTCCTGCAAATTTGATCATTCCCGATGTAGACTGGATGCTGTCGGCAAGATCAAGAACTTCAGGCGGACATTCAGGGTGAGCGATAAAAAGTGCCTCAGGGTGATCCATTTTTGCCTTTTTTACATCCTGTGCGGTCAAGGTGTTGTGAAAGGGGCAGTATCCGTCCCAGAGATGGATTTTTTTAGATGTGTTTGCTGCTGCATATTGGGCAAGATTTTTATCCGGCGTCATAAGGATTTCATTTGAATTTATACTGTTGACAACCTTTATCACATTGGCCGAGGTGCAGCAGATGTCAGATACTGCTTTTACGGCAGCAGAAGAATTCACATAGGTGACAACCGGAATATTGCCCAGGGCTTTTTTCTTTGCTGTCAAAGCAACCGGATCAACCATGTCTGCCATGGGACAGCCGGCATCAGGATTGGGTAACAGCACGGTTTTTTCCGGACAAAGAATGGCTGCTGTTTCAGCCATGAAATGAACGCCGCAGAAGACAATGATGCCGGCGCTGGTTTTTGAAGCTTTGATGCTCAACTCAAGGGAATCACCGCAAAGGTCTGCAACATCCTGGATTTCTTTGGGCTGGTAATTATGGGCAAGGATGATGGCGTTTTTTTCTCTGGCAAGGCGTCTGATTTTTTCTTTCATTGTTGTGTAACCTTAAATTTTTAAATTAGTCCATATCTATTACATTTGATCCTTTGGGGGCTTTAAACTCAAATATGCCCGGATCAATTTTTTTAAACTGAATGTTACTGAATTCGAACAGGGTGGTATCATCGTAAACATTATAAGTGACAACCCTTTGAATCTCACTGTTTTTTTGTGATATCCGGATCACTATCAAAGAAATATCAGGGGTTTGTTTTTTTGCAACAAGATCTATTTCCACATAATCGGCTGTGACGTCTTTTAAACGGATCGTATAATTTTTTCTGACAAGGGAAATATCTGATAAAAAAGCACCGCCTGCCCCTGCTTTAAAAAACGAGGAGGCATCCCCTTGCATGACCTGGTTTTCCTGTGGCCGAAAAATCCACAAAGACTTGCCGTTGGTAATGATTTCATGGTGCTCAGGCGCCATATATTTCCACCTCATTTTGCCGGGATGGCTGAAGGACGCTCTGCCGGATGCTTCTTCAGTGATATCAAGCGCAGCAAGTTTTGAAATCTGTTTAAAGTCGGCCTCAAAACTTTTGCCGGCGTACTTTTTTTCAATGGCGTTTAAAATATCCTCTTTAATCATTTCATTACCAATGGCTGATGAAGTTGGAAAAATGATACACCAGCAGACAATTATGGAAAATAGGGTCAGACTGATCCTGTGGAATAAAAATTTCAATTGATCTCCTTTATAAAGACTATCGAAGAAGTTTTTTAACGTCTTTTCTCTTATCTTCTGCATATATTCTTCGCAGTTTCGGTTTTTCGATTTTCCCGGTGGGATTTCTGGGGACATCACCAAAAAATATTTTTTTTAATTGTTTATATCGGGGCAGCTCCTGTTGAAATTCGATGATATCACTTTCACACATAATGCAACCGGGTTTAACGCTGATGATGCCGGCCGGGATTTCTCCCAAACGGTCATCCGGGATACCAATGACAGCAATGTCTTTTATCTTTTCGTTTTTCTGGAAAAAATTTTCTATTTCAACAGGGAAAATATTTTCTCCGCCGTAGATAATCATGTCTTTTTTCCGATCCACAAGCCAGATAAATCCGTCTTTGTCATACCTGGCAATATCGCCGGTGTGAAGCCACCCGTCTATGAGTGTCTGGGCAGTGGCTTCAGGGTTTTTATAGTATTCTTTCATTACGCCGGGACCCTTGACAATGAGTTCACCGGATTCATTGCCAAACAGCAGGTTCCCCAGCTTATCTACGATTTTGGCCTCCCAGTTTGCTCCCGGCAACCCGATGGGACCGATCCTGTGGGCATTTTCAAGTCCCAAATGAATACATCCCGGACCTGTGGATTCGGTGAGTCCATAGTTGGTATCATAATCCTGCCCGGGAAAATATTTATTCCAATCTTCAATCAGACTTGGCGGAATCGGTTGAGCGCCGGCATGCATCAGTCGCCACTGGGACAGCGAATATTTTGAAAGGTCAATATCATTGTTTTCAATGGCAATAAGAATATCATGGGCCCAGGGAACCAGAAGCCAGACAATGGTGCAAAGTTCTTCGGAAACCGCTTCAATAATCCATTTAGGGGTTACCCCTTTTAAAAGGATACATTTTCCTCCCACAAGAAAGCTGCCCATCCAGTGCATCTTGGCACCGGTATGATACAAAGGGGGAATACAAAGGAAGATGTCTTCATGGGTCTGACCATGATGGGCTTGTTCAACATCGCAGGCATGTTCAAGATTTTTATGGGTTAAAAGGACGGCTTTGGGGGTCCCGGTCGTGCCACTGGTAAAATAAAGTGCTGCATCATCTTCAATGTCAAGATCGACCATGGGGGGTGTATCCCCTGATGCTGAACCGATAAACGCATCATATGAAATTGCCCAGTCAGGGCATAAAGACGCAGGACCTGTAAAAATCCATAAATGGACAAAGACGTCAAGCTCATTTTTTACAGCTTCAATCCTCTCAATAAACTCTTCACCAAAAATAAAAACTTTAGCTTCAGCCGTTGTTGTGCAAAGAAGAATCTTGTCAGATTCAAACCTGAAGTTTAACGGAACTGCCCAGGCCCCTGTGGAAAGAATACCAAAGTAGATGGGAAGCCATTCAAGGCAGTTGGTCATGAGCTGTACAATTTTGTCCCCTTTTTGAATACCATAGTTGTCAAAGGCATTGGCAAGTTTGTTGGATTCTTGGTAAAACGCTTCCCAGGTAATGGATTTTCTGGTGTTCAAGGAAGGTGTCCGTTCTACGAGTGCGGTCTTGTCTTTATACTTCCAGGCGTTTTGGGCTAAAATCTGCGTAATAATCATTAATAAAAATACGTCCTTAAATTGAATAAAAAAAAATCCTGCCGCGCAACTATAGAACACGGCAGGATTATATTCAACAGGTTTTGTTTGGTTTTATTTGTCTTTTTTAACCTCTTCAAAATCAGCATCAACCACATCGTCATCATCCTGGGGAGTCCCTGCAGCACCGGCATCAGTACCCTGACCGTCCTGGGCTGCCTGCTGGTACATCACCTCAGCAAGCTTATGAGATGCCTGTGACAGGGTTTCGATTTTTTGTTTGATCTCATCAAGATTGGTTGAATCCTTGGCCTGTTTCAGTGCTTCAACAGCAGTTTCAATGCTTTTTCTTGTCGCTTCATCAACCTTGCTGCCATGCTCTTTTAAGGTTTTTTCAGTCTGGTCTACCAGCGCTTCTGCACTGTTTTTTGTGTCTACCAGTTCTCTTTTCTTTTTGTCTTCATCAGCATGCATTTCAGCATCCTTGACCATTTTGTCTATTTCTGCTTCTGAAAGGCCACTGGCTGCTGTGATACGGATGGATTGCTGTTTTGCGGTTGCCTTGTCTTTTGCGGCTACATGAACAATGCCATTGGCATCAATATCAAAGGAGACTTCAATCTGGGGAACGCCTCTGGGTGCCGGAGGAATATCGGCCAGTTCAAACTGTCCAAGGGTTTTATTGTCTGCGGCCATTTGTCTTTCTCCCTGGAGTACGTGGATGGAAACAGCCGGCTGGTTGTCAGCAGCAGTTGAAAAAACCTGACTCTTTTTGGTCGGAATAGTGGTATTTTTATCAATAAGTTTGGTCATCACGCCGCCAAGGGTTTCAATGCCCAGTGACAATGGCGTAACATCTAAAAGAAGAACATCATGTACATCCCCCTGGAGAACACCGGCCTGCACTGCAGCGCCCATGGCAACAACCTCATCCGGGTTTACGCTTTTATTGGGCTTTTTCCCGAATATTTTCTCAACCCGTTCCTGAACTGCAGGCATGCGGGTCATACCGCCAACAAGGACAACTTCGTCCACACCGCCAGGTCCTAAGTTGGCCTCTTTTAAAGCAGTTTTGCAGGGTTTTTCAAGTTTATCCAGAAGATCGGCTACCAGGGATTCAAGTTTTGCCCGGGTCAGTTTTACATCAAGGTGTTTGGGACCTGATGCATCAGCCGTGATAAACGGCAGATTAATACTGGTTTCTGTGGATGTTGAAAGCTCCATTTTGGCTTTTTCAGCAGCTTCCTTAAGACGCTGAAGCGCCATTTTGTCACCTCGGACATTAATGCCCTGATCTTTTTTAAATTCATCGGCAATATAATCAATAATTCTTAAGTCAAAATCTTCTCCACCCAGATGGGTGTCCCCGGATGTTGATTTTACTTCAAATACACCGTCACCGATTTCAAGAACAGAAACGTCAAAGGTGCCGCCGCCCAAATCAAACACAGCAATTTTTTCTTCGCCTTTTTTATCCAGTCCATAGGCCAGTGATGCAGCTGTGGGTTCATTGATAATTCGTTTAACCTTAAGACCGGCTATTTTGCCGGCATCCTTAGTAGCCTGCCGCTGGCTGTCGTTAAAATAAGCAGGTACGGTAATAACCGCTTCTGTGACTGCTTCGCCCAGATAATCTTCGGCTGTCTTTTTAATATTTGCCAGGATGAATGATGAGATTTCAGCCGGGCTGTGTTGTTTCCCCCTTAAATTGATTCTGATATCCCCATTGGATGCAGCTTCAATCTTATAAGGAAGATTGGGAATATCCGTCTGGACTTCTTTTGAATTAAATTTTCTTCCAATCAATCTTTTTACACCAAACACCGTATTTTCAGGATTGGTGACAGCCTGTCTTTTTGCAATCTGGCCGACAATTCTTTCTCCGCCTTCGGTAAGTGCGACAATAGATGGTGTGGTTCGCCCTCCTTCAGCATTGGTGATGATTTTCACTTCGCCGCCTGCTTCCATAACTGCTACGCATGAATTGGTTGTTCCAAGATCTATTCCGATTATTTTACCCATAACATACCCTCCAAGATATTTTTAATTTTCTTTGATTTCTTCAGTTTCTTTTTCTACTCTTTTTGAGACAACAACCATGGCAGGCCTGATTAATCTGTCATGAAGAAGGTAACCTTTTTGAAGCACCTTTGAAACAGTATTCTCAGGAAATTCATCGGTTTCTTCCTGGGTGACTGCCTGGTGAAAATTAGGATCAAACGTCATTTTTTCAGCGTCTACGGGTTTGACATTAAAGGTCTCTAAAAGTTTGAGTGTTTCTTTGTGAATCATCTTAACCCCTTCAAGCAGGCTTGCCTCGTCAGGGTTTTCTTCCGCAGAGAAGATTGCTCTTTCAAAGTTATCTACAATCGTCAGAAGTTGTCGAAAAATCATTTCATTGGCAAACTTTTTAAAGTCGTCAATTTCCCGCTGTTTTCTTTTTTTGTAATTTTCAAATTCAGCTGAAAGTCTTAATACGCGATCTTTTTCAGATGCAAGTTGTTCTGTCAGCTCATGAATGCCGTCCTTCTTGACTTTGTCTCCTTTAGTGGACTTGTCTTTTGGTTCAGCTTTTTCAGCCTTTTTTTCGGGAGAATCCTCAGTAGCGGTATCATTGTTTCTTTTTTTGTTTTCTTTGGCCAATTTTTTCTCCTGCTCCAGATATTCCTTTAATTAAGAGTAATTTATAAATAGTCGCAAATTAAATTATGGCAGAAAAATAAGTCTGTTTAAAAACATGTCAAGATATAAAAAAAATGGGGGGATAAAGAAAAGATCCGGCTGGCAGAAGGGTTGTCGGAAAATTGCATGATCGGGATCGATCCACGACACAGAAGAGATCACTTATCGCTGCTTCCTTCCGGACCTGACGAGGTTCATGGCCTTCTATTACGAGGCGACCGATCAGAATTGTCCACAACCGGCCTGCACAGCCGGAAGATGTATATATAGTTGCTTTTATATTTTTTTTCAAGCCCAATTGTTATGGCTTTGATCACAGGGCCTAAAAATAATGTTTGAACTACCATTTTTTTTTGGTATAGTACTCATATGCCCGAAAGATTGATTTTCTGGAGTTTTGATGATATTCTAACAATTGATATTGGCAGGGTTTATTAATCCTTTACCACAGGAGAACGATATGAGCGAAATAGTGAATCAGGGTGATCAGACAATTATTAAACCAGGCATGGATGTTGTGGCTTCCATGGCAGAAGATTTTAAAACAGAATTGCTTTCTGCGATCAATGAATCTTCAACTGAGGTGGTCATTGATCTGGAAGGCGTAGAAATGGTTGACTCCGTGGGAATTGGTGTGATTATTGCCGCACATAACACATTGAACCAATCTGATAGGAAACTCAAGGTCATTAATGTGACAAAAGATGTGTATGGTCTTTTTTCAACAATGAGATTGAACCGTCGTTTTACTGTTGAAGGGGTTGGGTAATTAAAAGCAGAAAAATGAAATCAGGAAAAAAAATACTGTATGCAGTTTTAGGCCTGTTTTTTTTGATTTCAGCCTGTCGGGATGACAATAAGAAAAACGATTATTCCGGTGTTTCAGACCTGATTTCAGAGCGGAATAAGGCGCGGTATGAAGTGGCTGAAAATCCGCCCAAAAAAAGAACAACAAATAAAACCAACACATCAGCACCCGAAGTAACCTCCGAAAACGAAGCACTTTCATCCATCGTTCTTTATGAGGAAGATGTAGAAATCGTTGCTTCAAAGTCTCAGCGGATCCTGGCAAAAGGCGTGGCGTATGTTAATAAAAAAGGTCAGATCGTGAGGATCAAGATCATAAAAGAATAAATTAAGAACTCGCCGTTAATAAGACAAATCGTGGATGTGTTTAGAAGGGCAGCTTTTTTCTATTGGAGCCCGAGGGAAGATCAATAAATTTTGCCGGGGCTTCTTTTTCTTCTTTAGGCACTTCTTTTTTTTGAAGCACGTTAGCCTCCGTGTCCGGGCTGCTGTCCGGCTGGGAGGTGTCAATTGCGGTTATTCCTAATTTTTCTTCATATTCTGCTATTTTTTTATTGGCATTGTAAATTTTTCTTATGGATTCTTCCTGGATATCTTCAAATTCTTTTATCGTCTTTTTTTGAGCAGCAATTTGAGTTTTATAACCGTTTGCTATTTTTCCGAATTTGTCGGCAGCCTTTTTTTCAACAGATTTGGTTAGGGTTTGTGTCATGAAAATATTTACCAATTCGGCAACGACTGCAATAATGATAACATATATGATCCCATTTGCCTGCAAATAATAGAGAATAAGTACAATCAATATGGAAGTAAAAAATACCATTAATTAATCTTTATTAAATGGTTGAGTTAAAAGTTACAGCCTAACCGCGTTTATAATACAATCGGCATTATAATAGATCAAGTTTAAAAAATCATGTCGGTTTTGGTAAAGCTTAAATTAAAAAAAAGCCTAAGTTTGAATCCTTGGGCTTTCTATATGTGGTCGGGGCGAGAGGATTTGAACCTCCGACATCCTGCTCCCAAAGCAGGCGCGCTACCAGGCTGCGCTACGCCCCGATATCAAAATTTAAAATAAGTACGTCAAATATCATTTCCCTATATTAAAGGCAAGAAATTTTAACAGGGGGATTATTTTTTCTTAAAATACAAATCAATGCTTTTTGAAATGAGTAACGCATATTCATCAAGGATGGTCTCAATCTCCTCCGGGTGCCGGGATAGTGTTGAGATGGATAAAGGCTCAATTAATATGGCCGCCATGGTTGCACCTTCAAGGAGAATGATTGGAGCGCCTTTTGAAAAAAAACGAACAGCGGTTTTATCGGCCGAAAAAATGCTTAAAAACGAATTTACGGCTTGCTTGCAGTCGGCCTGATGAATCAGGGGTTGTGATTTCCATGTATTGTTTCCAGCAGGGGTAAGGCGTTCGTAAGATTCAGGCAAATCAAAATAGTACAAAAAAAAGGATGGCTTGATTGAATCATGCAAATGGATGCTGAGAAACAGGTCTGCCTTGTTTTTGTTTGTAAAAAAAATTCTTTCCTGGAAAGGAATATCAACATCCTGGTTCCGGGTTAGAAGGACATTGTATCTGGTTTCAAGCTGTTGGGCAGTTTTTTGGGCAAGCTTCAAAACAATGGTTTTTTCGGTTAAACCACCAGAAGAGACAATCCCGGTTTCAATTCCTCCATGACCTGGGTCAATCACAATAATATGTTGGGTTGTTTGAATTGTATTGTTGCAAAATCCTGTAGTTGGGGTGATCATTATCGCTATAATAATCAAAAACAGTAAAACGTTTTCTTTGGCCAATTTTCTTGACACCTTTATGTAT
>JAHJLN010000412.1 GCA_018821715.1 Pseudomonadota bacterium | reverse complement strand
CGATCATCCATACTTTTAAGATGCGATCTTAGCTGGACAAGTTCTTGATTAAGATGCGATCTTAGCTGGGCAAGTTCTTGACGTTGATCCTGCAGCAACGCATGGATTTGAAACATATCTTTTATTGACTTAAACATAGGCTCTACTCGATAATTTTGACCGATACTGCGGGTTTCATATTGAAGATGCCCCCGTAACAGCAAATGTTTTGGGTATCAAAAACCTGAATCTGTTCTACATCGTGCATAAGGAGAGTGTGTTCCTCAAACTCACTTCTTGAAAATCCTTTATCAGCAACTCCTACTGAAAATGAATACTGCCCAGCGCACAAATTAAAATTGAACTTGAAACTGACGAGCACTTCGTTACCCTTGGCCATCGGCTTTTCTTCCATCCTCATCGCATAAGTGCTGGTTTCAAAAAGGCTACGTCCCATTTTGTCTCGGATTATCAGCCCAAAAGCAGGTCGTTCAAAGTCTTTATTTAAGCGAATTCTGTACTGTACAGTCAAATCAGTCTCACTCTCAATATGTGCCACCTGCTGGCCAGCGTCATCCAACAGCTTGAAGTCGATTAGTTCAGATTGCTGGTTGGTAGTGATAGTTGTGGCTTTAGTCCAAGTCGCATTGGCCGCAATTGAGTTGGTTGAATCAGTTGATTGACTGTCTTTGTTTTGCGAGACGACAACTGCTCGCTCACCTAAATCGGTTTTTTGTGCGACCAGCCCTTGGTACAGATCAATCACCGTTTTGGGAACGCCATGACTCACGACTTTGCCATGGCCAAGAAGAACCGCTTTGTCGCACAAGTGTTTAACAGCATTGGCATCGTGGGACACGAAGAGAAGGGTTCCACCACCATTTTTGAAGCGCTCAATTCTGTGAAAACATTTCTGCTGGAAAAATGCGTCCCCTACAGCCAAAGCTTCATCAATGATAAGAATATCAGGATCAAATGCTGTGGCAACTGCAAATGCTACCCGCATTTGCATTCCGCTCGAATAGGTCGACAGAGGCTGGTCAAAGTGATCACCGATATCAGCGAACGATTGAATAGCTTCGAATTTAGAATCAATTTCATTCCTGCTGAGACCTATCAACGCACCATTCATATATACGTTTTCCCACCCGGTGAAGTTGGGATTAAAGCCTGACCCGAGTTCAAGGAGCGCAGCAATACGCCCTTGAATCGCTACTTTGCCCAAGGTAGGGGGCAACGTTCCAGTGATGATCTGGAGCAGAGTACTTTTGCCACTCCCGTTTAGACCCACGATACCCAAAGACTCGCCTTTGTGCACCTGTATAGAAATATCTTGCAGCGCCCAGAACTCACGGAAATATTGTTTTGTCTCAAGCCCCATCATCTGCTGGAATCGTGGAAAAAAGAACTGTTTTAATTGGTCACGAGGATGGTCATATATCTCAAAGCGTTTAGAAACACCATCGACCGTGATGGCAATATCATCAGAGGACATTGGCAAATCCTTTTCGGGTCTTTTGGAACCAGACATAGCCAAGCCATGCAATTGAGACAGAAACCCCACTGTAAATTGCCAACCCAATCCAATCGGGTATCATTCCCAAAATAAGGACAGCCCGTGCTTGAACGATAATAAAGGTAAGCGGATTTAGCATCAACCACGGCCGAATGTACTCAGGTATAGCTGTAATGGGATAAAACACCGGCGAGGCGAACAGCATAGCGGTCATTACCAAGCCGATTGTCTGGGATACATCTCGCAGAAATACACCTATAGACGCGAGTCCCCATGCCACCCCCACGGTCAACACCACCAAAGGCAGAATTACCAATGGAAGGAAGATGATGGTCCATGACAAATAACCATTCATCAATACGAGAGCAACCACAAGCACCAACAGGCTTATGAGCGCATGAAATAATGCAGCACCAATTGACACAACTGGTAAAATTTCAAGCGGAAAGACGACTTTCTTCACATAACTGATATTGGATAAGATAAGCCTTGGAGCAACGCTTAATGTCTCTGCGAACAAGCTGTATATAATCATGCCGACAAACAAAAAAATAGCAAATTGAAACTTACTTTCAGGGGGGCCAACTCCCCAACGTGCCTTAAAAACCACCGAAAACACAAAAGTGTATAACACCAGCAGTAATAGCGGATTAAAAAACGACCACATAATACCGATAATTGAACCCTTGTAACGGCCTATAACATCACGCTTCATCATCTGTAAAATAAGTTGGCGATTTCGCCACAGACTATAGACCAGTGATGTTATGGATATGGGTTGTGGGGCGTGGGGATTCATATATTTTTAGTCACAAGAAATAACTGTTTAAATTGAAACCATTTTATTTTTTAGCTTTCTCCTGAAAGCTTCGAATCTTGTCTTTAAGCCATATATGCGTAGTAGCCTTACTTGAAGAGTTATAAAATCCCAAAGCTTTCGAATCGGCTTCCATGCCAAACGCCCAAAAGTGCCTGTTGTTGATGTTGAACAAGATTCAAATAGTGATGGCAGAATAATCTCGTGACCTGTAGATAGAACAAAAGCCGCTGGACAAAAACTACTGATAACTTCATTCTCCTTTCCCTCATCCCAAGAGCCAGATGGGAACTCATGGTCTACAGACACCATAACAGTTGAAGGGATTTCTGGAAAAATACTATTTTCCCCTACCATAATTGCCATCACCTTTCTGTCCAGATAGGGCAGAGCGGAATTCAAATCAACGGGAAACCCGGAGACTCTAAAAATAAAACGTGCAAAGCCAATCGGAGTGCGCAGATATAACTGTCGAAAATCTATCTTCTCATGAACTTCATGAATGGGTTGACCATCGTGTTTCAAGAAGGCAGCGGTCGCCGCGCAATTCCTATCCGGGTTTCGCGCCAAACTTCCAGCAAGAACCTGAAGATGATTGGAAAATATTTTTTCGTTCGGCGCTACAAATACCACAGCGTCAGCTCTTGAGCTCATCGCCAAAACATCGGCAAAGACAGCCCCCATCCTGCGTTTAGTCTTAATCCCGTTATCAATACCATATTCAAAAAAATCCATCTCTAAAAGATGGATCGGTACAGGTGATTTTGATAGAGATTCGTTGATAATGGCTCGGTTTTTCATAGCCGCTGTTTTGTCAATAACCAATACAGGTGAGAAATATTCATATTCCTGTGCAGCCACGTTTGCTATGTGAGCATCTATAACCTCATCTGAATATTCCGGCAATATCAGATATAGAAGAACGTTTATTCGTGCACAGGTTTCTGGCATCTGACGCTTAAACAATTCAAGTTTCCTAGCTGATAATCCATAATACATCTCTCTCAAATTTTTCTGTAGAGAAAATTTTTGCCTGAAAATATTCTGCGCTCTCTCAATCATAGCCAACGCTTTGGATGGATTCGTTTTTGCCAAGATCAAATGTTTTTCAATATCGTCATATGTTTTCTCAACGGGACACCTACTATCAATGTAAAGCAAAGAATCCCCGAAAAACTTCCTGGCAAATTTATTCTCGTCACAAATAACAAGTGCTCCGGCAGCCACACTTTCAAACAAACGGTTCGACATCAATTCAGACTCTTTATGAGCTTGTGAGGACAAAACCAGTGATATGCCTGCCCTGGCAATTTCATCAATCATTGAGATTCCATCAAATGGAATCTCTCGAACATAGCTGTCGTACCCATCCCAGACCCTCACCCCTTGAAATATGGTCGGGCCGAAAATGCGCATATTCCCTGTCTTATCTATGCGTTTCAGCAACTCCTGATGACGAGAAACTCGGCCTCCAAGTGCTTCCCAGTTGATGCCGGCATAAAACAATTTGTTGTCACCTAATGATGGCTGATGAACAATATCAGAGACAGAGTGATATAAATTAAACAGCGGCGGAAGATGAGAATCTGAGTGACGTATCAACCGACGCACATGATCGTCAGCAGGAGTTGAGCTACAACTTACAAAATCATCATGAGTCAGGAGGTTTCGTGAAGTCCGAGAATAACCCCATTCATGATAAAACGGAACAGGATTCCACAGTGCCACAAACGAAAAGGCATCATAAAGCTTTGGAGTATCATAATGAAGGTGTAGAACAAAATCGACATGCTGTCTTTTGATGCTCTTGTCTGGATCCTCAAGCAAGGAGCCATCTGCGTGAATCTTGATGCAATCCAAGCCAAGAGTTGTGGCCGCGACTTTAAGACGAGCAATGCACTCATCTTCTGCTGTCTTGATTTCAGGCCATAACTTAACAATAGCAAATCGCCCAATAAGCCCAGCTGGCAAAACAAATTCTGGTTCCATATTTAATCCCTACCTTTCCCTATAACAAACGATTACAGCCTACTGCCGGGCATCTTCGATTTAAACAACTCCAGAAAATCGTTATAGGCATTTTTCAACCCTGTCTTTTCATCGATTTGAGGCCGCCAACCGATTACTTGGATACGAGAACTATCAAGCAACTTCTTCATCGTTCCATTTGGCTTACTTTTGTCATAGACAATGCAACCTTTAAAACCAACCACCTCGGCGATAAGTGCAGCCAAATCAGCAATGGACAGATCATGCCCACATCCAACATTGAACAAATCTTCTTTAACGTTAGCGGCCATCAAGCATTTCATGGCATCAGCCAAGTCATCAACATACAAGATTTCTCGCCTAGCCGTCCCGTCTCCCCATACAACTAACTCAGACTGTCCATCCACTTTTGCTTCATACGCACGCCGAAGTATCCCAGCTACAACATGGCCATGATGAGGATGATAGTTATCACCAGGGCCGTATAAGTTTGGCGGAATGACTGAAATAAAATTACAACCATATTGCTTACGATATGCCCTACACATTTCGACCCCTGCAATTTTCCCGATCGCATAAGAACGGATGTTTTCTTCGAGAGGACCAGATAATAAAGCATTCTCGGAGATTGGCTGAACCGTTTTTGTTGGGTAGATGCAATTGGATGCAACAAACAACAGTTTACGAACGCCGAATTGATGAGCAGCATCAATAACGTTCGATTGAATCATCAAATTATCATGTAAAAAAACAGCTCCAAGCGTAGCGTTAGCATGAATCCCACCGACCTTCGCACCAGCATGAAAAACGAATTCTGGTCGGTTTTTATCCACCCAATCGAGAACCTCTCTTTTATTGCGCAAGTCAAGCTCCTGACTCGATGCAACCAATAAATCAGCTCCTTCTTTGCTGAGACTGCGAACCAAGGCAGAACCGAGCATACCACGATGTCCAGTGATCCATGTTTTTTTGCCCACAAACGAAATCAACTTATCTCCCTCACTGATGCATTTTTTTTGTTGAGTAGACATATTCAGACCTTTGATTAATTCTTAAATTCATTTATTTTCATTATTATTTCAATTCACACCTGATATTAGAACTATGCCTTTAATAAATTAATTCTCTAACGCGAATCATACTTTCTGATTTGTAAATAGCCTCGTATATAGGTCCGCATAGTGTTTGCCCATTAGCTTACCAGTGAAAAGGGATAGATAACGCTTTCTTGCTGCTTTCCCCATTTTAAGAGCGATATCTGGGTTCTGGTATAAATATTCCATGGCATTCTTAAGCTCTTCCGGACATCCCGGAGAAATGACTAACCCCGTTTCATTATGCAAATTCACATAACTCGTACCTGTACCGATTTCTGTCGAGATTAATGGCTTTCCAAGCATAGCGCCTTCGATCAGTGTCATACCAAATGCTTCTGATCTTAAATATGATGGAAATATAATAGCTCTGGATAATTCGATTAAAGAAACTTTTTCTTGATCACTCACATGTCCTAAAAAAATGATGTTTTTTAACCCAAGTTTCTTAACCCTTTCCTTAAGTTCATTTTCAACGGGTCCGGCACCTGCAATTACTGCCTTAAGCTGAGACTTTTTTAAAGCATCGATCAGAATATTTAGTCCCTTATAATAACGCAAAACACCAACAAACAAAAAAAAATCTTTTCCGAGTTGGTCATTTAACCTTTTTTGATACTGAGAATTTATTTTTGGATAACTTGCATCATCAATTCCAAGACTTATAACTTCAACTTTTTCCTTGAAGTTATTCAAAACACTGCTGGTTGCGAAATAATTTGGTGAAGTTGCTACAATACGGTCAACTCTATTAAAAAATATTTTCATTAGGGGATTATATAATACCATCAATTTTTTTTGTCTGATAATATCAGAATGATACGTAACAACTGTTTTTGCATTCACATTGCTGGAGCAATGCAACATATCCGAAAATGGATAAGGATAATGATAATTCACAATGTCAGCCCATTTGATATGTTTTCTAAATCCTGAAAAAGCGCTAAAAGAAAAACCACAAGACGAAATTTCCAAATCATTCTGGTATCTATAAACTTCAGCTTCAGGTAAAGAAATCAATTTGGGAACTGGTTTTTTGCAAAGAGCTAAAACCCTGCTCTCAATACCATATGAAGCAGTATTCAGGCAAATTTGTCTAATGACTTCCTCAGCGCCGCCTTGTGTTTCTGGAAAATATGTTCTGTATACATGCAAAACACGCATAATAATTTATTTTATTGACCTTTTACTCGATATTTGAATGATCACATCGCTTTTTCCAGATTGACTCAGTGGCAAACTCAATATATTGGTAAATTTCGACTTGGTCAACTCAGTTGAGCTATAATTTTGAAAATTTTTTATCAAATTTTATAATCCTAAAAAACATGCCTGTCTTTCAAAGTTCTATTAATTGGGGTTCTTCGATGCTGGGCAACGGTTGTTGTTATTCAAAGACCCACAGGCATCACTCCTCAAGACCTTTGCACGACTCACCAGATTTTTGGAAACAACCACGGAAGCATTTCTGAAAATCGGATGATTGAGACCTTTGATTAATTGCTG
>JAHJLN010000411.1 GCA_018821715.1 Pseudomonadota bacterium | reverse complement strand
TTTTCCCTGCGATTGTCACAACCCTTTGTGTTATCCTAACCCTGCCGCTTATTTATGTTTTAATGAAAAAAATGGGGCTGCAGGGCGTGGCGTCAGGATTATCGCTTTCCGTTATCCTTCAGGCTTTTGTCCTGTTTGAGTGCTGGAATAAAAAAAGCTTGAATACAGAAAAAACCAAAGTGTATCTCTTTTTTTTCAAAATGATTCCCATAAGCCTGGTAATGGGTATCATTCTGTATTTTTCCGCTTTTGGATTAAGACAGATTATCGATCAAACAACGCATTTGGGGGCTTTTGCAATCTGCTGTCTTATCGGACTTGAATTTTTATTTGTATTTTTCTTAACCGGAACGGTTTTTAAAATTAAAGAGATCCTTTCACTTTATGAAAACATTTTTAAAAGGCTTTTTCCATGGATGAAAAAATCGCTTTAGCTGCAGAAAAGATCAAAACCTCAAAACATCTGGTTGTCTTCACAGGCGCCGGCATCTCCACGGAAAGCGGGATTCCGGATTACAGAAGCCAGGGCGGTATCTGGGACAAATTCAAGCCAATATATTTTGATGAATTCATGTCATCGAGGACAGCAAGAATCAACTATTGGCAGCAACGGCTTGACATGGAAAAAAGCCTTAGTGTTTCCAAACCCAATGCGGGCCACTTGAGCATTGCAAAACTGCATGAACTTGGAATTTTAAAAGTGCTTATCACCCAGAACATTGATGGTCTGCATGAAGCATCCGGAATCCCTTTAGAAAAAATTATCGAACTTCACGGCAATACCCGGCGGGTCAGATGCATGCGCTGTAAAAAACTGATCTCCTGGGAAAAAGCAAAACAACTGATTGATGCAGGAGACAAGGCGCCGGTTTGTCCCTGCTCAGGATACTTTAAGCCGGATACGATTTCTTTTGGTCAGGCCATGCCGGTTGAAGAAACCCGGAAAGCCGTCATACTGTCATCAAAAAGTGATGTATTTATCGTAGTCGGTTCCACACTTCTGGTACAACCGGCTGCATTAATGCCTGAATATGCCAAAAATTCAGGCGCTTTTCTTATCATCATCAACCTTTCCGATACGCCCTATGACAAGGTATGCGATGTTCTGATCAGAGGGAAAGCCGGTAATATCCTGGAAAGGATCGTAAAGCAGATCACCCCTTAGCCATACGGGTGATCTGTTTGATAAACTCTGTCTTATTTTTTAAAGCATGGCCTATAATCAGCATATTGCCATTGTTGTCCTTAATGCGAAAATCCCTGCAACCATAGTCCCGATCGGCAAGATCACCGTTAAATGATGACTGAGTAAAAGCCAAAAATAGCATTGTTTTTCCGGTCCGAGTCCACGCGGTGGTTGTGTCAATATAAATTTGAGTTTAGGTTATTTAAAAAAAGTTGCTGGAAAGATACCAAATCCGATTTGCATTAAATCTTTTGTTTCATCTTCTCCTTTGAACTGTCCGGGAACAATGTTCCACCGAATCATTAGTGATTTTCCTTCAACAACCTGTATTTCTTCTATAGACAATTCATTGCCTATGAACTTTGATGGAATAGACAACCAGATGTCTGAACCTTGTTGATCATCGGCAAATCGAATAAAGGCTCCTTGCTTGACTTTGAAACCTATTCCTTTTTCAATTGCAGCTAATATTTTTTGGTCAGATATGTCTTTTTTTGATAAACTTGCTGGAATAGAAAGCCACGTATCTGTGTGACTGCCAAAATCTATTTGTAACCCGGAAGTTTCTGACATACCAAACTCTTTTTCCAATGATGCTACTATTCTTGCTCTGATTTTCTTTTGGGATTGATGATGAATGCCGTTTGAATCTGAACCCATTAGCAACTCCTTTTTCTCTATTGTTAAATGGTTACTTACTTTGATTTGGAAAGACACAACGCAAAGCCAACAGACGCAAAAGGTTATATTTTAATTCCGATTTTTTTGAGTTCTTCCCATGTCTTTTCAGAATACCAAATGTTGACAAATTCCTGTATGGATTTCTTTTCCCTTCTTACCATTCTTTCTGCCACAGGTTTTCGCAGAAGTCCTTTTATGCTGCTGAAAGCGCTATTGTCTTTTCCACCGAGATCACGGGCTTTTTTGTCGGCTTCGTTCATCAGATCATCCCGAGATGACACCATGTCGATCAATCCGAGCTGTAACGCCCTGTCTCCAGAATACATGGCCCCATTATAAAGAATTGTTTCTGCATTTTTCCAACCTACACAGAATCCTAACATTTCTGCATATCCGGCAAAGACTGATGAACCGAAGTTGATTTCATTCAGTGATATTTTTGATCTGTCAGAAACCATCACTCGGTAGTCACATGCGGTTGCGAGCATGCATCCGCCAGCTATGGTGTGACCGTTCAATGCGGCAATGACCGGTTTGGGAAAAAGAAATATTCGGGTATAAAGGCCGGTAAATTTCGTCAGATACCGGATGAAATCTTCTTTCGAATACCCCATGAATTCGGGGATATCAAATCCAAAAGAAAAAAACTTTCCCCGTCCCGTTAGAATAACAGAATCGGTTTTCCGATCAGTTTCCAATTCTGTGAAGCAGTCATTCAGTTGCTCCACCATAATTTCATTCAAAGCATTCACTTTCCCCCTGCTTAAAGTGATTGTGGCAATACCGTCATTCTTTGAAACAGATATGAAATCCATAATTTTATTTTCCTTTTCTCCTTCTTCATAAACAAATTCTGTTATTCTGATTTATGTTGTCTATATCCAAAAATATAACGACTGCGTCAGCCACAAGTGAAGCGAGTCGGACTGAACGCCGATGTTGGGCGCGATTCTGCTGCTCTTCAATGACGTTTGATATCCGCAAGTGCGGCCATTACGCCTAATCCAATATAAACGGTCCCGACCAAATACCGTTCAACCCGCAGAAACGAACGAGTGCCTTTGAGCCACTGTCCAACTGTACCCGCTAAAAGAGCATACAGACTGTCTGTAACAATGGCCATGAGTACGAACATACATCCGAGCATCAGCAGCTGTAGAGTAAATGAACTCTTTGACGAATCGACAAATTGTGGCAAAAAAGCGAAAAAGAATAAAGCCGTTTTCGGGTTGAGTATGGCCACCAGCACGCCTTGCCGAAAAATGCGTCCTAGACTCTGACGCTGGAAAGTCGTGGGCTGCTGCGCAGTCTGGCTTGCAAGAAGTCGGCGTACTCCCAGATAAATGAGATAGGCGGCACCCAGGTATTTGACGATGGAGAATGCCAGTGCTGATGAAACGAGTATAGCAGACAATCCCAAAGTGGCTGCCAATACATGCACGAAGTTGCCAACCTCAATACTGAGAACGGACACAAATCCAGCCAACCGGCCCTGATCCAAGCTGCGCGCTACAATATAAAGCACGGCCGGACCGGGCGTAAGTAGTAGGATCAAGGCCGCCAACAAAAATATGGACAAGTTTGGTAAACTGCACATATTATTAACCTTTCCGGTTAGTCTTTCATTCTACTTCAACACCGCAAGCGAATGAAAACAGTGTTAATAAATTGAAAATTTCCATCATATTGGCTCTATGGATACCGTGATTTTCCATTCATTTAAATCTTGAGTCAAAAATATGGAAAGATATTCCCATTTATCAAATTTTGTCTTCCTTTTCTATTTGTTTTGCTTTAGTCATACTTATTATAGAAAATCAAGCAAAATTCCGTCCTAATCCAAAGCTTAAATTGATGGACCAAGTCCGCGAGGTTTTAGGGTATCATCATTATGCATACCGTACCGAACAACCCTATTGTCATTGGGTACTGCGCTATATTTATTTTTTTTGGCA
>JAHJLN010000410.1 GCA_018821715.1 Pseudomonadota bacterium | reverse complement strand
TATTGAATTTATATACTCAGTTCTAATAATAATTCTTAAAAAACGCCCGCAGAGATTGTTTATCTCTTTACCAAAAGAATTTTTTGGTTTTTTTAGAACATCAACCATAATAATGATAAGCAGCTTATTAAGAATCAAGGTATATGGTGATCTTGCTGGTGCTTTTTTTACTTTTCTGGGAAGAAAAAATAGTTTGAAATATTATTTTGGGAAATATATTTTAAAAAAAGTTACATCCATAAGGCTATTAGGTCCTTCAATTAAAGAAGTTTTTGAAGGTATTGGAATTAGAAATACTGTATACTTTAGTAATGGGGTCTATAAACCATTAAATCGAACTATAAAAAAAGAGGTTATCTATAATAATGTTCTCAATCTTTTATATGTCGGTGCTTTAAACTATTCCAAGGGAATTGAAAAAATAATATATTCTGTAGATCAGTGCCTGAAAAACAACCTTTCTATAAAATTGTATTGCATCGGTGAATGGTCTGATGAAAAAGAAAGAAAAGAGATTGAAAGTTTAATAAATAATCTTGGAATTGAAGAACATATCACATTTCACGGATTATTGATTGACAAAGCTAAATGGGATATTTTTTCTAACTGTGGTCTGCTTTTACATCCTACAAACTGGGATGGTCAACCATTGACAATACTGGAAGCAATGGGTTTGGGGCTTGGAATAATTAGCACCAAAGTTGGGGCTATTCATGACACTGTTATTCATGAACGAAACGGAATTATATTAAAAAGGAATGATTCTCGAAATTTAACTGAGGCCATAAATCTATTTTATCTAAACCGAGACTATCTTGCTTCTGTTTCAAAAAATAACATCGAAGATTTTAATAATAAATATACAACAGATATTTTTTTAAACAATTTCTTTAACTGGTTAGAAGATACGCCTTTAAATAAGGGAATATTATGAAACAAATCAGTCAAAATTACAAATCAGGCGCTATCCGCCTGGAACAAGTTACCCATCCCGCTATCAAATCCGGTGGTGTTATGGTCCAAACCCTTTTTAGCGTTATTTCTGCCGGGACCGAAGGTATGAAAGTCCGTGAAGGCAAGATGAATTATCTGCAAAAGGCCAAGGCAAGGCCGGATCAGGTTAAAAAGGTCATCCAGAGTGTTCAGCAGCAGGGTCTGAAGGCCACATATGAGAAGGTGATGAACAAACTGGACTCTCTTACGCCACTTGGATATTCCCTTTCCGGGCGGGTGATAGAAGTTGGACGCGGGGCAGAAGAATTCTCCGTAGGTCAACTCGTAGCTTGCGCAGGGGGCGGATATGCCAACCATGCGGAAGTAAATTATATCCCTAAGAATCTTGTGGTGCCGGTTCCTAACAATATATCCATTGAACACGCGGCTTTCGCCACCATCGGAGCCATTGCCATGCAGGGTTATCGCCAGGCAAAAATGCAGCTTGGTGAAACTGCCTGCGTGATCGGCCTTGGGCTTATCGGACAGATTCTGGTCCAGATCCTCAATGCTGCCGGGATAAAGGTTATGGGTGTAGATATCTCGGAGGAGCGTTGTCGACTTGCTCAAGATTGCGGTGCAGTGTTTACCGGAACAAATGAAAATTCTGCCTTGATACAACACATCAAACAAATGACCCAGGGGGCAGGCGTTGACTGCATCTTTATCACTGCCGGAGGGAAATCCAACCAACCGGTGGAAATGGCAGTTGCCATGGCCAGAGACCGAGCCAGGGTGGTGGATGTAGGCATCACCCGTCTTGATCTGTCTTGGAAGGACTATTATGAAAAAGAACTTGAGGTTGTGTTTTCACGATCATATGGCCCAGGCAGATACGATCCAAACTACGAAGAACGTGGTATCGACTATCCCATTGGCTATGTGCGTTGGACTGAAAGGCGTAACATGCAGGCGTTTCTTGATCTTCTGTCCTCAAGAAAAATCGATCTTACGCCCATTGTTTCAGCTATCTTTCCTTTTGATGAAGCTGAGAAAGTTTATCTGGACATGGCGGCCGGAACACTGGAAGGTCTGGGTGTTTTATTTCAATATCCAGACAAGCCAATTGAAACCCAAAGCCGTTTGATCATTAAAACCGACACATTGACACCCAAGACCACGGATGAGGTCAGATTAGGCGTGATTGGCGCGGGTAATTATGCCTCCAGCATGCTGCTTCCCCATTTGGGCGCTATCAAAAACGTTCAACTGATAGAGGTGGCTACAGCCACAAGTCTTTCGGCTAAGAATGCCGCACGTAAATTCAGTTTTGCCCGGCTGAGTTCAGATTATCAAGCGCTGCTGCAAGCAGAAGATATTGATACCGTGCTGATTGCTACGCGCCATAAGGCCCACTCGAGCATGACTGCCGAGGCACTGATCGCAGGAAAAGCCGTATTCGTCGAAAAACCGCTGGCTATTGATTTTGAGGGACTGGACCTTGTACAAAAAGCCATTACCAAAACCGGCAATAATAGATTGCAGGTGGGATTCAACCGGCGTTTTTCGCCAGCCGTCACCACCATGAAAAAACTTCTGGGGCCAAATAAGTCACCTATGGTAATGACTTACCGGGTTCATGCCGGCCCCATGGAAAGCGGCTCCTGGTATCTGGACCCTGAACAAGGCTCGCGCTTTATAGGGGAAGCTGGGCATTTTCTGGATGTATTCGCTTACCTTACGGAGAGCAGACCCGTATCAGTAACCTCCAAGTCTTTAAGGCCTGAAAAACCAACACTGGATGATCTGGAAAATCTATCAGTAGTGGTTCAATATGCCGACGGTTCAATAGGCAATCTACTCTACCTGACGCAGGGGGGAATTAAGGTGCCAAAGGAATTTTTAGAGGTGTATACCTCTGGCAGAACATTGCAGATGCACAACTTTGAGTATCTTATGATTTTTGAAGGCAATTCAGCCAAAAAAATAAAACTCGGGGGTTTGGACAAGGGGCAGAAAGCCGAAATACAGGCATTTGTAAAAGCTTTGCAAGCTGGTGCGCCTATGCCGTTTACTGTTCAGGAATTATTCGACACCACAATGTTGACTTTATGCGCCTGGGAGGCAACAAGTTCAGGGCAGGTTATTCAAATTTAGCAATTTTAAAAATGAACAAGGATTTCAAATGAAAATCAGTATATTCGGAATGGGCTATGTCGGTGCAGTATCTGCAGGCTGTCTGGCCGGTGAGGGACATAAAATTGTTGGTGTTGACCCAGTCAAAACAAAAGTGGACCTAATCAATCAGGGACTAACACCCATTATTGAAAAAGATATTGGAAATCTGATCCAGGCAGCGGTAAAACAAGGCCAGCTCCGGGCCACCACCGATGCGGAAGAAGCTGTTGCATCGACTGATATTTCTTTTGTCTGCGTGGGCACACCGAGTCAGATGAATGGCAACCTTGACCTGAAATATGTCCGCCGAGTCTGTGAAAAAATCGGATCTGCACTGAGAGCGAAGAACGGGCACCATGTGGTGGTGATTCGCAGCACGATTCTTCCAGGAACCATGCGCAGCGTTGTTATTCCCACTTTAGAAGCGGCTTCCGGCAAAAAGGCCGGCAAAGAGTTCGGGGTTTGCAATAATCCAGAATTCCTGCGGGAAGGAACAGCAGTCTATGATTTTCATAACCCGCCCAAGACAGTGATCGGGGAGATTGATACCGCAAGTGGTGATCTATTGGCTGAGCTATACCAAAAGATGGATGCCCCGATGATCCGCACAGACTTGGAGACCGCCGAAATGGTCAAGTACGTGGACAACTGCTGGCATGCCTTAAAGGTAGGATTTGCCAACGAGGTAGGGAACATCTGCAAGGCGGTCGGGACCGATGGCCACCGGGTTATGGATATTTTCTGTCAGGATACCAAACTCAACCTGTCGCCCTATTATCTCAAACCAGGGTTTGCCTTTGGCGGCTCCTGCCTGCCCAAAGATCTGAGGGCGCTTACCTACAAAGGCCGAAGCCTGGATCTGGATCTGCCGATTTTAAACAACATCATCCCAAGCAATGTTCTGCAGATCGAGCGCGGCCTGAACATGATTCTTACCCAGCCTGGCCGCAAGGTGGGTGTGCTGGGTTTCAGTTTCAAGGCCGGAACCGATGACCTTCGTGAAAGCCCTATGGTTGAGGTGATTGAACGCCTTCTCGGCAAGGGATATGATATCAGGATTTATGATAAAAACGTCAACCTGGCCTGCCTCGTGGGGGCCAACCGTGATTATATCCTCAACCTTATTCCCCATATTGCCAAGATGATGGTCCAATCCGTTGATGATATTCTGGCTCATGCCGACACCATCGTAATCGGTAATAATTCTGAAGAATTCCACAATATCCTTTCACTTACCCGTCAGGGTCAACAAGTGATTGACCTTGTCCGTGCGATTAAGGGGATGCAAACCAACAGTGAATATCAGGGAATATGCTGCTAATTATTGTAATAATATTTTAGAGGGATAAAAGATTTATGCAGGAGAAACTGCTTAAAAGCATACTTGCGCTTGACAGATGGCTTGAAGATAATGATTACAAAGCTTATGACACATTTGATGGTCTAAGTTCAAAGTTTTTAAGGCCTTTTACATTCAATAACAGATATCTAAACATTGCTCTTCAACAAACCATAAGAAGATTTCCAATAAATATCAGACCATTGGTTGGAATACACAAAGACTATTCATCCAAAGGTATGGGTTTTCTTGCAAGAAGTTATTTAAATTTATATAAAAAAACAGGTGACCGTAAATATGCCGATAAGGCAAAGCAATGCTTAAACTGGCTTATTGAAAACCAAAGCAATGGATACTCCGGTGCCTGCTGGGGCAATCATTTTGACTATCAATCAAGAGTTTTTTATTTACCCAAGGGAATCCCTACAATCGTATGGGTTTCTCTGATTGGCCATGCTTTTCTCGATGCATA
>JAHJLN010000409.1 GCA_018821715.1 Pseudomonadota bacterium | reverse complement strand
AGCCAATTTAGAAGATATTGATGTTATCATCACCGACCACCATGAACCCGGCGCTGTCCTGCCGAACGCCCTGGCAGTGGTTGACCCGAAAAGAAAAGATTGCAAGGCTGGTCTGGACTTTCTTGCCGGGGTTGGTGTTGCCTTTTTTCTTGTCATGGCCCTTAGAAAATTTTTCAGGGAAAAAGGATTCTGGGAAGACCTTGAGGAACCCAATCTCATTAACTACCTGGATCTGTTTACCATTGGAACCATCGGTGACATGGTTCCGATGATTAATGAAAACAGGGTGCTTTGCATTGCAGGCTTTGAAAGAATAAGACAGGGAGCAAGACTTGGATTAAAATCCCTTGCCGAAATCAGCCGGGTTGATTTAAAAAAGATTGATTCAGATGA
Source organism: Pseudomonadota bacterium (assembly GCA_018821715.1). Taxonomy (GTDB): domain Bacteria; phylum Desulfobacterota; class Desulfobacteria; order Desulfobacterales; family Desulfobacteraceae; genus Desulfobacula. Next base: position 19,846 of record JAHJLN010000409.1, on the reverse strand, counting down.
CATTTCATTTAAAATTGTTCCAAGAATCAATGCTGCCGGTAGGATCTCCCATGCCAGAATCTGTGTTTCCCAGCTCACTGCCACTGATATCGTTAATGCTGAAAAAACAGCGTCCCTTCTGGATCAGTTGAATGTAAAGCGCCAAAAAATCGAACAGGAAATTATCTTAGACATTGAAAACCGCCTGTTAAAAAATCCAGACCTGCTGGCAGATAAACTGTTGTTTCTATGGGATGATAAATGGGACCCCAGTGTCTTGGGAATTGCGGCTTCAAAACTGTCAAAAAAATATTATTGTCCGGTTATCCTGCTATCCAGTTGCAATGAACAGGCTGTCGGTTCCGGCAGAAGTATCAATAATATTAATATCCATCAAGCACTTATGGCAAGTGAGTCATTACTTGAAAAATTCGGCGGCCATGCCATGGCGTCAGGCTTAACGGTGAGTAAAAGTAATTTATCCGCGCTCAGTCAAAGTTTGAACCTTCATATGGAAACCCGGTATACTGAAAAGGATTTTAAAAAAACATTGACCATTGATGCCATTCTTGATCTTGACGATATCAATTTTGATCTGGCCAGAGAAATTGACAGGTTAAGGCCCTTTGGCGTGGCCAATCCAGAGCCTGTTTTTATCTGCAAAGATATCCATGTGGTATCTTCTTATCTCATTGGAAACAGCCACAGGAAAATGGTCCTTGAAAACACTGCCCCTGTTTCCCGGCATCAGGTTGAAGCCTTTCATTTTAATATCAATGATCCTGATAACCTTCCGGATTATTACCCCCAAATCGCTTTTAAACTGAAAATAAATAAATTCAAGACCAATGCTGCACAGATTATTATTGAAAATCTCTAGATTTTTTACTTGAAAAACATCCTGTTTTTATTGTATAAACACAGATTGATATTTTATGATTTTTGATAATTAAGGATAATTATATGGCTAAAATCTTTTATACTGGAAACAGGGAATCAAAACTTCTTTCAAAGATTGAATCGTCCAAAGAGCGGGAAAGAATTAGGACCATCAGTACGATCCGGGACAACATAGATGCCTTCAGCAATAAAGTTTCCATGAAACTTATTGAATCCGGCCTGGTTGAGACTGTCTCCAAATCCAGCATTGAAAATCAAATCGCACGAAGCCTTGATACCCTCTGCAAAGCGGAAGATTTTGATGTTGACTACATGGTTGCCCCGTTTAGAACCATCGTTTCAAACCCGAACATCGCAAGTCTTTACCTGACAGCATTTATTGTTGAAAAACTTATTCATCACAAAGATGTCATTGATGTCTATGGCAGTGATGAAGATATTTATTTTTGTATTCAGAAACAACTTAACGCTATATTGCCGAACGCCTGATCTGAATCATTTTTATATTCCAAGTTTTTTTACTAATCTTTGATTCGGGATACCGTCTTTGTTATACCCCCTTAATTTATAATATTTATTGAGCATGGGTGCTAACGGCACTACCCTTTTTTTCGGATCATCTTTCTGAGGTTCCAAAAGAAGTCTGTCCGGCAATGTATCATCTGCCTTTCGAATCCCTTCATTGGTGTTCATCAGCCGTTCAAGAATATGAATTCTTTCTCCAGCTTTTAAAAATTCCTTAGAAGACAGATCTATCCCGCAAGCCGCGGAAAAAAAATCAGGATACAATGAAACATCAACCAGAGCAATGGCAAGTACCGGAAGATTCTGCATTAAAAACCGCAACACAAAATGGGGGGTCATTCTCGTTAAAAGCGTTTCAAGGGTGAGGCCATAACCGGTAAACTGGCAGATGTCCAATGAATTGACAGCTGAATATAAATTTTCTAAAAATAGAACAAACTCAGGCTTTGCACGAATGGTGTCCGGTGCAAGAAAATTTAAAAGATTTTCAAATCCCACCGGAAAGGAAGACAGATGACAGGCGCCCCGGTTGGCAACCGCATACCCCAACCCCTGGCCATAGGCCCCCCTGGGATCATAACCGGCCATTTCAAGACCTTTCACCTGAATGGCAAAGGCTTTCCCACCAAATTTATCTGAAAGCGCTCTTGACCCCATTGCCATTTCCCTGCCAAACCCTTCAAGGTGTGCAATATTGTTTAAGGCTTGGACAATATTTTTTGGAGATCCGAATTCAAGATCTGTTTCAACAAGGCCTTTATGGGTTGCTTCCATCACCCATGCCAGGGTTCCGCCGGCAGATATGGTGTCCAGTCCCTTCTGGTTGCAGATTTCATTAAACCTTGAAATATCATTGGGATCAAATACCCCTAAACTTGCCCCCAGTAATGCAAGGGCCTCATATTCTGGAACGTTTGTCTGTTTTCCATTAAAAGTCCCCTTGTGCCCACAGAAGATAGAGCAGGGTTTGCAGGTGTGATTCCGGGTATCGTGATTTTCTTTAATCGCCTCGCCTGTAATCTGTGCTGCTTTGGGATGATTGCCATAGGTAAAATTATTGACCGGCAGCATATTGTTTTTAATAATCGGGTTTGCATTGGCGGCTGTTCCAAACTGCCGCATCAATAAGGACATGGTGTTTCGGTTGATATAGGTATTTGCTTTTGTTTTAAGGGTGTCAAATTTGTCTTTAAAAAATGGAACAACCTTGTATTGCCCCTTTAAGGCGACAACAGCTTTAAGATTTTTTGATCCCATGACAGCACCCAATCCGCCGCGCCCAAGATACCTGAAACCTGCAGCCACATTGGCAAACCGGACAAGATTTTCTCCTGCAGACCCGATTGTCAGAGATTCTGACTTTTTTAAACCCAGGGCGGTTTGAGTCTCCAGAATGTCTTTTCCCCAAAGATCTGTTGCATCCATAAATTCAACAGTTTCATCATGGATTTGAATTAAGACCGGTTCTTTTGATTTCCCCTTAAGAATAAGTCCATCCCAGCCATTGGATTTGAGCTGGCGGCCAAAAGACCCGCCACAGGATGAAGACCCGACAATTCCGGTAAGGGGTGATTTGAAAACTGCATGGAACCTTCCTGAACAAGGCGCCTGGGTTCCGGTAAGGACACCTGTCATGATGATCACCAGATTGTCTTCACCCAAGGGATCGATTCCAGGTTTCAGTCTGTCGTACAATAATTTCAATCCAAGGCCTTTTCCACCAAGATACATCCGCCTTAACGAATCTGAAATTAAAACCCTTGAAAATGTTTTTGACGACAGATCAATCTCCAGAACATTGTTCAGGGTTCCGATAATTTCTTTGCCAGGCATAGTGTTATTCTCCATGAAGCTACCTTAGTTTTATTTATGAATGTGGGGATGTTTCCCGTGTTTGTGGACGTGCTCGTGGCGATGGATATGGATTTCTTCGTCGGTTAATATCCTGCCGTTTTCCATGGAATAGACTCGATCTGTCACTGCACTGACAAAATCAAATTCATGGGAAATAACAAAGTAGGAGATATCAAGGGTATTGAGAATATGAATCAATTTTTCCTTTACCTTGTTATCAAGACCGGCCGTGGGTTCATCCAGTAACAATACTTCAGGCTCCATGGCAAGGACCGCAGCCAATGCGACCAACCGTTTCTGTCCGCCGGACAGCCGGTGGGTGACACTCTGCTCAAAAGAAAGGATGCCAAGCTTTTCAAGGGTCTTTCTTGACAGATCAATGGCTTCCTGGCGGGAAAATCCAAGGTTCAAGGGTCCGAATGCCACATCATCCAGCACGGTTGGGCAGAACAACTGATCATCAGAATCCTGGAATAACAACCCGATTTTTGAGCGGACCGCTAAAAAATCTTTTTCGTGCTGTACCAGATTACCAAATACTTTTATGGTTCCTGCATCTGGTTTACAAAGCCCCATAATGGTATGCAGCAAAGTAGTTTTGCCGGACCCGTTGGGGGCCATCATCCCGATTTTATCCCCCTTGTTGATCTCAAGGTTCAAATGATCCAAAACCTTGGTATCTGAACCTGGATAAGAAAAGGAAAGGTCTTCTAACTTGATGATGCTGAAAATTTCACCCACGATTAAACCCAAATAATTTCAAGTATGACAAGACTTAAGCTTGCCGCAAATACTCCGGTTAAAAAAATTGAGTTTAATCTATTTGGCGGGTAAACGTCAAGGGTATGGAATTTTTGATTGAACCCGCGGCACAGCATTGCCTGGTGAACCCTTTGGGCTCTGAGCGACGCCCTGACAAAGAGCATGCCGGCAAGATAAGCAAATGTTTTATAGGAATGCACATTGGTCCCAGGGTTAAATCCTCTGAATTTTGCAGCCCGCAAAAGCCTTGTGTATTCTTCCTCAATAACAGAGATGTAGCGGTAGGTCATCAACAGGAGAAAAACCATTTTATCAGGCACACAAATTCTATGAAGTCCGTTGCCCAGAGATGCAATGGTCATTGTGGTAATAAGAGCAGTAAATATCAATAATATGGAAATTGATTTAATGGTGATCTTAGCGCACAAAAGGACGCCTGGACCTGTTATAGTTAACCCGTAATATTGTAACAGGGCCTCTCCGTCAAAGGTTATCGGAAGAATAAGCCAGATCATAAAAAGAAACCAGAAAAGGGGTTTTAAGCGTTTTGCAACATCCTTCGGGTTCAATTTTGCCAGTATGATCAACACGCTTGAAATACAAAAATAAATTACAGCAAGATAGAGATTATCACAAAGTGCTGTTGCAAAGGACAGCACTATTGAGGCGATGATGCGTATTTTTGGATCTATCTGATGGATGACCGATTGGCTATCTGCAAATTTTTCCTCAATCATTTCAGGTTGGGTTTCCTTTTTGAAAACTTTACTGCCAGGGCAAGCAGAAAAATAATGGCAATACCGCCGATTATTTTAAAAACAGAGGGGGATTCCTCCAGGGTTTCTTTTTCTTTCATGGCCGCCTGAATATCTTTTTGAGATGGGGGGATCTTCAGCTCGTCTCTGGAAAGTTTCCATTGAGCCTGGTGACCTGTCCCTGCCGTAAGATTCAAAATAAGGTCTGATTGAATATGATCAGGAATTTTAAATGAATACTTACCATCCTGGTCAGTTTTTCCTTGATGAACCATCAGCCCTTTTTCATCCATTACTGTGATGATACTGTCTTTGGCTTTTCTTTTTGAACCAAAACTGCTCTCTGTATGTATCATACCGTCTTCCACCCATGCAAAGATAATGACCTTATGGGCAGAGGCTGGGCTTGCAGGAAGCATCAGTAAAACAAAGACAATGAGGAGTATATTTTTTATTTTCATAATTTTTTCTTTGGTATAATTTCCGGGTATACTTTTAAAAAAAATGTCACGCAAAAGCCTGTCACAATTCCTTCGATGATCATGATGGGGATGTTTGCCATGATAATGACAAGACTGGTTTCAAAAAAATTTTTATCCGTAAACCACAGGGCTGCACCCAATAAGAGAGAGGAAAACAAGATAGATAACAGGCCGGACAAAAATCCGGCAGTAAAGGTGAGGGTTGACGATTTACCGATGAGCGGCAAAAAAAGATAATGTGAAAAAACCGCCGGAACAGCCATGACCACGACATTAACCCCTAATGCCGTGAGGCCGCCGTATTGAAAAAAAACCGATTGCAGCACTAATGCCGTCAGGATGGCTGGGAATGCGGCAAACCCCAGCAGTAATCCGACAATCCCGTTTAAAATCAAATGGGCACTTGCCGGTCCCACATTCACATGGATCAGTGATGCCACAAAAAAAGCCGAGGCCAGGATGGCCACATGAACAATGCGATCATACTCAATTTTTTTTAACCCGATTGCGGTTCCTGCCACTGCAATGGCTGCACCTGCGGCCAGTACCGGACCTGAAAGAACGCCTTCTGAAATATGCATATTATTTTTCCTGCCAGTTCTCAAACTTTACCCATAATACCGCGCCTAATTCTATATCCTTTTCTTCATTGTTCTGCATCATTTTTTTATCTGATATATTTAAAGCGGCAAATCCCCACCAGCCGGCAACAGGTGCAGCATAAGTAAACACACCGTTTTGATCCGCCTTTATGGTTTGTGCTACCATATAATCAGATGGTGCCTGGGCTTTTTTTTCTCGATTAAAATATTCCACTTCTATTTCTGCATAGGGAACCGCCTTACCATCAAGCTTAACAATGCCCTGGAACACGTTTGAGGCATACAGACCAAACGGTTTTGACAAGGGAACAATTTCAGTTTTCAATCCAAGTTCGCTGTCCCACCCCTCATCATCGCCAAATGCTGCTACAACCGTTTTTGTATAATGGATAATATAACAATCCTCAGCCGGTTCCCAATAGGGTTTGGGCGTCATGACAAAGATATAAGCTCCGGGTCTTTTTATGGTGTACCCGGCTTTCCATGCAGTATGATCCATTACGTTTATTTCCTGAAGTGTTCCATTCAACTCCTGGCGGTTGCCATTGGTGACCACAAAAAAACCATCCGGTTTCACAAGCGGCATTCCGACCATTTCAAAGGGATGGGAAAAAGACAGCTGGATATCAATCGTTTTAGTATCCTCCTGCATGACCATATTGTCTGACGGGATCACCATTCCAAAATGTGCAACTGCCGGGTCTAAAGAAAAACAGACCATTAAAAGTATAACAAAAACAAGCTTAAATAATTTCATTTTAACTCTCCCAAAAAATAAAAAAACCACAAAGGTGTCGGTATTCTTTTACCGATAGTTCAACCTTCGTGGTTTAAATTGTCTGTTAAAAATTTTTATTTGTTTCAGACTTCTGTCTGAAATTATTGTTTTACTATCTTTTTAGATTGAATATGTCAATAAATAAAATCAAAATTTCGATCTGTTCCATTCCGGCATATCATTGAACGATACTGCCTGAAAGGAACAGATCCTGTTAGTTATTTTTTTTGCCATGACCCGTCCGGATTTTGAAAAAACTCTCCCGGGTTTGCCTTTTCCATTTTTCGTGCAGCCTGGACTTTTTCAACCACATCCACTGTTGTGTTCTGCTGTTTTGCAAAATGCTCATAAACAGCTTTTCTATCAGCATTCTCAGCCGCAATAACGTCTTCCTGGGCTCTTGCACCTGTAACAAATCCAAGATATCCGCTGTTATCTTCGCCGATAATTCCTTTTGTTTTTAAATCTGCAATCGCGGGGAGACGGTTTTTCATTCTATCTTTAATTCCTTCGGCAAAAGCGAACTGAGATGAAACTATCAGACAAACAATCAACAAAACATGTATTTTTAGAATATTGCGCATAGTATTCTTTCCTCCTATTTTTTTATTTTGTTTTCAGCAGCTTCAATATCATCAAAAAAGTCGTCCAAAGCTTTTTCAACTCTGACATTGATATCAATGGTAATATGGATCGGCTCTACCCGTATCGGCTTTACTTCAACCTGGTGGCTTGATTCAATGGGTTTTACTTCTATTTCATGGCTTGTCTGGCAACCTGAAAAAATAAAAAAACCAAAGAACACTGCGATGAAAAACAATCTTCTGGTCATACGCTCTCCTTTTTTAATTAAAAATTGATTTTAATTTATTACCAAATTTCATCACTTCATTAAAGGGAAGTTTTAAATTTACATCAAGGTTTATTCCCTCAAAATAAGATCCCGGACTTGATGCATCCACCCTGGCAAATCCCCCGATTTTAGCTTGATACTCAAAGGGTAAAACATTTGAAGGCTTTCCATTAATCTCCATTTTAACATCAAGGGTGTCTTCAAAAGTGTTAAAACTTAATTTTGCCCATTGGTAATCAAAGTCCTTTAACGCCTCCCGTGCAAGATCGAGTTGTCCGAACTGCGGATTATCCATTGGAATACCGGCCGTTATCTTGTCTGTGTTCGCAATGATTACCTTTCCACCACTGCCCGGGGTTGAAAACAAAAATCCATTGTCAAAAGAGATATTGCCGTCAGAATAAATCACGGGAATCCGACCGTTCAATGTACCGCTCCCCTGGGCATTGAATGCCCCCATCTGTTTTAAGAGCTGTGTCATTTCCAATCGATCGCAATAAAGGGTTAAAGAATAGGTATTATTCGCCTGGGGAAACCGGATGGATTCCGTTGAAACAAGTCCGTTACACCACTTGAATCGAATATTTTCCACAAGAAGAGACTTGGCGTCTTCAATACTGAATCGAATCTTTGCATCTTTAATTTTAAATTTATCCACTTCTATTGAATCAATTGTCAAAACCTGACCTGGAACACTTTCCAATACCAGCAGATCCTTAAGTTCTACTACTGAATTGATCCCGGTTGCAGTGAGGTTTGTATCCGGCATATGGATTTTTCCATCCTTTATGTTGATCTGCATGGATGTTTTTATCTGGTGATTTATATATTCAGCCTTGCCTTTGGCAAAAGCCGTCACATCCACCTTAGCTGTTTGAAGTTTTTGCGGGATCAATTTTTCAATGTCTGAGAAACTCAGTTTAAACACATTTGTTTGAAAATCGAGGGCTGCACGAAGTCCTTTTTCAAACCCGATAGTCGAAGTGAATTCAGTGTTAATATCCGGCAGTTTTTTAAGGGTTACCCCTCCTGTTACCTGAACTTCTTTAAAACCGGTTTGAAGGATTTGGCCACTTGTGCTGAAGACATATTGATTATTGTATGAAATTGCCGGGATAGAATACTTTCCATACACTCTTTTCCCCGCAGCCGGATAACGGATCGGCATTTCAATGTTAATACCGGATGCAGTGGTCTTAAACTCTGGATATGTTATTTTCCCTTCTGATGCTGTTAATATCATATTACCCCAAGGGGTATTGTTTTTATCAAGAGATACCCTTCCTGAAACCAAGGCCTGGGGAAACGATGATTCCATTGCTTCTGATTTAAGCTTGATACGTGTTGCAGCAACTGCCACTGTTGAGCTCACCCCTTCCCCATGATCTGTAAAATCTGTAACAATATCCGACTGTATTTGGGGATTTTCAAAAGACAGATGCTGTTGTTGAAATTGAACCCTTCCTTGTTTACCCTTCAGGGTAATTTTACCTTTGCTTTTTTCAGGCGTTCCATGGAACCAGACAGACAATTCAGGATTTTTAATACTGGCAAGACTTGATTCATAGGTAATTTGATACGGATCAGTTTTGCTGTTTTTAAGGGTTAAGTCAAACAGATAATTATTTTTCAAATCAAGAACCAACCCGTATTCCATAACGGTTTCGGGCAGCATTGAATGGGACACGCTGAAGGTACCGTCCCCGTTTATTTTTTGATTATCGATTAAAAGAGTTGTGCTGATATCTTTAACGACTGCCTCAAATGGTTTTACAAACCCGATTTGAGACAGCCAGATTTTCCATTTTGTCTGAGGTGAAGATGATTCAAGGTTAAAATCAACAGGTCCCTTTAATTGCACCTTGTTTGTTTTTTGGGAAATAAATTGATCAATATGACCGAAATCAAAAGATTTTCCTTCAACCTTTACAAACTCAATCCCCTTGTTCATGTCATAGGTGACAAGGGTGTTAATTTTTTCGCCAAAAGGATACAGCACACTTTGGGCAACTATTTTTCCATCCTTTGAACTGATGGTGGACAACACATCAAAAGGAATCAAAAAGTCATCATTGGCAGTATGTAAAACCACTTTCGCATTCTGTAAAACAATTTTTTCAGGCAAAAAAGGCAGAAAAGAAAGGTCAGTTTTTTCTGATGCAATGTTTGATGATTTTGGAAAATTAAATTCTGTAATTTTAATTTGATTGTTATCATCAAGAGTCAGGTCAAGAACCAATCCTGATATTGTCACCTTGCTCAACTGGACGGATGAATACCCTTTAATATCATAATCAATATTGATCGAGTCAATTGAGAGCCCCTTGCTGACATGAATTTTAGATATAACTGTATTGAAAAATCCTATTTTTTGTATGCTAAACTCAATGGTATTGGATCCTGAAACCCGGGGCAGTCTCTTTTCAATCTGTGATGTCACAATATGGGGAAGGTTGATGAAAACAAAAAGCAATATCATTGTAAGGCCAAGGCAAAGCCACAACATTATTTTCATGATTTTTTTAAAAAGCATTTTTTATATTCACCGTAAGATACATATCCCCTTTTATGCCGCCAGGAATGGATTTCCCCATTCCTGAAAGCCTCAGCTTGGTCCCCTGCTTCACTTTGGGAGGAATTTTGACCTTGTACAAGGGCTTATAAAATCCCCATGGAATTGTCACCATTTTATTTGTACCTGAAAAAGCCTCAATAGAGGTAATATCAATGTTTCCATAAAGATCCGGGCTGTCTGTTCTGCCTGATGCAACAATCATTTGAAGCCTTGGAGACCGCTTTTTAGCGGTAAACTGATCAAGCTTTAATCTTGTCCCTGTTATGGGCAGTTTCTGGTTCAGTTTAACCAGAAAAAACCCTGCTATAAATCCCCCGATGTGTGCCCACCAGGCAATACCCGATCCTGCTCCGCTGCCCGCTGCATTTAAAAACTGGATTAAAAACCAGATCCCAAGAAATATAAATGCCGGTATTTCGACAAACCAGGGAATGATGATAATGGGAATAAGGGTTAAGATCCGTGATTTTGGATACAAAAGAAAATAGGCCCCCATTACACCGGCAATGGCACCACTTGCACCAATGGTTGGCACCATGGACACTGAATTCAAAAAAAAGTGAAACATCCCTGAAACAATGCCGCAAATCAAATAAAACCCTAAAAACCTTAAGGCACCGAAATGTTCTTCCACATTATCGCCAAAAATATATAAGGTCCACATATTTCCGATAAAATGTAAAAACCCGCCGTGCAGAAACATATAAGAAAAAACTGAAAACAGGTGGTTTGCTGTTGAAAAATGTTTAGACATCTCATGGACACTGTATTTTGCTGGAACCAATCCGTAAGAATAAAAAAAGGCTTTGTTATCTAATCCGATATTAAGCTGGAGCAGAAATACCAGAAGGTTAATACCCATGAGGATATAGGTTACAACAGGAAAACAATTGGAGGGTTGATTATCTCGAATCGGTATCATTTAACCACTCTTAATATATGATCTTTTTCAAGATGAAATTTGAGCTGTTTTAAAATCAGCATAACGGCATCTTCGACAGTATAAACATCATCTTCCATCCTATCGGAACAGTCTTTGAAAAGCCCCTGGTTGTCCGTATCAAACCCGACCCTGCGTCTTATATATTCCATCATGGGAAAATAAAGCATCTGGATATTATGGAATTCAACTTTTGCTATAAACGTCTTGGTCTTTAACGGCAGATCATCACAAAGCAGGTCAACGGCCTGTTCCATTGTTTGGGGAAACGATTCTTTAACCGGTTCCTCAGGAATGTAGGCTTTGACACTTGTATCCTGCCGGGTATCCAGGAAAAGAAGATACAGCATGACTTCAAGAACGGTTTTGACATCATTGTATATCCAGGGGTGGCCACTCAATCTGGGACCTGCCACATTCAGAATTTGAATCTGGTTTTCCATTATAAAAGATTTTAAAATAATGGCTGCCTCAAATTCCTCTGTATTTAAAAGATCAATATAACAATTGGGTCTGCCGATAACTTTTGCAAAACTCAGGGTCAGTTTTGAACCGCCGGTAAGGTTACCCCGGGAAATAATCACAGTCCCTTGGGAATCAATAATATTTTGCTTTGTTCTTTCCCGGTAATCTTGTGTTTCCATTTCATTTAATTTATATTTCATTGGCAATGGCCCTTCTTCCGTCCTGCGATCCTTTGGTATCCATCCACCATGTTCAATATTGAATTTAATGGCAACATCAAGGGCTGCTCTGTCCGCTCCGGTTTGTCCGCCTGAAATAATTTTTTTTAACATCTTAAATCTGTCTCTGCCCTTTAAAAAATCCTTTTCTATAATAGCAGTAAGGGGTATAACTTCAATATAATTTTACCATTTTTAACAATTAAGCGATTGGTCTATGAAAATACCTTCCAGAAAAGAATGTTTTGGGCTGATAAAAAAAATGGACATGATGGATCATATCATCAATCACTCTATCATGGTTTCCAATGTAGCGCTGTTTTTAAGCATAAAACTTAAAAAACATTCTCCCAACCTTAATTCCCGGCTGGCAACTTCTGCCGCCCTGCTTCATGATATAACAAAAACCAGAAGTTTTAATACAAAAGAGAGTCATTCCGAAACCGGCGGCCTGATGCTGACCGAACTGGGGTATCCCGAAGTAGGGGATATCATCCGCCAGCACGTTATTTTGGATTCTTATGAAATCCATTCTCCTATTTCAGAGCAGGAAATAGTCAATTATTCTGATAAACGGATATTGCACGACAAAGTGGTATCGCTGGATAAAAGACTTGAATACATCCAGTTGCGATACGGGAGCAAAAAAGAATTTAAAGATCATATTCATAGGATGTGGTCAAACACGGTGAACCTGGAAAATAAAATTTTCTGTCACCTAGACATAACGCCCGATCAATTATCACAATGTATTACTTCAAGAATCAAAAAACAGGACTGGGCTTAAGGCTCACCAACAACAAAGCATTGCACAATACTAAAAAGATCATTGATTTCAAATGGCTTTGCTAAAAATGCATCCGCACCTTCAGCACGGGATTTTTTTTCATAGTCAGATACACCGGACATGATAATAAAAATTTTTTCCGGATATTTTTTTCTGACTTTGGTCATTAATTCAAATCCGTTAATACCCGGCATGTCGACGTCAGAAATCACAATATCGACCTCACCCCCCTGTTGGATATATTCCCATGCAAGCCGGCTGTTTTCAAAGGATAATACTTCCCTGTTCACGCAATAGGTTAATGCAGTTACCGTTAGATTCCTTATCAGGGTATCATCATCAACAACCAGTATTTTTACATTGTTAATTATGACAAAACCTCCTTGGAGACTGTTATGCTACCTTTAGTACGTCATGGAACAATTCCAGACTTTTGTGGGGAAAGGCATATTCCGTTATCATCTCAATATTATCCAGCATGGCTTCCCTTCTATGAATCCCCAAAGGATAGTTTTCACCAATAATGGCCGTGGCCATTACAGTTAAAAGCTTAACCCTTTCTTTGAAAAGATGTGACGAGGTTTTCAGGTTCAAAAAGGATATATCAAGATTTGAAATCAATTTGTGAACAGCACTTGCATTGTCCAGGGCTGCTTTTTTCCTGAATTTTCCAATGGGATAACCCTTTAAGGCGGCTTTAACAATGACAATCAAAAGGTGAAGGCGCAAAAGAAAAACGTCATTTTCAGTCATTGGGTGCATCTGATTGTTTGTCGCTCCGAATCTTTTCATTTTCAACGCTTTTTTTAAAATTAGAATTATTAGAAATCAGTTCATCACTAAGTATCATATATTTTCAATTTATCAACATTTTTTTTCATCTTGTTCCAGCGATATATCACAGACTGATGATATATCACCGGCTATCTGCTGAATTTGCTGCTTTATCAATATTACCTTCTTCTTTTGCTCTTGTTTTTCAGAATTCTTTAAAGAAAAAAGATGCTCAATTTCATTTTTGCAAGAATGGTACCGGTTGAACCGCTCATTTATTTTTTCTTTAAAATCTCGAGTGGCAGCCTCAATCAAAGGCAAAAAATAGGTTGTTCGCAAAGTCATGCGGCAAAGCTCAAATTGATCTTTTATGATCTTTTGGTTTTCTTTTTTGATTTTTATGGCAGCTTTTTTCAATCCAGGAGAAAATGAAAAACCGGCCGCCTTGTTAAACAAAGAGGACAGCAGTTGCGTAAAGGTTTGCAGGCAAAAATCAGTGATGATATTGGCCTTTATTTTCGGGGTGTATTTTGCCTCAAAGATGACAACAGGCAATTGAAGTCCCAGTATTTTTTTAATATTGTCGATATCAACACAATCAACACCCTCGCTTTGCTGGTGTGTCAATTTGGACACTTCAGCAAATTGTGAATACTGATCTGCTTTTAACAAGTCGATCTGGTATGAATCAAACAAAGATTGAAAATAAGCGGCGATTCTTTTGTCCTGGGTTTGAACAAAAAGTTTCAATTGGGGTTTAACAACCTCAATACCATATACATCCAACTTGCGCTTAAAATCCTGAAACATTAAGTATAAAATCTGGTTGAACCCTGATTCCTTTGCTATGGATCTGTATTTTTCAACATCAATGGAAGCCGTCTTGATATACTCACGGGCATTTTTTAAAATGGCTTTTTTATCCTGAGTAAACATATCGTTTAGAGCTGACTCTATTTCATCTTTTAAGCCGCTGACCGCTCCCTGTATGGAATTTGCCACAATGGATTCCAGACGGGATGCAGTGTGATATAGATCGTCCAGAGTCTTGATGGCGTCTTCTTCCTTTACTTTATCCGAACTGAGCAAATCCAGAAAAATATCCGCCCGTTGATCCACCTGGTCAATGATAATGCCAAGCCGTTTTAAATGATTTGAAATCAACAGTTCATATTGATGCTGATCCATCACCTGTTTTAAAAAAGAGGTAAAGTCGTTGGCTTTCAAATCACAGTATTGCACCATTTTCTTTTCTTGCTGCCAGAGTCTTAATCGATTCAAATCCTTTTTGGATAATTTTGATTCAAGTTTTAAAAAAAGGACATACAAAGAAGAAAAAGAAAAGATCTTGGGGTGTATTTCTAATAATTTGAGGTTGTCATAAATACTGGTTTCTATTTTAATCAGATCATCAAGATTTTCATGTTCTGTTAAATCACAATTGTTAATGAAAATAATATTATCCAGAAGCCCTAAATTTTTAATCTGTTTTAAAAACGTCATATCTGACTGTCTTAATCCCGTTCGGGAGCTGATGCAATAAATTATCAGATTTGATGATTCAAGATAGGCTAAAATTTGAGCCAATTGGGCAGGGTCAGTAGAATCCGCTCCCTGGCAATCGGCAATTTCAATATCAGGATTCATCGTCTTCCCAAATACATCAAGGCAGACATCCCGGATATAAAACGCTTTATCAGGATCAGCGGTAAAGGTCTTGTGAGTGTCAAACTCTTTTGATTCAAAACAAATAATGGTTTCATCTGCCTGAACCAGATCTTTACAGGTTTCAAACCCTTTAAGCGCATGCCGGATTAAAAGTGTTTCCGGCCTGATTTCATCTTTTGCAACAGGAAAATCTTTAACAAGTGCTTGATATGCGCTTTTAAGATAGGTTCTGTCATTTTCTCTTCTGATATCAAAATTATCAATCCTGTTGTTCCCTGATCCGTCATCCGGAAATAATACCAGAGCTTTTTGCAATTGAGAATTGATGTCATCCCAGGATTTAAAATAAAGTTGGGCCCTGTTTTTCTTTCCTTTTCGAATTCTTGTGGTAATTGACGTAATAACGCCTGCCCCTCTTTTCACCAGTTCCCTGCCAACCAATGAATTGACAAAGGTACTTTTCCCTGACTTAATCACGCCGACAACTGCTATTTTCAAACGTCCTGATTGAATTTGACCCGGGATGCGCCGGCAGACTTCCTGATACTTGGTAAAGGAGCTGTCACCCATTTGAGGGACTTCTTCCACCATCTGAAGGATTGATAACGTGTCTTTAATTATTTTTTCAATAATTAGCGATGGGGATGTTTTATTTGTCATCATATCGGCAGGAAAAAATCAATATATCATCATCATGGCTTTATCATATTTTAACTCAGTCCCGGTCGAAAACAGAATATCTTCAGAAATCGGACAGGTCAGCCAGGCTGAATCATTTAATTCATTATCCAGCTGCATGGGGCCCCATCCTGCACATCCCAGCATAATCATAAAAGACTCAGGGCCTTTTTGAAGGGCAATGGCCTCAAGGATATCTCTAGAATTACTCAAGGCCAGCCAGTCTGAAATTTTCAGACTTTCGTTCCAGCTAAAGGGAGGTCCATGAAGAACAAATACCCCGCTGGGCTGAACCGGTCCGCCAAGGTAAATTTCAAGCGTATCAACACTTTTGTCACAGGTAATATTCAAATCTTCAAACAATTCCCTTCCTGTTAAAAGCGGATGCACTTTGTTTACAATAAACCCCAGTGCACCGGATTCATTATGTTCACATATACATGTCACGGTCTGGGCAAAATTAGGGTCAGGAAGTCCGGGGATGGCAAGTAAAAAATTTCCTTTTATGCTTTGTGAGATGTCGTCAGTCATGGACCAGCTCCGTAATTAATCTTGACATTACAATTATAGTTTACGTATATTTATTGAACCAGTAGTTTTAAATATTTTTGTTTGATTTGCAATACTTTTTGTCACCAAAGAGGTGCTTTATGAATGAAATTAATCCTAAAATAGCCAACATCAATAAAGTATCTTCAATTGAACCCGATACCAAACAAAAAAAATCACCTCAAAAAACAGACTGCTCTTTTAATGAAATTCTGACAAATCAAATTAAAAAAAGCGGTCAGACTACAATTTTAAAAAAAACCGGTTCCCTTCTCGAACTCGAAAGCACCTTTAAAACACAACAATTGAACCTTATGCTCGATCAAAGCCAGGTTGCCCAAAAATTCACAGAAACTCTAAATTTGCTTGAAACATATGCCTCCTGGCTTGGAGATCCTGACAAAACCTTGAAACAAACCGCCGGCCTCCTTGAACAGGTTTCAGGCCAGGCAAAGACCCTGGCACAGGAGATTAAAGAAGAAACCGGCTCCAACCCTGAGTTAAAACAGCTTCTTACTCAGATGATGACCACAATAGCAGTAGAACAGGTAAAATTCAACCGGGGCGATTATTCAAGCTGATCGGCTTTTTATCAGTCCTTTTTCCTCCCATAAACATCATCAAACCTGACAATATCATCCTCCCCAAGATATGACCCTGACTGAACTTCAATCAACTCCAGGGGAATTTTCCCAGGATTTTCCAGCCGGTGAAGGGTTCCCAATGGGATATAGGTGGATTCATCTTCTTTGAGAAGCATCAGGTCCTCACCTCTTGTGACCATTGCAGCACCTGAAACCACTGTCCAGTGCTCTGCCCTGTGAAAATGCTTTTGCAGCGAAAGCTTTGCCCCCGGCTTTACCGTAATTCGTTTTACCTGGAATCTGGGTTCAATATCCATGGTTTCATAACTGCCCCAGGGTCTGTAAACTTTTCTATGGGTAATTGATTCCGTTCTGTTATGATCCTTTAATTGCTTTACAATCTTTTTAACATCCTGGACCCGGTCTCTTGGGGAAACCAGAATGGCATCCTTTGTTTCCACAATAACAAATTTTTCAATCCCGATAGCTGCAATCAGGCTGCTTTCAGAACTGATATAGGATTCTTTTACATCATGGGTCAGCACATCACCCTTTATGACATTCAGGTTCCCATCCTTTTGACCTGTCTGCCACAGGGCATCAAATGATCCCAGGTCATTCCAGCCGGCATCAAAGGGAATCACGATACCTTTTGATGTTTTTTCCATTACAGCATAATCAATAGAGTCCGACGGGATGTTTTTAAATCCTTCAAGACCCAGCCTGAAAAAGTCAAGATCCTGAACACCATTGGCAATAACATCTTTGCACGGCATCATGATTTCTGGTGCATAGATCTCAAGTTCCTTTATAATTGCAGATGCTTTGAACATAAACATGCCCGAATTCCAGCAATATGATCTGGATTCAACATATTCCTGTGCTGTCTTAAGATTCGGTTTTTCAACAAATTTTTCAATTTTAGCGGCACCTGTTTTGGTTTCCAGAATCTGCCCTTTTTTGATGTAGCCATATCCGGTTTCAGGGGAATCGGGAATAATTCCAAAGGTGATTAAATTATCTTCTTCAGCATAGGTAAGGCCTGTCTGTATAGCGGCATGGAATTGCGCAATCTTTTTAATCACGTGATCCGCCGGCAATACCAGCAGGATAGGATCACTATTGTTTTCCATTGCTTTTAATGCAGCAAGTGCAATGGCAGGGGCCGTGTTTCGCCCCACAGGTTCCAGAATAATGGCCTCAGGATCGATCTGTATCTTTCTTAGCTGTTCAGCCGTCATAAACCGATGTTCTTCATTGCATACGACAATGGGCGACCCTATCGATTCAATCCCCTGGAGTCGTAATACCGTATTTTGCAGCATGGTATTTTCATTATATATGTCAATCAGCTGTTTTGGATAAAGTTCTCTTGATAAAGGCCAAAGCCTTGTCCCTGAACCTCCTGCCAGAATTACTGGAATAATCATGCTATCTCCTGTTGTTATGGTTTTTCTGCTGTAAACACATTCACCGTCAACCCGTGATTGACAGGATAAGAATCAATGGTTCTAAGGGCAAACCCTGCATCTGTCAACCAGGTCTCTACTATTTCTTTTTCAAATCCAAGCCATGACCCGCCCATGATCTCTTTTATTTTTTTCTGATCATGTTTTTCAAAATCAGACAGGATGAACATCCCTCCGGATTTGAGCACCCTGTAAACTTCAGCAATTGGCACTTCGGGTTGTGAAATATGGTGCAACACCATATTCATTATGGCGGTGTCAATTTCTTTATTTTTCATTGGCAGATATTCAAGTTCTCCCAATCTCAACTCTGCATTGTTCGTCCCCGAAAGTCTCAATCTTGCCTGTTCCAGCATCTCAGGAGAGCTGTCAATGCCGATAAGTTTTTGCAACGCATTGCTGGACAGCCTTTCAATAAGTTCTCCGGTTCCGCAGCCAAGGTCTGAAATACTGCCATGAAATAATAATTTTTGTTGGATCATGGCATTCACATCGAAATTACCGAACACCTCTTTTTTCAAGCGGTCCCACTGGGGTGCCACGATTTTAAAAAACCGTTTTGTTCTGTTTTGACGAATCTTGATCATCTCCCGGGCTTTTTTCAAGTCCTGACCGATCATTTTCTGTTTTTCAAGACTCTGATCAATCAAAGAGATAAAGGCCTTTATGACATCATTTTTAGCAGTTGAATAATAGATAAAACTTCCGTCTCTTCGGGACGTTAAAAGCCCTGATTCCATAAGAATCTTCAAATGCCTTGAAACACCTGACTGTATCATCTCCACAACCAGAACAATTTCATTCACATTCAGCTCATATTGCTGTAATACATACAGCAGTCGAAGACGGGTTTTGTCAGAAAGCGCTTTAAAACATTTAATCAATTCCATTTTGAAATGACTTTTTAAATTGTCCTTATAGAATTATTTCCTGTCCGAACTCAAGAACTTGACAGTTTAGACCCAGCTTTTCAACCTTTTTCTTAAACTCTGATGGATCAGATTGAATAATATCAAACGTATTATAATGTATGGGAATGGCACACCCTGGTTTAACAAAGGAACAGGCCATGACGGCATCATCAATTCCCATGGTAAAATTATCGCCAATAGGAACCAAAAGATAATCAATGGGATGCAATTCACCAATCAGTTTCATATCCATAAACAACCCGGTATCCCCCATATGGTAGATAATCTTGTCCTGGATAAAGAGAATAATCCCTGTTGCAGACCCGGTACACTCTTTATCCGGGGTTGTAGAACTGTGTAATGCCTGAACCAGTTTTATCTTTCCGAAATCAAAGGTATGGGAGCCGCCAATATGCATGTTATGGGCCTTTACACCCTTTGATGCGATATAATTGGCCAGTTCATTTTCACAAATACAAAGGGAATCACATCTTTTTGCAATGCTTAAGGTATCACCAAAATGATCTCCATGGCCATGGGTGAGCAGGATATATTCAGCCTCAACTTCCAGGGCCCCGACAGGAGAAGTCGGATTCCCATCCAGGAAAGGGTCTATCAAGAGCCTGACACCAGTGTCAAGTGTGATTAAAAAAGAGGAATGCGAAAAGTATCTTAACTTCATATCAATCTCCTTTATTTTAGGGTTACAATTTCTTTTACCACAATCCGTGCAAATCT
>JAHJLN010000408.1 GCA_018821715.1 Pseudomonadota bacterium | reverse complement strand
GTCCCTGCCGGTAATATTTATCAGTACAACTTCACTCATTGCCAATATCCTTTAATTCCAATTTAAGAATTCATATAAAAATATAAATCACAACCGCAGAATACCGCTTTTAAATACTCGCGTGGTCAAACTGTCTGATAATATTCTGCCTTTATATTGATATGTTAAGCACTTATATCTTTGGTTGGCAATGGTTGCAAGCAATTTAAGAGGATTGTTAAAAATTTAAAATAAAATACGCCTAACAAATCAATAAAATTGATTTGCCATCCGCCCAAAACTTTGCAATACTTTTTATGCTGTTTTTAAAAGGCAGACTATTAATGAAAAAATACGTTAAACAGATACTCCTGTGTTCACTGCTGCTCATTGCATTGGCCTGTCCTGTCCAAGCCGCTGAAAAGCTGATTATTGTGAGAGGTCAGGATTTCCCGCCATACCATTATCTGGATGAAAAAGGTGTTGAAAAAGGCTTTGAAATAGAAATCATTATTGAGGTTGCAAGGCTTCTGGGCACCACCGTCTCTTTCAAACAATACCCGTGGTCCAGATGTATCAACATGGTGGAAAAAGGATATGCCGATGCCATGATGAATCTTTTTAAAACCAAAAACCGAGAAACCTTCCTGCATTTTGATGACAGCATCCTGTGCTATGAAACCAATACCTTTTTTACACTAAAGACCACCAACCTTTCATATTCAGGTGATATAAAAACCATGACGGCTTATAAGATAGGCACCATTAGAAACTATAGCTATGGGAAACGGTTTGATGCTGTCCATTTTCCTTTAAACTATCAAATGGAAACCGAACAAGAGTTAATCAAAAGCCTGATCAATAAAAGATGTGAAGTGATCATAGGAAACAATCTGACCCTTCAGATTCTATTAAACCAAACAGGACTTCAGGACAAGATTAAAGCATTAAAGCCCGATGTTTCAAAGGATCCGTTATATATTGGTTTTTCAAAAGTCCGTGGCCACAAAGCATTTTCAAAAGCCTTTTCAGAAAAATTAAACCAATTTAAAACCTCAGAAAAATATCAAAAAATACTTCGCGCATACGCCTTGGAAAACCCTTGATAATCGCTTGACATCCATCTGTTACAAAAATTGCAGCCCTGAAGATTCCTATTCTCTATTTAGCTGTTTTAATGACAATATCATTGAGCTTGCATCCGGCATGATTTGCCACAACCGGGCATTTTGCCTTGAACAGGAAAAAAATCCTGCCATCCTCATGGTCAAGTGTTTCAAAATTGCCCTGCCCCTTTGAGATGATCATGTCTGCCGTTTCATAGTGTTTTATGAAACGATCCGAACAATACGCCAGTATGACGCCCGGAATGGCAGCGCCGGTGTCAATTACTTGTACCATATCGGTTAGTCCTGTGTATTTGGCATCGTCACTGGTTGCATCATTTTGTGTGGCCCCGCCACGGACCGCATAGATGATTTTACCCCGGTCCATTTTGCCCAGTAAAAGCTTGTCAAAAACAATTTCACCGGCATTGTCTGCTATCCACAATATTTTTGAAGCTTTTTCACATGCCGTTTGAAACAAGTCTACATCACCGTTGATGTCAATGGACAACGATTCATGAATAGTGTCAAGAACCTTTTGTTTTCCAACTGTATTATGCGTTCCAAAATCGATGATATTTCCGGCAATACAAAGGCGAACCGCTGTATCAAAGGACGATGCAGTTACTTTTTTTTCAAGCTCAGGAAATAAACCCAATGCAAAATCATTATATTCTTTTTTTATCCGGCAATAGGGATCACTGACACCCGTGATTTGTTTTACGGTCTGTTGAATAAACCTTGCCATCAAAGGCGGCGGCGAAGCCAAATCAAGAGTACAAAGCTCTTTTAATACTTTTTTAACAACTTCCAGCTGAAGCTGTTCATCAGGTGTTGCCAGTTTGGCCGCATCAAGAGAGCCCCGTGCAATACAGGGCAGACACTCGTTATACATTCTCATAGGGTTTCACACATTTTTTTTACAATACGGTTAAATTAAAATCTTAATTCCATACTATGCTGTATGGTTTTAAAGAATTCTGGAAAATTATACCATAGTAACTTGTGAAACTTTGAAATTTAATTTGTCTTGTAAAATTATTTATTGTATCCTGCTTTCTATCAAAACTGCCTTGAATATTATATATTTAAAAAAAGGAATAGAGATGAATATCAACTCACATCTTTTGGGTGACCATCTTAAGAGTATGGGAATCATTTCAGGAAAACAGCTGGAGGAAGCCCTTAAGTTTCAAAAGGACCTGGTCTCTGATCTTGTGTCTGAACCAGACATTAATCGAGCGGAATTGATCACTAAAGCCAGGAAAAAAGATAAGGATATACCTTTGCTCGGGCAAGTCCTGCTGGAAAAAGGATTTATCTCAAAAGACCTGCTTGAACCGGTTCTGGCAATGCAAAACAGACAGGTCAGGGAATTACGCCTCCTGAGCAGTGAAAAGCTCGCCCTTGTTATCCAGATAGGATTCATTATCAATTCCACTGTCGACTTGATAGATGTTTTATCGCTGATTATGAAATATGCAAATATAGTGACAGATGCCGCAGCAAGCACCCTGATGCTTTTAGATGATAAAACCGGGGAATTGGTATTCAGTATCCCCACCGGCCCCAAAGCCGATGAGTTAAAAGATATCCGGATTCCTCCAGGAGTTGGGGTTGCCGGCTGGGTGGCCCAAAACCAGCAGCATGTCCTGGTGGACGATGTTAAGAATGATCCTCGGTTTTATTCGCGGATTGATGATATGACCGGTGTTGAAACCAGCTCTTTGCTTTGTGTCCCCATGAGATCCAAACGAAAACTTATAGGCGTTCTGGAGGTGATCAATAAGAATGAAAAAGCCTGTTTCACAGAAGATGATGCGCTGTTACTAAGCATTTTTTCCCAGCAGGCTGCTATTGCCATTGAAAATGCCATCCTGTTCAATTCCGTTCAGAATCGACAGGAAAAAGATTAGCCATTTTAAAAAAACAAACTCAATATATATCAAGTGTAATTGGGAAACACAACCTGGGCGTAATCCTCAATTGTGATTGACTTAATCCCATCGAGACGGGTATAAATACATCTAAGTTGGTCTTGATTTGTCTATTCTAACTAACCTGAAACAGTGCTCTATTTCCAGAATTGATTTCGATCTCCAATCTGATTTTTGTGCTCCTTTAAATAGTTCACATACTTAGTGAATCTGTTTAAAACTATAAATAAAGAGGTGTCATAATGGCAGACAAAAGGTTTAAACGCAAACTCACCGTGATTTTTAGTACTGATGTTGTCGGCTACAGCCGCCTCATGGGTGAGGACGAAGAAGCCACTGTCCGAACAATTACTTCGTACCGTATGATAATATCCGCACTTGTCCAGCAGCATAGCGGCAAAGTGGTGGATTCTCCGGGCGATAACTTGATGGCTGAATTTGCCAGTGTGGTTGATGCAGTGCAATGCGCTGTGGCTATTCAAAAAGAGATCAAAGCCCGCAACAACGAATTACCCGAAAACAGGAAGATGCAATTCCGTATCGGTATCAACCTCGGAGATGTCATTCAAGAAGAGGATCGGATTTATGGTGATGGCGTTAACATCGCTGCTAGGCTGGAAGGCTTGGCTGAAGCGGGAGGCATCTGTATCTCCAAAACAGCTTTTGATCATATTGAAAGTAAGCTGCCTTATGGATATGAGTTTTTAGGTGATCAAACCGTAAAAAACATCACCAAGCCAGTAAGTGCCTATCGGGTCTTAATGGAGCCACGAATAACAATTGCGGAAAAGGGAAAGAAAAGAAGATACCCGCAAGCTCAACCTCGGAAAGTGTCTCTTATCGGTGCAATTGCGGTTATTGCATTGACCATTGTGGCAGCGATTTGGATCTTCTACATACATCCTTTATCCCCTCCACCCCAGCCCGCTTCTGTTGAAAAAAGTACGGTTTCGTTGCCTGAACAGTCTAAAGTCATTGATATACCTCTGACAGGAGAAGAAATTGCTCAAGCAGAGTTTCCTTTAGTTGGCACTAAATATACATATAAAATTGTTACAGAAAAAGACAGCTATAAAAGATCTTTTGTTGTAATGGAAGACGGCATATTTGAAGGTAGAGAGGTGCATCATGTTTCAATTTTAGACAGAAACGAAATGATAATTTATGACAAAGAAAGCAAAAACTGGATCGGAAAAATTTTTAATGGTGAATTGGTTAAAAGCGCAGAGCCTCATGATGATTTATATAAATTCCCGCTATTTGTTGGGAAAAAATATCAATCCGAATACTTTTTAAAAAGCAAAGTGATTAGTGGAAATATCTCAAGAACTGTTGTAATGAAATCTTTTGAAAATGTAATAGTACCTGCAGGGAGTTTTAAAGCATTTAAGATCATAGCTAACCGTAAAGGAGTAAAAGATATCTATTGGTATTCTCCAGAGTTGAGATTATATATAAAAAGAATAACAATACATCATCGCGACGGAAAAAGCACAAGTGAATTAATTCAATATTCAAAACCCGGAAGAAAATTTT
>JAHJLN010000407.1 GCA_018821715.1 Pseudomonadota bacterium | reverse complement strand
TGTGCAGGCTTATCCAGGCCAAGCTGCTCTATCATATGCTGGGTGTCTTCAGGGGTCAGCGTCGGGTCTACCATCTTTGAAACCGGATCTCCCGGCGCCAGACGGAATAAAAAAAAGAGCACGGTAAGGATAATAAAAAAAATGGTGAAAATTTCAATAAATTTTCTGAAAATAAATTTCTGGTTTCTCATTTCTTATAATCCGGATTCTGCTGGGTTCATTATTTGGGTTTCACCATGCATAAAGACCAGATATTGCCGATGCCGTCAACTTCCTCAATCCACCCGCCGAATCTATCCGTGCTGACGGCCTCAATGATATGCGGATTATATAATGGGATATAGGGGACGTCCTGAATGATGATTTTCTGCATCTCCCATATCATTTTCTTTCTGGCCTCAATATCAATAATACTTATTTGCTGATCGGCCAATGCATCATAATCAGGATTTTTATACCCGCTCATGTTCCATCCTCTTGGCTTGTCATTTTCAGAACTAAAAAATGACCTCAGATAATCCGGATCAAGATTAAGATGACCATACCCTAAGATGAAGGCATCAAATTCATGTGTCCCTTTTACCGTATCAATCAGGGAGTTAAAGGACATGGGCCTTGCAAAGGCCGGCATCCCCATATCCCTGAGCCATTCTTGAATCATTGTACCGGCAAAGGCCCGCTTGGGATCATAGTCAGCAGGAGGGGTCAGGATGACAAACTTTTCCATAGGATCACCTGAAGGAAGCCGTATGCCGGATGCCTTAACAATATTGCCCTGATCATCAAGGGGTGGAATCTCCCAGGTATACCCGGCAGTTTTGAGAAGATGATAAGCCGCCTTGATTCTCTCTTCAGGCGTTTGGCCATGTCCAAATTTTTCAACATTGGGATTGTACCAGAATTGATTTCCTTCCGGCACGATGGAATGCATGGGAGTGCCGTAATTCTGAAGAATTCTGGTTAGAATAAATTCCTTTTTAATCAGTGTGGCAATGGCCTGTCTGAGTATTTTATCATTAAACGGCGGTTTTCTGACATTGAATCCCATATAATACAATGCACTTTTTTTATTCAAAAATATCTTGATATTGTCCTGTTTTTTTAAATCCTCTAAATATCCCGGCTGAATATCCCACCAGTAAAAATCAATATCCCCTTTTTTTAGGGCCAGGATGGCCACATCGCTGGTGCCGTAGATTTTAAACAACAGACTGTCTACATATGGGCCAAGTAGAAACCCGGCAATTTTTTTCCCTGTTCCAAAAAAATAGGGATTTTTTTTCATGTGAAGATAGGCCCCTTTTTTATATTCAAAAAGGGTGAAAGGCCCAGTCCCCAATGGCTTTTCAACTAAATAATCCTGTATGAATCTAAGGGGTTTTTCCGTTTCTATGGCTTTTGCGGCAACCTGCTCCCATTCTTTTTTTGAAACAATGGAAGTGGTCAGAACCCGGGAAATAAATATGGCGGACGGTTCGTTTAAATAGAACACAACCGTTTGTTTGTCCGGCGCTTCTATTCTTTTAATCACCTTCCATGTACTGTAATACCGGGGTATTTTAAAATCAAAAAATATTTTTTTTGTGAACAAAACATCTTCGCTCGTAAATTGGGACCCGTCAGACCATTTGGCATCTCTGAGTTTGACGGTATAGGACAATTCCTGTTCATTGAAAACCGGATCTTCTTTTGCCAGCCACGGGATAATTTCCAGGGTGTTGGGATCTCGTGTATAAAGCGGCTGGTAAATCTGGTCTAAAATTTTTTTAGAATTTGCATCGCTGGACAACCATATATTCAAAGATTTGGGTTCTTCAGGAAGTCCGATTTTAATCAGTGTGCTCTTGGATGTTTTCTGGCAGGAAAAAAGGAGGGCAACAAAAACAACCATTAATCCTGAAAAAAGTATACTGTTTACAAAAAATTTAACCGACAAGTTGAACTGTTTTATAACCCTCAGATTTTTTTGATTCAATAATTTTTTGTTCAACAAAATCCACCACCTTTGATTCAAGTTTGTCATTATTAAACAAGTTAATCCTGGGAATTCCCCCCGGGCTCACACAATTAACCTCAACCAGTTTATCCCCTATAATATCAATTCCGACAAAAAAAAGACCATCTTTTATCAGTTTTGGCTTTATTATTTCGCAGATCTCTTTTTGCTCTCTTGTTATCACATGCTTAAACGCCATGGCGCCGGCATGAACATTGGTTCTGAAATCTCCGGAAACAGATTTTCTTGCCATGGCACCTAGAATCTCCCCATTGAGCAATAAAATTCTGATATCCCCATCCTTTTTCACTTTTTTCAGATACTCTTGAACCATGATGGGACGTCTTTCAGGATATGGCTTGCCGGCTCTGACATAATAATTGATCAAAGAATTCAAATTCTCCTGATCCCGGTTGCTTACTTTAATAACCCCATGCCCGCCATGACCCTGAAGCGGTTTTATCACCATATCACCGCCAAAATTATCAATCAGTTTTTTTAGCCGTCTAGGATCTCTTGATACATGTGTTTCAGGAATTATTTCAGGAAAATTCAAAATATATACTTTACTGTTACCATTGAGCTGGCCTGCGGTACTGTTAATCATGAATACCTTATCACTGACAGGACCTAAAAACTCCATCACTTCATAAATAATGGGCGGATCTTTTCTTAAGAAAAGTGCATCAAGATCTGTGACGGTTTCAAAGATAAGCTCTTCCTGATCAAGACACCGAAGAAGCGCCTTCCAGTATTCCTCCATTGAAAGGCCGGATTGAACGCTGATATTTCGCATTCTGGCAACCACTTTATTGTCACGGATATAGATATCATGGGGTTCTAAAAAATAAACCGTATGGTCTCTCTGATTGCATTCATACATTAAATAGGCGGTTGTTTCCCATATGGGGTCAATGTGCCGCAAATCGTCCATTAAGAACCCTATTTTCATAATTTTTCAACTATCCTCCAAAATCCTGTCTGTAAACTAATGACCCATCATTTGTATGACAAGCATTGTAAATTGTCAAACCCTTAGTGAGTCTATCTTTTAAAATTTGAGAAGGCGGAATGTCTTTATCAATTAAACAAAAAATGCTCTATTTTTTATCCATCAAAACCGCGGTACAAAAAAATTAAATCAAGACAAAACCCTTTATCTAATGTATTCTTAAGTTTATAATTAAAAAATTTGCAGCAGTTTATTCTCTTAATTTTAACCGTATTGGGTATATTAACATGTCAGACACCTTATTCATACAATTTTACAGCAAAACAAAAAGCGGCTGGTTTGACCTTTGCAATGGTTTTTCAGACACCTATGACCTGTGTCAAAGCAAAGGCGATTTCCTGTGGATGGAACATGAGGCAGACAATGACAAATGGTATGAGGAATCAACATACCAGAACAGACCCCTCCCGATCCAAAAAGGCCGGGTATATATCAGTGCAAGTTATGTCAATCACCTGTACCAGGCTTTTACATGGGCAACCCTGTATCCTGACATCGAGTTTATTGTGGGCGGTCCCGTGGCATCGGAACGGTGCGCAGGTCCGGAGGGCTGGAATTCAGTTCATTTCAAAGTGGAAAAACAACTGCCTTCCAACCTCTTTATCACCGGCCAAAGCGTAGAAGATCTGTTCAAGGTTCCCAACTTTTCAGGGAAATGGAAATTTGATATTCCAGGTGTAATCCCCAGAGACAGCCGGATTTATTTTTCCTATACCCTTGAAAATTTATGTTACTGGAAAAAATGCCCGTTTTGTTCCATTGCACAGCATTCAATGGATCATTTCAGAAAAAGAGAACAGATCAATCTTGAGTTTGGAAATCTTGACTTTCAAGGTCATAAAATTGTCCGCCTCAATACAGGCTCCATCACGCCTGAACATATCAAATCCATTCTTCCCCGCCTTCCCAACCGGATCGATATGGAATACCGATTTTTCATGAGAGCGGCCAGGGCTGAAACAAATGCCTTAAAACAGGTCATAGAACAACTGGATAAAAATATCCCCGACTGCACACTGGGGTTTGGCATTGAATTTCCTTCTAACCGGATGTGGAAATACCTGAACAAAGGGACAAAAATGGATGAAGTTTTTCAAACCCTTGAACTGTGCCGGGAAAACGGTTTCAAGGTTAATGCCAATGTGATTCTCGGCTGGAATAACCTTATTGAACAGGATCTTTTAGACCTTGAATATTTCATGGACACCCTTTCTGAGAATGCCGTGACAACTCTTCAGCTCAGATGGCTTTTTGCTCACCCCTATACCAAGATACATGAAGATTACGATGGGGTTCAAAATTCAATAAAATTAGGCCCGTTTAACTGCGGGTTTAATGTCAGGGTCAATGAAAAACAAAAAGCCCTGAATATGGAAGCTGCAAAAATCATTAAAGAAAAATGCAAGTTAAAAAGAATCAAACTTGAAGGATATAAAAATCTTACCAAAGGCATGATTGAAGCCAAAAGTTGACTTTGTTTGTCCTGTGATTATTATGATTAAGATAATTCCAAGGAGGAAAATCATGAAAACAAATTTTTTTGATATCCCGCTTAAGTCAATGGTAAGCCTGTCACCTTTGCTGGATTTCTGGGAAAAAAAGCTGGTGCCTGAATGCCATCACATGGCTCACATGTTTAAGGAAATAAAACAAAAAATAAATGAAAATCCAGAACTCCAGGGATCCATTAAAAATATCAGTATCCTGAATGAAGTCCACGATATTCTTAACCCTTTAATGAGTGCCGTGTTTCCACCCGCCTCCTTTGATACGGAAATCGCGGGTGCTCTGACATGCTGTACCTTTGAGCCTTTCTACGTAACCCCCATGTTTCAGAAACTGTTTATTGACGGGAACAGGTTTTTAAACGGCAGTGCAAATCAGGACTGCGGTACTGCAAGGGATGGCAAGCTTTTAAGAATTTATTTTCTGGTCCTGGACCGGATATACAATATCAATACTCAGGGGCTCAACAATGCAACCACCCGTATTGTTACCGATGAAAAAACCGGACTGGACAGGTACTTCAGAGTCGTGCCTGATTTTCAGTTTGTTAAAGTTACTGCACAAAAAACCCCAAAAAAATTATCTGATAAAGACCGGGCCGTTATTGCAGATAATATTACAGATATTAAGGTATTAGAGACATTCATAGACTTGAGTCAGTTTGAGTTTACAGGGTTTACGGTTGTTCGCGCCATGGATATCACCGATTCTGAAGTTATTTCCGCACTTGAAAGAGACTTGATTGATCAACAGTCTATTTTTTCATCAGACGGGATCAAGCTTTTGGAATCGCGCCTCCAGGTGCTTTTCAAACGCCCGGATCTGGCCGTGGGAATCGGTGCCCTCCAGGGGGATCAGGTCATGATTATCAAAAATGACTGCTGCTCAAATATAAATTGTCTTTTCTCAAATTCTCACCATATGAACTTGAAAGATTTAAAGGACTCAGTATGGATGAAGGCTGTTGAACAAGGATCTACTTTGCGGGTCAACGATCTGAAAGAAAAACCGGAAAAGGTCATGGCAGAACAGCAGGCTGTATCGGCCGGCATCAGGTCCATGCTGATATCTCCGCTATCCTACCAGGGGAAAGTCATCGGCACCCTTGAAGTCTTTACCTGCAAACCCAATGATCTTGGCCCCATTGAAACCATGCTGCTTGAACAGGTGACCCCGATTTTTTCCGTTGCATTGAAAAGAGGACTGGATGAACTTGGAAAAGCTGTTCAGTCCATTATAAAAGAAAAATGCACGGCGGTTCATCCTTCAGTGGAATGGCGGTTTGAAAAAGCTGCCATGAGTCACATGGAACGACTTCGCGAAGGGACAACCTCTGAAATGGAACCTATTATCTTCAAAGATGTGGTTCCCTTTTACGGACAATCTGATATCAGAGGATCATCCTTTGCCAGGAATAAAGGCATTGCCCAGGATTTAACCCGGCAGCTTACCCTGGCGCTTGATATCATGGAGGCCGGTGTCAAAGAAAGACCCTGGCCGCTGTTGGAAGAATACAAGTACAGGATCGAAGCAAAAATTGAGGCGATTTCCTCCGGCGTGAACTCTGGAGATGAAACATCAGTTTTTTCTTTCCTGAACTATGAAGTTTCATCAACATTTGAGGATCTTATGGGACTGGGCCCCGATGTTGCCAAGCGCATTGAAAATTACAATAATGCCCTGGATCCTGTGGCAGGCGTAATTTACGATAAAAGAAAACAATACGAACAAAGCGTGTCCCGCCTCAACGAGACATTGTCTGCCTATCTGGCCAAAGAAGATACTCAGATCCAGCAGACTTTTCCCCACTATTTTGAGAAACGGCAGACCGATGGTGTGGATTATATGATGTATATTGGTGCCGCCATGATGGAAAACCAAAAACTTGCCGCGTTTCATATCAAGAACATGACCTTGTGGCAGATGATGCTTTCCTGCGGTCTGGCATGGCATACGGAAAAGATAAAACCTGAACTTAAGGTGCCGCTGGATACCTGCCATCTGATTCTTGTCAACCATACCCCCCTTTCCATAAGGTTTCGGTTTGATGAGAAACGGTTTGATGTGGACGGTGCCTATGATGTCCGCCACGAAATCATCAAATCCAGGCTGGACAAGGCTATGATCAAAGGAAGCAACGAGAGGTTGACCCAGCCCAACAGAATTGCCGTTGTATACTCCAATCCTGCCGAAGGAAGGGAAATTCGACAGCACATGGCGTTTCTCATGAACAAGGGCAAACTGCTCAATGACCTGGAATCCCTTGACCTGAACGACATGCCGGAAGTCCGGGGGCTTAAGGCCCTCAGGGTTGGTGTAAATCTCGAATCCAAGGCTGCGGGAAACATTATTGAGATGAAAGCCGGATAAATCAGGTCGACCTTGTTTTCTTTGTTTTTTCAATCTGATAAAAAGACACCTGTGGTTTGAATTAGGATATGAAAAGCGCAATTACCGGATATAATGACTGACAATAAAAACAATAAAGGGGTCAGACAAATCCTTTTGACCGGCATCTTCTGGCGTATCCTTTTCATTGAAGCCGTCCTGCTTGTTTTTTCACTTTTCTTTCGCTGGTTTACCGAAGATGCAACACCCATGGAACTTTTCTGGTACGGTGTGAGAATCATCATTCTTGTTGGGATTATCATTCTTTTTATGATGGTTACCTTAAAAAAATTTCTTACCCATAGAATCATTGCGCCTTTAGAAGCTATAGCCGCTGCAAACAAAAAAATCCAGGATGACATGTCTGTTGCAGAAGATGTGGAAATACCTGATAATTCACCCCATGAGATCAGAACCATTATCACCTCCAGAACAAAAATGCTTAAAACCATATTTGATGTGTCTGAAGAACGGCTTCGCCTGGTCAATTTCATAAGAGAAACCTTTGGCCGTTATCTGTCCAGCAAGGTTGTGGATGAAATACTTGAATCCCCGGAAGGTCAAAAAATCGGGGGCCGGCGGAAAACAGTAACTGTTTTGATGTCAGACCTGCGGGGGTTTACCAGTCTTTCCGAGACAAGGGAGCCCGGAGAAATGGTTCAGCTTTTAAACCGCTACCTTGAACAGATGTCCAAAATCATTCTCAAATATGACGGTATCATTGATGAAATCATTGGTGATGCCGTACTGGCGGTTTTCGGAGCGCCGGAAAGCCATGGGGATGATCCGGAAAGAGCCATTGCCTGCGCCCTTGAAATGCAGAACTGCTTAGGTGAACTCAATAAAGAAATCATACAATCGGGATACCCTCCCCTTGAGATGGGTATCGGCATAAATACAGGAACTGTTATTGTCGGCAATATTGGGTCGCAGCTCAGAATGAAATACGGTATTGTTGGAGCAACCGTCAATACCGCTGCCAGGATAGAATCCAACAGCATCGGCGGCCAGGTGCTCATCGGGAAATCAACATTTGAGCAGGTCAATGGAAAAATAACAGCTGAATCACCCCGCAATACCATGATGAAAGGATTAAAAAAACCCCTTGTATTTTATTCCGTATCTGCTATTCATTCTGAATACAGGGTATCGCTTCAATTGCCGGTAGCAGCAAACCAAAACCTGTCAATAAAACTGCCGTTTCAATTATGGACCATTCATGACAAGAAAATAGATATGATTCCACGGATAGGCGAAACCATACGGTTG
This sequence comes from Pseudomonadota bacterium, assembly GCA_018821715.1. Classification (GTDB taxonomy): domain Bacteria; phylum Desulfobacterota; class Desulfobacteria; order Desulfobacterales; family Desulfobacteraceae; genus Desulfobacula. The sequence continues at coordinate 5,807 of JAHJLN010000407.1, read as the reverse complement.
GATGACAATACGATAGATGCGGTTATTTCACCGGTCCTTGAACCGTTTACAGATATAAAACTCAAATTTGACTTTTGCATACAAGCCCATTGTTTTGAAGATATTTATGCCAAAAACCTGTCTATTGAAATGGATAAGGATCAAAAATTTAATCGCCTGAAGATCACTTCCATGGATCAAAAAGATCGGAACATTATCAAAAAATGGATGGAACAGGCGGCAGGTTAAGGCTGTCTTCACTCTTCATTGTCCTGTCCTGGACGATAACCTGCTTGACATGCGGCGCGATACACATTATTTATAATGATGCCTTTATACCAAGGGGAATCCATGCTTCAGTCTTTGAGATCAAGAATCCTGTTAATAGTTGTTTCCATTGTAATCTTAACGGTTACAGGAATTATCTTTTTTGTTCAAAAAGAAACCCTGAAAACATTAACAGCACTTCAGGATGAAAGTGCCGGAAATATGTTGAATACAGCGGTACTGACTGTTGAAAATCAATATAAAAGCCTGATTTTTCATAAAAAAAACGCCCTTGAAATGAGAAAAACCGAACGGAAAAATATTGTCACCGTTGCCATTGCTGCAATTGATGAAATTTATAACAACTTTCACCAGTGGGGTCTTACTGAAAATCAGGCCAAACAAAAAGCAATCGCCATTATCAGGAACATGAGATATGACAAGGGTGTGGGCTATCTATGGATCAATGACACGGAAAGACCCATACCTAAAATGATCATGCATACGACCATTCCAGATCTTGACAACACAGTGCTGGATGATCCCAAATTTAATTGCGCACTTGGAATTAAACAAAATCTTTTCCAGGCTTTTGTGGATGTCTGCCTTGCCGACGGGCAAGGGTTTGTGGATTATTTCTGGCCCAAACCCACAAAAGACGGCCTTACGGAAGATCAGCCGAAAATCTCCTATGTGGCGCTGTTCAAACCCTGGAACTGGGTTTTGGGCACAGGTGTATACATTGAAGACATTGAAGCAGATGCCCAAAAGAGACTTGACGCTATTATTACTGAACTGCAGCAGACCTTTTCAAAAATACGCCTGGCCAAAAGCGGATATATGTATATTTTCAATGGTGACTACCGGTTCCTTGTTCATCCTGTCCTTGCCGGGACGAACGGCAGCACCCTGAAAAACCCCTCCACAGGGGGCCTCCTTTTAAAAGAACTAATGACGGCTTCCAGAACACCTGAAAAAGAATATGAGTATTTATGGGATAAGCCGCCGGCTCATAAGGGAGAATACGATTTCCTTAAAAGAGCTTATATGGAATATTTCCCGCCCCTGAACTGGTATATTGTAAGTTCTTTATATGTGGATGAAATCGAGAGCTCCTCCAGGGCTCTTGTGAAAACCATTTTTTATTTGTCTGTATTTTTTCTTATTGTTTCCATCCTTTTATCAACACTTCTTTCTAAAACCTTGACCAACCCCTTGGGCAAATTGATGGTTTCAGTAGAAGGGATTGAAAAAAACGGAATTTCATCCGTCAATATTCCAATTACCGGTACAAAGGAAACAAAGGCTTTAGGAACAATTCTTAAAAAAATGATTCATTCCATCAGTAAATCCATCAAAGAAAAGGAACATCTTCTGACAGAATTGCAGGATGCCCACGACAAACTTGAACAACGGGTAAAAGAGCGAACTTTTGATCTGGAGACAGCTAACAGAGAATTGATCCAGGTAAAAGAAAAGGCTGAAAATGCCACCAAGGCCAAAAGCGAATTTTTGGCCAATATGTCCCATGAAATCCGGACACCCATGAACGGCATTATCGGGATGACCGAGCTGATAATGGATTCCAACCTTGGGGATCAACAACGAAGTTATATGAAAACCATCTCCAATGAAGCGGATGCATTGCTCGGCATCATTAACGATGTCCTGGATTTTTCAAAAATTGAAGCCGGCAAGCTGGACCTGGAAAATATTCCCTTTAATCTTTATCATACCTTTGAAGATCTGACATCTTCCCTTGCCATCCGGGCGAATAAAAAAGGACTTGAGTTGATCTCTTATCTTGCGCCGGATATTCCGGATCTGATCCTGGGAGATCCGGGCCGGATACGGCAGATTCTGATAAATCTATCGGGCAATGCCCTGAAATTTACCCATAAAGGTGAAATTTTTATTAAAGGAGAAAAACTGTTTTTGGATCAGGACAGAATTCAGGTTAAATTTTCAGTCAAAGACACTGGAATTGGCATATCAAAAGATAAACAGGATAAAATTTTTGAAAGCTTTTCCCAGGCTGACGGATCAACAACCCGGAAATATGGGGGAACAGGACTTGGCACTACGATTTCAAAACAACTGGTTGAACTGATGGGCGGCAAGATCGGAGTCGAAAGCGAAACCGGTAAAGGCAGGACGTTCTGGTTTACGGCCTGGTTTAATGTACAGAAACAGGCGGCTGAGGATTCAAAACTTCTTTCTGTTGATTTAAATAATATCAAAATCCTGATCATTGATGACAATCCAACCAGCCGGTATATATTTACCCGGTATCTTGAATTTTTCGGCTGTATTCCTTTTGAGGCGCAAAATGGAGAGCAGGCACTTGAAATGCTTGAACCTGCAGGAGAAAAAAAAGAAATTGATCTTATTTTAATGAATTTTCACCTGCCGGGAATGGATGGGTTTGAACTTGCCGGAACCATTCGGAGAAACCCTGCCTTAAACCTTATTCCCATCATCCTCCTGTCCTCCATGGGCAAAGTCGGGGACAGTCGCAGATGTAAAGAAATCGGTATTCAGGGATATTTGCCAAAGCCAGTTAAAAGAGATGCACTTAAAATGACCATCGGCTCTGTTCTCGGACTCATTGAAAACCCGACAAAGACTGCAAAAAAACTTGTGACAAAACATTCCATTGCCGATGAACAAAGAAGAAACCTGTGGATACTGCTTGCTGAAGATTATCCCACCAATCAGAAAATTGCAGAAAAACATATCAACACAGCCGGGTTCAACCTCATCCTTGTCGAGAATGGCCTGCAGGCCGTGGATACCTTTAAAACCCGGAAATTTGATATGATCCTCATGGACATACAGATGCCGGAAATGGATGGGTATGAAGCCTGCAAAATCATAAGAAAACTTGAAAAGCAGTTTTCCGGCAATGCGTCTGATTTTAAAAGAATTCCCATCATTGCAATGACGGCACATGCTGTATCCGGTATCAGGGAAAGCTGTGCTGCAGCGGGCATGGATGATTATATTTCCAAACCCCTGAAAAGAGACGATCTTATCTTGATGATTGACAAATGGGCCCAAGTAAACGCAAAAATAAACACATCAGGATCAATAGCCGAACCTGAGCAGCCCGAAGAAAAAGCGGGTCCTGCTGAACCCATAGATGTTGAAAAGGCCTTGGAAGAATTTCAAGGAGATAAAAAATTTTTAATGGAAGTAATGGGCGAATTTATTCAAACCATGGAAGCACAGATGCCACGAATACGACAGGCTGTTTCTGTCAAGGATTTCGTCACATTGAAAAACGAAGCCCATGCCATTAAAGGCGGCGCATCAAATCTTGCTGCCAATGCTTTGGCAACTGCTGCCGGCCGGCTTGAAGACATGGGAAAATCAGAAAATTTTGAAAACAGCGATTCGGCATTGAAAATCTTTGAAAAAGAGTTTCTCAGGCTTAAAAACTACCGCTTTTAAAGTATCATGAATAAAACTGGCGCCCTGTTATAAAAAACAATATCATCATTTTTTTTGCAAGTACCATCTATTTTATGCTAAGGTTTAAGCGCAATCCTTATTATAAACTGATTGAGAACAGCTTATGTCACATACTGACCAAACAGTAAAAAATATTGTTATTCATCAGATTGAATCTTTTGTCAAACCGCATCAATCCATTGAATTAAAAAATGATCGTCGGCAGGCTCGGCTTATACGAATCTTTCTTATTGTGTTTTTGTTTGCTACATTCATCATGGCCGCCTTACCATTTGCGCCTTTTCAAAGACGTGTTCTTATTGCGGTTTTTCATATAATAATTTGGGGACTTTTTTTTCTAAGTCGAACGAAATATTATAAACTGGCCGGCTTAATTCTAGTTTTAACACTTTCAATGCCACCCATTATCTTAACAGTCATCGGGTTAAATCCTTCCGATTCATTACGTTGGCTGGTCTTGTCAATTCTTCTGGGCGGATTATGGCTTTCTTTCAAAGTCGTAAGTGTTATCTATTTTTTTCAAATGGCGGTGATCATGAGCTTGCCCATGTTTAAAAATCAATTTGGTTACGACATGATCGGCGAAACCGTCATTTACCTCTCAATCGTTTATGGACTGATTGTTGTGTGGTCATTTATCAAACAAACTGAAATTCGAGATCGAGAAAAGGCTGATACTGCTCTGGCATTACTTACTAAAGAACTTGAACTTCAGGTAAAAAATCGAACAACTGAGCTGACGAAAACAAACCAAAAGTTAAAGCAGGAAATTGAAGAACGGTTGCAGGCTGAAAAATATTTGAAGAAAAGTGAAGAAAAATTTCGATCCATGATGGAATCCATGGTTGATCCAATTTACATTTGTTCATCAAAAAAAAAGATATCGTATATGAATCCGGCTATGGTTAAGCGAATCGGCAGAAATGCAATAGGAGAGAATTGTTTTGAGGCACTGCATAATAAAGACAAAATATGTGAATGGTGCGTGTTTGATAACCTTAAAAAAGATAGAGTGATTGAAAGAACAATCGTAAGCCCGTTAGACAACAGAACGTACAGAATATCAAACATGCCGATATTTAGTGATGATAATTTAGTTTCAAAAATGACCATTTATAAAGACATAACAGACTTTTTAAACGCAGTTTCTGAAAAAGAAAAAGCTCAGGCCTTACTGGAGAGAGCTCAAAGGCTTGAAGCGATTGGAACACTGGCAGGGGGTATTGCCCATGATTTCAATAACATTTTAGTTCCGATTATTGGATTTACAGAAATGTCCATTGAGGATTTGCCTGAAAATCACCCGGTACATGGAAACCTTATAGACATTTTGCAAGGTGCCAAACGAGCCCGTGATTTAGTAAAACAAATCCTTTCTTTCAGCAGTCAAAGAGATCTGGATCAAAAAATATTACCCTTGCAACCTTTAATAGAAGAAACGCTCAAGCTGTTAAGATCAATTTTCCCTTCAAATATAGAGATTCAAAAAGATCTTTCAGATGAAGAAATTTATATATCAGCCAATTCAACTGAGATCCATGAGATTATTATGAATCTTTGCACCAATGCATACCATGCGATGGAGGAAAAGGGAGGGCTGCTCAGGATTGCTTTGAATAAGGAACAGCCGGATTCAGGGTATCAATTGCCATCCGGTAATTATTGTTGTCTAAGTATTATCGATAATGGGACAGGAATTCCTCCTGGGATAATTCATAGAGTTTTTGAGCCATATTTTACCACAAAAGGACAGGGAAAGGGATCAGGGCTCGGCTTATCGGTTAGCCATGGTATTGTCAAAAACTATAACGGTGCTATTGATGTTCAAAGCAAACCCGGTAGGGGAACCCATGTTAATGTCTTTCTACCCATAACATCAAATAAAGGGATGGCAGAAAAAACGATTGACGAACAACCGGCAAAACTTGGTAACGAACATATTTTGTTTGTGGATGATGAAGAGACAATTGTCAAATTGGGGGTTCGGTTTCTTAAACGATTTGGGTATACAGTTACCGGAAAAACCAGCAGCTTAGAAGCTTTGGAAGTTTTTCAGTCAAATCCTGACAAATTTGATCTTGTTATTA
>JAHJLN010000406.1 GCA_018821715.1 Pseudomonadota bacterium | reverse complement strand
TGAGGTTCATCAAGCAGAGCATCAGTCCTAGGCCGACAAAGGCGCCGGGGGCTTCAATCATGAATTGGAACGGAAGAAAGTTGGCTCCCATTTCAAAGACAGGAGTTCCACCCCAGATAGTGATGGTTCCATTTCCTAAAAATTCTCTGACAGCACCTAAGGCAGCTAACGATAGCGTAAAGCCGATACCGATACCCAATCCGTCTGCAACAGACAAAACAGGTCCGTTCTTGCTGGCAAAGGCTTCTGCTCGGCCAAGAACAATACAGTTTACAACAATAAGGGGAATGAAAATGCCCAATTTTAAGAACAATTCATATGTAAAGGCCTGCATGACCAGTTCCACAATGGTAACAAAAGTGGCAATGATAACAATGAAACAGGCAATTCTAACTTTTGATGGAATAACATTTCTGAGAAGAGATATTAAAAGATTGGAAAAAACCAGAACAAAGGTGGTCGCAACTCCCATCCCGATTCCGTTTTCAACCGATTTTGTTACAGCAAGGACCGGACAAAGTCCTAAAACCAGCCTGAAAGGAGGTATTTCAGCCCAGAGTCCTTTTGTGAATTCTTTTGCTAAGGATTGTGCCATATTATAGTTTCTCCTAAAATATTTTGCCTTATTTCATTTGTTTGACAATTTCAGGTTTTAGTTTCTGATAAATTTCTTTTGCCTGGATTGCAGCAACACTGACTCCCTTTGAAGTAACGGTTGCGCCGGACATGGCATCAATAACCCCACCACCCCCTTTGAGAGCAAAATTTGTATCCATTTTAAGACCCGAAAATTGAGAGACAAAGGATAGGTCTTCTTTGGCCCTTGATCCGATACCCGGAGTTTCTGCATGGGTGGTCACCCTGACGTCAACAATTTCGTCAGTAGAAAGGTTGATGCCTACCATCAGTCCTATGGGACCGCCAAAAGCTGAGCCTTTAGTTTCAAAAGCAATTGCATTTGAACCATCGGCTAGTTTGGTCGGGAAAATCTGCAATTCAATATCTTCGGTTTTTATTGTAAATCTTTCTGCCAAAGGATCATTGGTTGCTTCCGGAAATATGTCTTTAATAGCAGGTGCTTTCTGAAATTTTAAGACCTGATTTTCGATTCGTACCTCAGTTCCGGATTGCACAGCAGCAAGTAATCCGCCAGAAACAGCTGTTAAAACTGTTAACACCACAATCATACTAATCATTTCACGCATTGTTCACACCCTTTCCCAAAGCTTTTGGTCTTATTGTGTCAATGAGGGGGTTCACAAGGTTCAGCAGTAAAATCGCCAAAATGGTACCATCGGCATACGTACCGATGTTTCTCATCAGGATGATCATTACTGCAGCAAAAAAACCGTAAAGGAACATAGGAATCCTGTTGGCCGGTGAGGATGAATTCTCGGTAGCAAGAAAAAAGGCACCAATAAGGGTATATCCAGAAAAAAGATGGATCATGGGGCCGGCATAGGTGTCCGGGTTTGACAGGTTAAAACAATAGGCTGTCACAAGGATACCCGCGATAAATGAAACCGGGATTTCCCACCTGATATATCCTCTTAAGATCAGATAGATACCACCGATGATCAGGCCGAGTCCAAAAGTGGAACCAATGGCACCCACCTGTTTGCCCATAATAAGGTCACTTACGGGGAAAAGATCTGCAACCGCTGAAGCGCCCTGGAATTTAAGGGCTGCCAGAGGTGCAAGGGCTGTAAAACCGAATTCATAGTTGACATATGCTGCATCAAAATCGAAAAAGATTTTCCAGGAAAGCATTAAAATTGCCATTCCTACGAGGGCCGGATTAAACGGGTTGGCACCGATACCGCCGAAAATCATTTTTCCGATGACTACAGCTACAAAGGTTCCGGTAATCACAAGCCACCAGGGGGATGTGGCCGGAAGCATCATGCCGAAAACAAGCCCGATGACTGCAGCATCCAGGTCACCGATTGAGGGCTTCTTTTTAGACACTAGATTCATGATAAGTTCCCAGGCCATGGCACTGGAAAGAGATAGTGCAAGTACACCAACTGCTGGTGCGCCAAACTGAATAATACCGAAAATAATTGCCGGAAGGGTGGCAATCATGATATTCAGATTCATTTGGAACAGACTGTCTCCATCATGCCAGAAAGGAGCATGGGATACTGTTAATTTGTTAGTATTCATTGGCAGTCTCCATTCTAAGCATCTGCTCTAAGTTTAAAAAGCTCATGTTTCCCAAGTCGGATGTACTGGTATATGGGTATCCTTGCTGTGCAGACATAGGCACAAAGACCGCATTCAATACACGACTCAAGATCATATTTGTCCGCAGCCTCATCATACTGGTCAGCTTCAAGGTATCGGACAAGAATATTTACTGGAATATTGGCAGGACAGATCCGGATACATTTGCCGCAATTGACACAGGGGTTATCTGATAATTCCGGGATAATATCCCTGTCCTGAATAATCACCGTATCCATGTCCGGCTGGACAGGATGGTGCGGGGTATATGTTGCAAATCCCTTCATGGGGCCGCCAATAACAATTCGGTCCTGTTCGTTGACATGAATGCTGAAGGCATTGAATATTTTGCGTAACGGTGTTCCAATAGTGGCCTTGACCCTGTATGACGTTCCCTGTTTTCCAATGATCGTCAGGATCTTTTCAAACCCTGCAGATTTTGTCTTATAGGCTTTGACCAAAGAGATCACGGCTTCAGCAGTCATAAAACAGACACCCAGGTCCTCAGGTGTTTTTCCTGCAGGAAGGACCATGTTTAAATGGTCTTTGAGCACCATTGCCGGCAGATTGGACGGATATTCCATTGAGGTTTTGAATACCTGGATCGTATCAAATCCGCCTTGAATATTCATGTTTTCCGGAACCGTGACACATAGTTTTGCAACACGGGTCATCCTTTTTAAAAGTTGTGCCCCTTCTTTTATCTGATCCAAAAATTTTAAAGCTATGTACTGATTGGTTGTTGATAAAAGATCTGTGTCTGCACAGGTAATGACAATGGTATTGATTTTAATATCATTACTGGCAAGTATCTTTAAGGGGGGGGCTCCCGGCAACGTTCTTAAATATTCATCAGCTGAAGCAATATCATCCTTTAAATCATATGTTATCGAATCTGTTCCGGTTGTCTGGCTTTGATCGTTTTTAATAACAAGATAGGTGGATGTGTTGCCAAAATCATCTGAATAAATGTCTATGGCCCCGATGGTTCCTGCGACAGGAGAAATTGTATACTCGCGGCTTTCAGTATAAAGACGCAGCTTTTCTCCCTTTTTAACCGTGTCCCCTTTTTTTATCAGCGCTTCTTTTGTGCTGTCAATCGGTTCATTTAATAATAAAATAAGGTTGGACGGTATGGGTATTGACTCCGGCTCTTTGGGATCCGGTTCCACAAGATCATAATTAAGCCTTGGGTGGGTTAATGTGAAAAAAGATCGTTTAATCATAAGTAAGTCCTTGTTTTGTAAAAAGCTTTAGATCATTCAGTATGGGGTTGTTTTAAGATGTAAAAAACACCTGAAACACCTATAATGAATGACACGAATTACATTCTACCGGACCTGCGCCAAGATCTTCATGGCACCCTTTGCACTGAGTATGAAATGCATCAGCTCTGGACGGCATATCTTCATCACCTGTACTTTCATGACACTCACTGCAGTTGTAGGTTTCATCATCTTCAATGTTGTGATGGCAGTCCAGGCAATCGGAAGTATAATCGCCTGAGTGTACTGAATGGGTGAATAAAACTTTGCCGCCTTTGTTCTGAAACATCATCCGTACTGGATTGTCAGGTACAGGGGGGGTAAAAGAGGCATAGCATATAATTCCTGTGACCAAAAATATGATCATGATTAATATAGCTACTTTTAGGTCTCGTTGTGATGTCATAATACTTCTCTCTTATCTATAGGGTTTAGAGTTCATGCGACAAACCCACAACTAGCATGGCGTTATATTATATTGAAGTTGTATTGGCAAGAGAAAAAAATTAATTTTATGGCAGGGAGCAACCGGATGGAATGACGTGGGATTTCTTTCTGACAAGGAAGGGTTTATATTCTTGTCTTTGTGAAAGAGAGTTGTTTTTTTTCCGGATATAATAAAAAGAAAAACCAAAAAGAAAAAATCCTGAAGCCATGGAGACAAGGGAGGGATTCATCTGAAAAAAAAGTGCAAGGCTATTGCCGATAACTGCACCAATGGTCAGAAGAATAATGGGGAAGACATATAAGAGAAAAGTTAAAAAAAGCATGGGTCTGGTTTCAAGTCCGATGACCACATGGTCCCCTTTTTCAACATTAAGGGTGTTATCGACCGTAACGATCATCTCTTTTTGATCATTGACAGTTCCGCAGCTTTCTTTGGAAGAGCAGGCTTCACAAGCTCCGGATCTGATTGTTTTTATCCAGGCGACAGAAGGGGTGGCATTGGTTACAACTCCGCTTTCAGTGATCATAATTCAACATTCTCTTATCAGGCAACAATGTTCACAATCTGGCTGGTTTCATAAGTTTGTGCAATGGTTCCATTGTTCTGATTTTCAGGTGGTTGGGTTTGTGCTGCATTAGACGCTTCAGCTTTTTGTGCTGCCAGCCTGTCCTGTGCTTCACGGGTAAGGGTCACTTCAAAAGCCTGTTGGGCAGCCTGGGTATTTTCTGTATTCAGATCAGTTCTGGATGCTTCAACGTTCTGTTCTCGAAGTCGTGTGTTGTCAACCGGGGGGGTGGCATTCGGGACATTCGCATAGGCGGCTGCCCCTTGTAAACTGTTAATCTCCATGATCTTCCCTCCTTGGTGTTGTTGTCCTTTGTCTTGCTAAAGGATAAACCCGATATGGAATGATGTCAATTTTTTTATTGTTTTTTCTTGACAAAAAAAATGCCGTGATATATACCTTTCGAGTCTTGTTCAAAGGCACTGCTCCCCAGTAGCTCAGTTGGCAGAGCAATTGGCTGTTAACCAATGGGTCCGCGGTTCAAGTCCGTGCTGGGGAGCCAACTCAATCAATACTATCCCGATAAGTTGCCTTATCGGGATTTTTTATTTCTGTATAATTAATGTGGTTCTTAATGTGATTTCCGGTTTTTCGCTTAAGATTTTTAGCCTTTGCTTTCTTTTTAATACCTAATACAGAGTTGTCTTTATGAAATCTTGTGGGGTATTCCTGAAATTCTATCCGGGATGGAGACGAGAGGTTTTTTTATATCGTTGAATACAGAAATATGACCATCGACACCTTCACAGGTTTATAAAACTGAATTGAAATTCCAAAGCTGGAAAAATATCATATATCACATATGGGGTCGGTCAAATTTTGTTTGGACTGAACCCTATGAATACAAATCTTGACCGGTTGAATTTTAATTAAAGTCGCTAATAACAAGAGAAGTCAACACTTTTCTCTTGACTACAGCATCCCTTTTTTAGACATCTTTCTTCCATGAGTGCATGGCTGATTTTTATTTACGACAATACAGATGATTGACTTTGTCAAACAAATACTTGTCAATGGCAATTAAAAACTTGACAACGCAAATCAAAGTTGAGATCATTAAACTGAACAGATTTTAAATTCAGGAGGTGAATATGGTAATCGAGCTGAGTTATGTTGAAAGAATACGTCGGTTTAACCGGTTTTATACACAAATTCTTGGTTTATTGAATAATAAGCTTCTTAAAAGTGACTATTCCTTAGCTGAAGCTCGTGTCTTATTTGAACTTGGTCAAACCCCCAACATTGTCTCAAAGGAACTATCAAAGCAACTCCATCTTGATCCAGCCTACTTAAGCCGAATATTGATGCGTTTTGAAAAGCAAGGATTGATTCATAAAAAGAGATCTATTGAAGACACTCGCAAACAGGTTCTTTCACTTACATCAAAAGGCGATTCTGCTATCGCCAAGCTCCAGGAGATGTCAAATCTTCAAATTACATTATCCCTTTCAAATACAAAACACGAGGAGCACGAACAGCTTGTAAAAGCGATGGAAAAAATAGAACAAATCTTTACAGGAGAAAAACCTCAATCAAAAACGTTTACGCTCCGCTCCCACCGGCCCGGAGATATCGGCTATATCACATACCGCCATGCTGTGTTTTATTCCAATAATTATGGATTTGATACAACCTTTGATGCCTACGTGGCCTCAGGTTTAGCACAATTTGCAGTGAATTATGATGCACAAAAAGAACACCTTTGGGTTGCCGAAGACGGAGCAACATCGGTGGGCTCAATTGCAATTGTGAAATCAGAAGAGACGATAGCCCAACTGCGCTGGTTTTTGGTGGAACCCCAAGCTGGTGGCATTGGTCTGGGGAATAAACTGCTCCATGAAGCGGTTGAATTTTGCAAACGCATGAATTACCAAAAAATAATTTTGTGGACATTGAGTAACTTATATACAGCCCGCCATCTCTATGAAAAATTTGGGTTTCAAGTCGCAACCACAAAGAATCATGAGATTTGGGGACAAGAACTCACTGAAGAACTATGGGAAATCAAATTATAGAAAGGTCTGATTACCAGAATATAATTGCTCTCAATTTCAAAAGAAAACAAAATGGTATCAATAGTGATGCGAAAAAAAATAATAGCGGGGAAGGACTTCCAAAAGAAAGACTCATAGGTTCGGAATTGAACGGCAGCGACGATTATAACGTGACGGGCTCAGTTTTTTAAGATTCTTCAGATCACAAGATGTTGTATCTATATTATTTTTCTTCCCAGATTCGAAATTCCATTATATGGGAGAGGTCAAAAAAAAATTCCAAATTTTCCATTACGTTTTATGGAGATAAGACCTTGCTGATCTGACTTTTTTTAAAGGGAGAAACAGGTATTAAGTGAGGAAATTAATCATATACTATTTTTAAAAAAGTTAACAAAAGTCCACATCTCATGGGGTTCGTTTCTTAACCCCATTTTGTGCAGATCGGTTTTTACTTTCAGATGTTTGCGGACTTGTGCTCCATCCGCCAGGTAGTTTACAGCTTTCATTCTGATAAAGATCCTTACGATTGCAAGGTGAACAATATTGAAAAAAGGATAAACTCAACAGCGTCTAATCTTTTTATCTGTACCCAGTTTTTTTCTGAATAACTGTCTCTGTTTTTATCAACAAAAAAAAGATATTGAGTAAAATAGTAAAAAAATGTGATCAGAATTAGAGATATGAAAAAGGAGTCAGAAATGGGTAACAATGAGATTCAAGATAAGATGTTCTCCGAATTTATGGATTTTTCAATATATGACAAGGCGCTAAATCTGGGTTATGATTATCTTACTAAAGCCATGAACCGTCATGTTTTTCCCCATGATGATGCGATAGCCAATCTTGAGCATTTTGATGAACCTTTTCCTAAATTTTCATCTTCAAGCGATACAGTTCTTGAGCTTTTAAAAAAATATGGAGAACCTGCTACTCTGCCGAATGTTGGCGGCAGATACTTCGGGTTTGTTATAGGGAGTGTTGATTGCCATAAAACACTGAACACTCCTTATGACAGCGGAATCGTTATTTGCCGGGATAAAGAATCCCTTATTAATGCGCTTCATATGTCAGGGGCGTATATAGTTACAGGTCAGGGGCGTGACGGAATGTTCTATACCCCTGAAATGTCGAGAAGGGCCCGAATATTTGAAATTTGGTCTGCCTTGAAATTTCTTGGCAAGAAAGGGCTGGATCAAATGGTCACAGGGTTTCAGGAGCGGGCTCTTCAATTTATGAAAGAATTGACGGAAGCTGGATTTGATATTGTAAATGATGTGGTTTTTAATCAAGTCCTTGTCAGATGTGAAACCGATGAGTTAACACTGAAAACCCTTGAAAATATCCAAAAACTCAGAGTTTGCTGGTGTGGGGGGTCTAGGTGGGAGGATAGAGATGTTATCCGGTTAAGTATATGCTCATGGGCGACTACTGACAAGGATGTTTCTCTTTCTGTTAAATCATTTATTGAAGCACGGAATATGGCTGAAGGAAAAGCATGATGCTGAGTTATCTGGAAAGAGTTTGTGTGTCAAATTAACGGTTACACCAAAGATATCCTATTGAGAAAATCTTATATCCATTATATCAATACTGAAAAAGAATCATTAAAAAAAATAGACCGGTTAAAAACGGTGGATAAAATGAAGAAAATGATTCAATCGCTATTCGTATTTTTCCTGACGATTCCAGTGTTCTGGAACATCACATCTGCAGCAGGAATAGAACCGGATTACTGGCCAACCAACGGCTGGCGGACGGCATCCCCTGAAAGTCAGGGTGTAGACTCAAAAGCATTGATAAACCTGCTGGATACGATATGGGAAAAGAATATTAACATTGACAGTGTTTTAGCAGTTCGAAATGGCTATATCGTCCTGGACGACTATGTTTACCCTTTAGATTCAGACACCAGGCATAGTATCTATTCATGCACCAAAAGTATTTCCTCTGCGCTAATCGGTATCGCTCTTGACAAAGGGCATATCAAAGACGTGCAGCAGTCGGTATTGGATTTTTTCCCCAAGCGGGAGGTTAAAAACATAGATGCGCGTAAGAAAGCCATCACGCTTGAGAACTTGCTGACCATGACCACCGGTATTGACTGTCGAGATTCATACCTCTACCAATGGCGCGGTCTCACACAAATGAATCATAGTGCGGATTGGGTACAGTTCATGATTGATTTACCTATGTCAGAGGAGCCCGGAACTCGTTTTGAATATTGTAATGGCGCCTCTTTTCTTCTCTCTGCCATTATTCAGAAACAAACCGGCATGACTGCGTTTTCATTTGCCCAAAAAACTCTATTCGGTCCTCTGGGGCTTACGAATGTCAGATGGCCATCGAGTCCTAACGGCATTAGCATTGGCTATGGCGAGATTCAAATGCGGCCAGTTTATCATGGTCGCACCCAGGCAAAATTTATTGGTTGTATTTACCGGGAGCCTGACAAAAGAAGATTTTTATACACCACTGGGTTTGCTGTCAGCTTATATTCTTCCAGCAGCAAAATCAGCGATCCCCCTGGCTGAAAACACTGATAATGTGAAAGCATTAAAATTACTGAGCGCCCGATTGCAAAATTCAAGTCCTGTAGATCGTGAAAAAATAAAGGCTAAAACTGAGAAATCCTTCCAAGGATTAAAATTTAAAGAATATGTAAACAACGAATATGGATTCATGGTGACATATGATGCAGACCTTCTGAACATGGCCAATGACACCCAATTGATTTCTCCTCTGGTTATAAAAAGAAGAGGTCTGAAGGGTCTGCCTGTTTTTGCTGCGCTGGTGGATGATATCCCTCGCGGAATGGCTTTGGAAAAGAGTGCGGATTATCTGGTTGATTTTTACAAAAAGACATTTGATATATCGGAGTTTAAGATTACGACTCAAAAACCAATTAAGCTCTCAGGGGGATTAGAAGCAAATTATTTTGAAATTAAGTGGAAATATCAATCATTGAGTCTGTTAACTGTGGGAGTTTTTGCCTATAAAAACAATAAAATTATTGGTGCCTTTGCCGGCAGTACGGAAAAAACATCAGTTGAATATCTGGCATTGATGGTAAAATCTTTGAAATTTATTAAACAGGCCCGATGAAAATAAATCTGCTTTTTTAACGGCCGGATCAATGGCCTTTCTTAAAGCAATAACTGTCTTAAAGAGCCTATGCCTGACATTAGATCAACGACAGCTGCGTCGCCGCATATCGTGTTATTGTATAATCAGCTGATGACTTAGGGATATTCTTTTTATTGACTTGAAGGATATTTAAATAGATACTTAAAGATAATTGCTTTCAGTAATCATCGGAACAACACGAAAAAAATAAAATAACCCAAACTATTTATCAAGCCAGCCATAAAAAAATGAGCAATTTAAAACAACACAAAGATAAAATACTGACAGATGTTTTTGGAAATACTGAAGCGTTTATTCTTGAACATCAGTGCTTTAATGGCATGTGTTTTTTTACGGCCGTTATTTTTATTGTCAGTGTTGCCATGAATTATCTGATCGGCCTGAATCTGGAAATAACCTTAGGTACGCTATTCTTCGGCTTTTTATTCAGCTTTTTTTATTATTTAAGCCGATTTAAAGGGTATTTTTATCCCATCTACTGGAGCGTTCTCTTCTTCGGGTGTCTGTTCGTTTCCCTTGCCTGGTTTTATACTGGCGGCATTTCAGGAACCGCCACGAGTATTTCCCTGATTATTCTTGCCATCATTAATCTGATTACGGCTAAAGGCCGCAGAATCGTATCCATATTCATTTTAAGCCTTTACCTTGGTATGCTTTATTTGGTTGAATATATACGGCCGGATCTTGTTGTTCCTTATGATAATAACGCTGCCAGGTTTATTGACAATTATTTTACCTTTATTATTGCGGTTCTGATTATATCTTTTGTGATTCATTTTACGATGCAGCATTTCAGATCGGAAAGAAAAAAGGTTACAGACAGGGAAGGAAAACTTAAAGCCATTCTGGATAATATTCCGGATCTTGTCTGGCTCAAGGACGATACACAAAAAATTACCATAGCGAATAAACCCTTTTCCGATGTCTGTGGCAAACCCATATTGAACATTATCAATAAAACGGTTTTTGACATCTGGCCTCAAAAAAAGGCGGAACAATTCCAGACAGATGACCTTGAAATCCTGGCAACCGGGAAAACATTGCACAGAGAAGAAACCCTGGTCGATATTCATGACGAGGAAAAAAGATTTGAAATTATAAAAAAACCGATCATGGATCAACAGGGGAAAATTACCGGTATTGTCGGGATAGCCAGAGACATTACGGCACGATACGAATATGAAGACCGGCTAAAAAAATATGAGCGGATCGTCGGAACCTCAATGGACCAGATGGCCCTGGTCAACACAGATTATCAATATGAAGCGGCAAACAACAGCTATGTTGCAGCCCATGCCTGTCAAGAGGTAGATCTGGTCGGCCGCACAGTGGCCAAGGTACACGGCGTCGAAGCATTTGAGAAAAAAATAAAACCCCGGATGGATAAAGCCTTTTTGGGTGAAGTGGTCATTTATCAGGATGAAGTTCTATATGATGGAATTAAAAAGCGCCATGTGGAGGTTTCTTATTTTCCCCATAAGAATGGTAAAGGAATAACCATCAGTGTGGTGGTGCATATTAAAGATATTACCGATAACAAACAGATGAAGCAGCGACTGATCCAGTCTGAAAAAATGGAAGCCATCGGCACCCTGGCCGGTGGCATTGCCCATGATTTTAATAATATTCTTTCCGGAATCCTGGGGTATGCCCAACTGGGCAAGATAAATATAGACCAGCCCGGGAAAGTGAACCGGCATCTTGACCAGATCATCAAAGGCTCCCAAAGGGCAGGAGAACTGGTAAAGCAGATTTTGACATTCAGCAGGCAATATGAATATGAAAAGCAACCCCTGGAAGTTGCCATTGTGGTCAAAGAGGCGCTTAAGCTTATCCGGGCGTCCATACCCGCATTCATAGAAATAAAAGAGAATATTGACTCAAAAGCCGTTGTTCTGGCAGACCCTTCCCAAATTCATCAGATTATCATGAATTTGTGTACAAATGCCTATCACTCAATGCTTGAGACCAAAGGCACCTTAACGGTTATATTAACAGATTTGAAAATAACAGATCCGCAAACGATTTCCACCACGCTGCCGCCCGGGGATTATCTTAAACTGGAAGTCTGTGATACAGGCCACGGCATGGATGAACAAACCCTGGAAAAAGTATTTGATCCATATTTTACAACAAAGGATGTGGGTAAAGGGACCGGTCTTGGATTGGCACTGGTCCAGGGGATTGTTGAAGAACACAATGGCTGCATCCTGGTGGACACTAAGATCGGTCAAGGCACAAGTTTTAAGCTTTTTTTTCCTGTTATGGAAAAAGAAACCCGTTTGAGTGACCTTCCGGCAGCGGATAACCTGCCTTTGTCAAAGGGAACGGAAAGAATAATGATTGTTGATGATGAAAAGAATCTTCTTGAGGCCTTACAGCGCAAGTTGAGGAAGGACTTTGCGCTCGAAACCGCCCTCGGGCCTGATGAGGGTTTGGCGGCTTTAAAAAACCGGGGGCCTTTCTCTGTGGTCATATCGGACCTTCGCAT
>JAHJLN010000405.1 GCA_018821715.1 Pseudomonadota bacterium | reverse complement strand
GTTCACGGCCATGGGCATGGTTCCCATGGCGTCTTCAACCGGTATCAATGCCCTGTATCAAGGCATGGCTTCCGGCTGTCGTCAAGTCATGGTCCTGGAAGGGCAAATTTCTAGAATGAAGCATCACATTCAATTAAATCAAGAGGAGACCCGTATTGCTTGGATCAACTCCGGGACCGAACACACAAGCAAATTTTCACCCTCAAATAGTATCAATAATTCCGGAATCTTACTTGAATCAACGCAAAAAATGCTCATTATGAAGGCATCCAAAATATTGAGTATAAGCCCGGAAGAGATCTACCCGGATGGCGAGTTGAGTGAATATGGATTTGATTCCTTTGCGCTGACCGAGTTTTCAAATCTGCTGAACGATGAATATGACCTGGGAATCACTCCCCCTATTTTTTTTGAACACTCTAATCTGGGCCAATTTGCAAAATACCTGATCCAGGCGTATCCGGTTCTGTTTGCAGAAAAATTCGGAATCCAGGAAAATAAAAGTACGGAAACCTCGGAAAATAAATCATCCTGGAGCCGGTTTACCAAACCGCGCCAACCAGAAAAAAACAGAGAAAAAGAGGACATTGGTTTGCGTCATCCATTTGAACCTGTTGCCATCATAGGAATGAGCGGCAGTTTTCCCATGGCTCCAACCCTGGAAGAATTTTGGAATAATCTTTTACAGGGTAAAGATTGTATTGAAGAGATACCAACGTCCCGCTGGGATTGGCAAAAGTATTACGGTGACCCTTTAAGTCAGAATAATAAAACCAATATCAAATGGGGTGGATTTATTAAAGATGCCCAAGAATTTGATCCATTGTTTTTCAAAATTTCACCCAAAGAAGCTGAACTTATGGATCCTCATCAACGCCTGTTAATGACCTATGCATGGAAAGCCATAGAAGATGCCGGCTATTCAGCTCAAAGCCTTTCAGGATCAAATACCGGTATATTTGTGGGAACTGCAGAAAGTGGGTATGGCGTCATGATTCTCAAGGCAAAGTTACCCATTGAAGGATTTACTTCCACGGGTCAGGTATCATCGGTCGGGCCCAACAGGATGAGTTATTTCCTAAATATTCACGGGCCCAGTGAACCCATCGAGACGGCTTGTTCCAGCTCACTTGTAGCGATCCATCGTGCCCTGTCGGCCCTGCAGAATAATACCTGTGAAATGGCGATTGCAGGCGGCGTCAATATTCTGGTGAAACCCGAGTTTCAAATCAGCTTTAACAAGGCCGGTATGCTTTGTGAGGATGGACGGTGTAAAACTTTCTCAGACAGGGCAAACGGATATGTCAGAGGTGAGGGTGTGGGCATGATCCTTTTAAAAAAACTGAGTAAAGCTGAACAGGACAAGGATCATATTTACGGCATCCTCCGCGGGTCAGCCGAGAACCATGGCGGCCGGGCAAATTCTCTGACGGCTCCAAACCCAAAGGCACAGGCTGAATTGCTGAAAATGGTATATACGACGGCCGGGATCGATCCGAGAACCATGACATATATTGAAGCCCATGGTACCGGCACGGAACTTGGCGATCCCATTGAAATCGATGCCTTAAAAACAGCATTCGAAGAATTGTATCAGGCTGCGGGAGCCTCGAAAGCTGTAACTTCCCATTGTGGATTAGGCGCTGTGAAAACCAATATCGGTCATTTGGAACTTGCGGCCGGAATTGCCGGTGTTATAAAAGTATTATTGCAGCTCAAGCATAAAACTCTGGTTAAAACCCTTCATTGTAATACCCTTAACCCTTATATCAAACTTGAAAACAGTCCGTTTTATATTCTTCGGGAAACAAAACCATGGGATCCATTACTCGATATTCAGGGTAACCCGATCCCACTGCGGGCAGGCATCAGTTCCTTTGGATTTGGTGGGACCAATGCACATGTTGTGATTGAAGAATATATTTCAAAAAATGACGCCACGGCTCAAATTGAAATCAATACGGATAACCCGGCAATGATCATATTGTCTGCAAAAAATGAATATCAGCTTTTAAAAAAGGCGGAACAATTGGTCAGCGGCATTGAAAAAAATCATTATTCCGACAAGGATCTTGCCGATATTGCGTTCACTCTTCAGGTGGGACGGGATGCCATGGACTTTAGAATGGGGTTGATTGCACAATCGATAAGAGACCTTAAGGATAAACTCAGTGAATTCATCCAGGGAAAAGAATATATACCCGGACTGTACCAGGGAAAAGTTAAAACCCATAAAGATATTTTGGCTGTTTTCAGTACAGATAGCGATATTGAGGAGGCCATTGAAACCTGGGTTGAGAAAAAAAAGTATGCCAAACTTCTTGATCTATGGGTACGAGGGATGACGATTAACTGGGATAAATTTTATAACCATATAAAACCCACCCGTATCAGTCTGCCCACCTATCCGTTTGCCCGGGAGCGCTACTGGATCCCCGAAGCAAAAAGCGCAGCAAGCAATGCATTGCCGTCAGGCAATTATCAACTCCACCCACTGGTTCATGAAAACATTTCAAATTTATCAGCACAATGTTTTAAAAGTACGTTTACCGGGACAGAATTTTATCTTTCAGATCATGTGATACAGGATCGGCATATCCTTCCGGGAGTAGCACATCTGGAAATGGCCCGGGCGGCTGTGGAACTGTCCAGTGCCGTCAAAGACGGACCCGCCGGGATCATGCTCCATAATATTGTCTGGGCCAGGCCTTTGGTTGTCCAAAATCAGCCTGTTCAAGCCCGCATTCGCCTCATTCCCAAAGAAAACACCAGGATTGCATATGAAATCTACAGCCAAACCAGAGAGACTGATTTCCTGTTACACAGCCAGGGAACGACCACGCAACTGCCGGTTGAAAAAGCTTTAACCCTTGATCTTATGGAACTTGAGAACCAATGCAGTCAAACAAAAGTATCTTCAACTCAAGTGTACCAGGCCTTTCATGTTATGGGAATCGACTACGGCCCTTCACACCAGGGGATTCAAGCTTTGCATATTGGATCGAATCAAGTTCTGGCAAAACTTTGTCTGCCGGATTCAGCCATGGACACGCTGGATCAATACGTGCTCCATCCGGGTCTTATGGATTCGGCCTTGCAGGCATCCATAGGGTTCATGCCGGATATCCTTACCCTGGAAAACTTAAAGGACAAAAAGCCTTTATTACCCTTTGCATTGGAAAGCCTTGAGATCTATGGTCCCTGCAAAAAAAATATGTGGGTATTCATCCGGTATTCCAAAACCGGTACACTGACAAATCATATTCAAAAGCTTGATATGGACCTGTGTGATGACCAGGGAAAGATAAGCTGCCGCATGACAGGATTCACGTCAAGGGTCCTGGAACTACCGATAAATCAACCGACACCAGGTCAAAACAGTTTTTCCGACTCAATTGAAACTATGATGTGGACCCCTTCATGGAAAGAAAAACGTATGCCTCAAGATGTTTTGCCGCCTGAGTATCTTCAGTATCTGATCATTTGTTGTGAACTCGGCACCCATTTGCCCCAAGCTGTTGAAGCAGGGGTTAAAGACAGCAAGTACCGGGTGCTTCAATCTGAAGAAAAAAGCATTGCGAAACGGTTCCAGATTTATGCCGTAAAAATTTTTGAAGCCATTCAGGAAATTATCAGGCAAAGACCCCGGGGAAAGGTACTGATCCAGGTGGTTATCCCTGAAAAGGAAAAGCAACAGCCTTTCATGGGATTGTCAGGATTATTGAAGACTGCCTGTTTAGAGAATCGGAAAATATCATGTCAATTGATATGCATCGATCCGGACGAAGACGGTCAAACTATCCGGGAAAAGTTAAAAGACAATGCCTGCTTACCAAACGACCAGGTAATTCGATATAAAAACAAAAAGCGACTTGTTGCTGCCTGGTCTGAAATAAAGCCGGTCAAAGAAGCATCCCGGCCCTGGAAAGACCATGGTCTTTATCTGATCACAGGCGGCAGCGGAAGCCTTGGACTTGTGTTTGCACAAAAGATCATTCAACAGGCCAAAGGCACCCGCATAATCCTGACGGGCCGTACACCGCTTACCCGGGAATCTGAATCCCGGATCAGTGCATTAAACAGTTCCAATACACGGGTAATTTTCAAGCAACTGGATATGACCCAAGAACAGGATGTGAATCATCTTATGTCGAACATCCGACAGGAACACGGCGATCTGAACGGTGTCATCCATGCGGCCGGTGTGATTCATGATAATTTCATCCTCAAAAAAAGCCGCCAAGAGTTTATACGTGTGCTTGATCCCAAAGTCACGGGCCTGGTTCATCTGGACAACGCGACAAAAGACATTGAGCTGGATTGTTTCATCCTGTTTTCCTCTGTTGCAGGGGCCCTGGGCAATCCGGGCCAGGCAGACTATGCTGCGGCCAATGCATTTATGGATGCCTATGCCGGATATCGCAATGACCTGGTGGAAAGAAAAAAACGCCATGGACAGACCCTGTCCATGAACTGGCCTTTGTGGAAAGAAGGCGGCATGACGGTTGACCCTGCCACCGAGCAAATGATGTTCACGGCCATGGGCATGGTTCCCATGGCGTCTTCAACCGGTATCAATGCCCTGTATCAAGGCATGGCTTCCGGCTGTCGTCAAGTCATGGTCCTGGAAGGGCAAAAAAACAGGATAAATGACTTCATGTTCAAACCAGAATCTGCCAGAGATCCCTATCAATCCTTCCATCAGAAGAAAACCGATCTTGCACACAGAGAAATTGAATCACAATTGATTTTGGATAACACAATCTCCTATTTTAAAACACTGATTTCATCTGTAATTAAACTGCCGGTTCAAAGAATCGAGGCAGATGCGCCATTGGAAAAATACGGCATTAACTCCATCCTGATTTTGCAATTAACAACCCAATTGGAAAAAACATTCGGTCCTTTATCAAAAACACTTTTTTTCGAATACCAGACCATTGGAGAACTGACAGGGTATTTTATTGAGTCCCATTTAGAAACCCTTATCTCTTTATTTAGAGACAGAAATGAAACGCTTTCACAGCCGGCAAATGTCAACTCTTCCAAGGTAAATATCGAACCATTGCCTGTTATTGATTCAGTCCGTTCACGGTTCAGCAGACCTGTGGATAATTTCATAGAAAGAGATGATGATGAAAAGGTTGCCATCATAGGGCTTGCCGGACAATATCCGAAAGCTCGGAATATCCAGGAATTCTGGACCAATTTGTGCCAGGGCAAAGACTGTATCACCCAAATACCTGCAGGGAGATGGGATCACAGCCTCTATTTTAATGAAGACAAGGAAAAACCCGGAAAAACCTATAGCAAGTGGGGAGGCTTTCTGGATGATGTAGATAAATTTGATGCATTGTTCTTTAATATTACCCCAAAAGAGGCGGAATTAATAGATCCCCAGGAGCGTCTGTTTTTACAATGTGTCCATGATGTCTTTGAAGATGCAGGATATAACCGTGCTGCCATAAAAGAATGCAGCAGATCCGGACTGGAAGGCGACGTGGGTGTGTTCGCGGGTGTCATGTACGAAGAATACCAATTATGGGGTGTTCAGGAACAACTCAAAGGAAAACCGATTGCCATTTCCGGACATCCCTCCTCCATCGCCAATCGGGTCTCATATACATTCAACCTCCATGGCCCCTGCATGGCAGTGGATACCATGTGCTCATCTTCACTGACTGCCATTCACCTGGCATGTCAAAGCTTATATCAAAGAGAATGTGAACTGGCGATTGCCGGTGGTGTCAATGTGTCTATTCATCCCAATAAATATTTATCCCTTGGACAGGGCCGGTTTATTTCAAGCAAAGGCCGGTGTGAAAGCTTCGGTACAGGGGGAGATGGCTATGTCCCGGGAGAGGGGGTTGGAGCGGTCTTGCTCAAACCCTTATCCAAGGCAATACGTGATAAAGATCATATTTACGGTGTCATTATCGGCACTGCCATTAACCATGGTGGAAAAACCAATGGATATTCAGTTCCAAATCCAAAGGCTCAAACCAATGTTATCGGACATGCCATTAAAAAAGCCGGAATTACTGCCAGAGCCATCAGCTATCTGGAAGCCCACGGCACCGGAACCTTTCTGGGTGATCCCATTGAGATCACAGGACTTGTTAATGCTTATAAGAAAGATACGTTAGATACACAGTTTTGCTCCATAGGATCTGTGAAATCAAATATCGGACATGCTGAAAGTGCGGCCGGAATCGCAGGGTTAACAAAAGTGCTTTTGCAACTTAAATATAAGCAGATTGTGCCTTCTTTGCATTCCAAAGTTTTAAATCCAAATATCGATTTTAGCAAAACCCCTTTTGTTGTGCAGCAGGAGCTGACCAAATGGGAAAAATCAAAAGAAAAAAGTATACCGGTGCAAGGCCAGAAATCGAGAATCGCCGGGATTTCTTCTTTTGGCGCCGGTGGTTCAAATGCCCATGTATTGATCAAAGAATTTTCGTCTGAGGACAAAGAAAAATCCTTGGGGTTCGACCCTGATCATCAACCGCTCATTATGGTTCTGTCTGCTGAAACCCATGAGCAGTTGCGCCAAAGAGCTGAACGAATGCTGGATTTTATTCGCGGATCAGATTTTTCTGAATCCCGCTTACGGGATATCGCCTATACCCTTCAGATAGGGCGTGATGCCATGGAAGAACGTCTTGCAGTGATTGTAGAGTCAAAGGAGACGTTTGAGAATAAATTAGCCGGTTATCTCAAAGGGGATATTGAACCAGAAAATATTTTTATGGGCCAAGTCGGCAAAAACAAGGATACGCTGGTCCTTTTTGAAGCTGATCAAGAATTCCGTGAAACCCTGGACAAATGGATTCAGCACAAAAAAATTGCCAAACTGGCAAGCCTATGGGTTAAAGGGATCAGTATTGACTGGGAAAAACTTTACAATGACCCTCAACCGGGTCGAATCAGCCTTCCGGGGTATCCGTTTGCCAGAACCCGATATTGGATCCCTGATACGGACAAGCAGATTGATAGGGTTTCATCTTTGGCCCAGGATAGAAAAATTCATCCTTTATTACATCAAAATACATCTGATTTATCAGAACAGCGATTCAGTTCAACCTTTTTTGGAAGTGAATTTTTATTTTCAGATCATCTGATAAAAGGACAACGCATATTGCCGGGAGTAGCCTATCTTGAAATGGCAAGGGTTGCATTTGAAAAGGCTGTCAGAAACTTCGACGCTGAAAACACAACGCTTCAGATAAAAAATCTTGTCTGGATTCAACCCCTTGCCCTGGAGGGAGGAGATTCGGTCAAGGTTCATATCGGCATTTACCCTTCAGAAAATGGTGATATCGCATTCAAAGTGTATAAAGATGTTTCTGTTGATCAGGCTGGACCTGAGGTAATCAATGAAGGCGTTGCAGTGCTGCTTCCAAGAGAGGTACAGCCTGTCAGAAATCTGTCCGCTTTGAAGGGTCAATGCAGTCGTGGCATTCTTTCATCTTCACAAATTTATAAAATCTTCGGAAATATGGGCATGGCATACGGACCTGCCCTTCAGGGAATTGAGAAAATTTTCATTGGTCAGGACAGGGTATTGGCAAAAGTGTTTATTCCCCATCCTGTTGCAAAGACTCAAGACCAGTATGTGCTGCACCCAAGTCTTATGGATTCGGCGTTACAGGCATGCATGGGACTGCTGATGGGTCCTGAAAAAATTGAAACAGCCACTGATTTTTCAGCATTAAAGCCTGCAATTCCGTTTACTTTGGAAACACTGGATATTTTTGGACCTTGTAATGATTCTTTGTGGGCAGTGATTGAGTTCAACACCAGGCATAGTAAAACAGATGAAATAAGAATATTTGACATTGAACTACTGGATGATCTTGGAAAGATCAGGGCGCAAATAAAGGGTCTGTCAACGAAGGTTTTGGACAATCAACGAGAAACCAAACCCATATCCAAACCCCGGTTAAAGCAATCGACATACTTTAGGCCTGTGTGGGAAAAAGCGTCAAGGGATATGGTACTGACGGATATTAAACCCTATGAAAGCGTTCTTGTATTTGATTCAGACCCTGCCATGGCCAATGAACTGACCCGATATTTAAGTGAGATTCAAGACAAAGAAAATCCACTGGTAGTATTGGTAAAGCCGGGGAAAGCAGTTAAGGAAGTTCAGGAAAATATCTACACCGTCAATCCCGGTAAAAAGCAAGATTATCAACAATTATTTCAGACAATAAAGCGTAAAAGCGGACTTCCTAATCGAATTCTGTGTCATGTTGCACTGCCGGATGTCAGCAATACTGAGGCAGTTGTTGCAAATGACCGATTCAATTGTTTTTACACCCTGTTCCATCTTAGCCAGGTACTCATGGAACAGGGCCTAAAGGAAATGGTTACCGTAATCTGTCTTTCAAGCGCCCCTGACGGCCAATCCAGTCTGTTTCAAAATGCATTGAACGGATTGGCCAGAACTGTTCATTTAGAGAATCCGAAAATTTTCATAAAGACAGTAGAAATCGAACCTTTTGACCCATCACAATCAACTGTTACTCTATTTGATATAGTTAAAACCGTTTATGAAGAATTTCAATTGTCGGGTAGAGAAACTCAAATTTGCTATCATGGCAAGGATCGGCATATAAAGATTTTCAGGGAGTTAGAACCTGATCATCAGACTGAGAAAGGGATCGTTTTGAAAGAAAATGGTGTTTACCTGATTACCGGAGGATTGGGTGGACTGGGTCTTATTTTTGCAAAATATATGGCAACAACATTAAAAGCAAAACTGGTCCTGACCGGCAGGTCAGCATTGACCCCTGATAAAAAAAGTAAAATCCGGGAACTGGAACAGCTGGGGGCAACCGTACACTATATCCAATCGGATATCTGTCTAAAAGCCGACACAGCCCTGATGGTGCAACAGGTTAAAACCCGATTCAAATCCATCAACGGAGTTATTCACAGTGCCGGCTTGATCAGGGATGGGTTGATTCTGAACAAAACAAAACAGGACATGGATGCTGTCCTGGCCCCTAAAATAGACGGTACCGTCTTTTTAGATACCTTCTTGTGTGATGAAAAGTTAGACCTGTTTGTTCTTTTTTCGTCTGTATCTTCAGTTCTGGGTAATATCGGACAATCAGACTATGCCTTTGCCAATGGTTTTATGGACGGGTATGCACAATACCGTGAAAATTTATGTCGAAAAAAGAAACGGTTTGGGAAAACCTTGTCCATTAACTGGCCCCTCTGGAAAGAAGGGGGAATGGATATTGACAGTCAATTAAAAGTCTGGATGGAAAACACCTTAGGAATTGTGCCGTTAGAAACCCAAACCGGCATTTCTGCTTTTAAAAGAAGTTTAGCTCTAACTCACCACCAAATAATGGTTTTGGAAGGCA
Source organism: Pseudomonadota bacterium (assembly GCA_018821715.1). Taxonomy (GTDB): domain Bacteria; phylum Desulfobacterota; class Desulfobacteria; order Desulfobacterales; family Desulfobacteraceae; genus Desulfobacula. The sequence goes on along the minus strand of JAHJLN010000405.1, from coordinate 39,196 downwards.
ACCGTGAAAAAATAATAAACAGTTTAAATTTAGAAAATAACGATCATACACGGCAATCCGAAATCATTGAATCACCCGAACCCATATCAGTGATGAATTCAGCCATACAGAGCAAAACTCAACTGTTTTTAAAAGAAATTTTTTCTGATGAAACCAAGATTCCAATGAAACGGATTGATGTGAATAAACCCTTTGCCCAATACGGGATAGAGTCTGTCATGATGATGAATTTAATCCGGCGACTTGAAAGTGATTTTACTGGTTTGCCCAAGACATTATTTTTTGAATATTCGAATTTAAAGTTGCTGTCAGGCTATTTTATAAATAATCACACGCATGTTTTAAACAAAAAATTCGGCCCTGCAGAGGATCATGAAGTGGTGACGAATCAGGAATTGCCTATTTGTGGTGAGTCGGGTCAAAAAAATGAAAATCGCTTTTTCCCCTCAAGTCCATTGTTGGGCAGACGGGCTGAAAAAGAGGAGATCGCCATTATTGGTTTGAGTGGCAGATATCCCATGGCAGATACGCTGGATGAATTCTGGGAAATTTTGAAATCCGGAAAGGATTGTGTCACTGAGATACCTAAAGATCGGTGGGACCTTGAAGGTTTTTTTGATCCAGACAAGAAGAAAGCCGGAAAAAGTTATAGTAAATGGGGCGGTTTTGTAAAAGATATTGATAAATTTGATCCTCTGTTTTTTAATATATCACCCAAAGAGGCGGAAGGAATGGATCCCCAGGCAAGGCTTTTTCTTGAAACGGTCTGGCATACCATAGAGGATGCAGGATATAGAAAACAAAGCCTGGAAGGTCTGAAAGTTGGGGTATTTGTCGGAGTGATGTACGCCCATTATTCATTATTAAGCCAAAATGGGCGGAACTCAACCTTGATCCCCGATTCTTCTTTTGCATCCATAGCCAACCGTGTATCATACTTTTTCAACTTCACCGGCCCCAGTATTGCTTTAGATACCATGTGCTCATCGTCAATTACCGGAATTCACCTGGCATGCGAGAGCATTCATACGGGTGAAAGCGAAATCGCCATAGCCGGCGGGGTGAACGTTTCCTTACATCCGGACAAGTATCTTATTTTAAGCCAGATGAGATTTTTTTCAAGTGACGGGCGATGCAATAGTTTTGGTGATGGCGGTGACGGATATGTTCCAGGTGAAGGATTCGGTGCCGTATTACTGAAACCGCTTAGAAAGGCCATTTCAGACGGAGATCAGATTTATGGAATCATAAAAGGAACTGCTGTAAATCATGGCGGACAAGGAACCGGATATACGGTTCCTAATCCGGCTGCCCAGGCAAAAGTAATTTCTGAAGTGTTGAAACAATCAGGAATAAACCCAAGGACAATCAGCTACATTGAAGCCCATGGAACCGGGACATCGTTGGGAGACCCTATTGAAATAGCCGGTTTGATAAAAGCATTTGAGCCTTATACCCAGGAAAAACAGTATTGTGCCATTGGGTCGGTAAAATCAAACATTGGTCATCTGGAGTCTGCAGCAGGAATTGCAGGCCTGACTAAAGTATTGCTGCAGATGAAATATAAAAAGCTTGTTCCTTCAATCCATTGCGACACCCTTAATGGCAATATCAATTTTAAAGCGTCGCCCATCTATGTCCAGAAGGCGCTCACCGACTGGAAAAAGCCAATAATATCAAAAAACGGAAAAAATAAAACATATCCAAGGCGCGCAGGTATCAGCTCTTTTGGAGCCGGCGGTGCCAATGCCCATCTTCTGGTTGAAGAGTTTGAAAAAGACCCGGGTTCAGCCGTTCAGGCAAGTTTCATCCCCCAGATACTGATATTTTCAGCCAGGGATGAAATCTGCCTTAAAAAGAATATATTATCCATAATCGCATTCTTGAAAATATTGAATAATGATGCAGACACTAGTAAAAATACTGATACCGGTCGATTGCAGGCAGATGATATTCCAAGCATCCGGGAAAATATCCTTCAGATATTTGCGAATGTGTTAGGCGTAAATACAAAAGACGTCGATCCTTACGAAGACATCAAGGAATATGGCATCGATCAGGTTGATCTTCATCAATTCGTTGAAGAAATAAACCGTGTGTACCATACTGCATTAAACCCTGCAAACATTCTTAACTGCGGAACATTGGAGGCATTTTTACACGTTATGGTTCAAGAATATCCTGACATATCGGAAAAAAATGACCCCATAACTTTTACACAAATGGAAAAAAGCAAGGGGACTGCTTACAAAGATAGCATATTTCAGCAGATTGCCTATACCCTCCAGACAGGAAGGGAACCCATGGAAGAAAGAGTTGCAGTCGTGGCCTCGGACATGGATGATCTTCTGGATAAATTAATCCTGCATATTCAGGGAAACAATAATATCGAGGGAGTTTACAAAGGAAGTTTGAATGCCGATGATGATGTTCCGTTAATTGATGATGAAGAAGGAATTCTGTTTGTCCGGGCAGTTATGGATAAGAAAAAATTTCACAAACTGGCCCGGTTATGGGTGTCGGGTGTATCAGTGGATTGGGAACCCTTGTATGATCATGGCAGACCCAATCGAATGTCACTTCCAACCTATCAGTTTAACCGGGAAAGATACTGGGTGCCTGAACCCGGGAATGCCCAACCAGGTGTTTTAGACAAGCAAAGACCTGTGAACCGTCTTCATCCGCTTGTGGACAGTAATATTTCAGATCTTGAAACCCAGAAATTTATTACCCGTGTTATTGGAGATGAACCCTTTGTTTCTGATCATGTCATCTTTGGCCAAAAACTTTTCCCTGGTGCATGTTTCCTTGAAATGGCCCGGGCTGCCGGAGAATTCTCTCTTAAAAAACCCATACACAAATTGAAACAAATCATATTTTTAAAGCCAATTGTATTTGACAAGGGAAAACACCTTGCACATCCCCGGGATATAGAGATTAGCTTTTATCCTGATCAAAAAGAGCTTGAATTTGAAATGACAACCCTTTCACATAATGATGAACTAGAGATCCATTGTCAAGGGAAGATCATAAGTGCTGAAATCGCCCCCCCCATGGTCACGGAACCAATAGAGGACATTGAGAAAATCAAGAAACAGTGTCAAAACAAAAGAAAGCGTCAAGATTTCTATCAAGGATTTGACCAGGCAGGTTTTCAATACGGTCCTTGTTTTAGGACGGTCAAGGAAATCAATTTCAATGATACACAAGTTCTCTCCTTGCTTGAGTTGCCACCGGAACTGGAAACAGAATTCCATCAATATGTTCTGCATCCGGTTTTAATTGATGGCGCGCTGCAGACCGTTTCCGAATTAATAACAGATTCAGATGCAAATACCCTGTTCCTTCCCTTTGCCCTGGAGGGGGTTGATATTATTTCACCATTGAGCCGGCGGGTTTATTGCCACGCTACTCCTGCAATTGAAGAAGGCAAAGACAATAACAGAATAAAAAAATTTAATATCAGGCTGTTGGATGAATCTGGAAATTTACTGGTACGAATAAATGGGTTTTCAATAAGGGAAATAATTTCATCCCGTTCAAACGATCGCCTGGGAAAACAGGACATAATAGAAAAACTACATTTCAGGCCCCATTGGGAAAAAGCCCCTTTACCCCTTGAAACCAACTTATTTGATGGTTCCGAATCCCTGTTGATTTTTGATACCAATAAAGATTTTTTTATGGCCCTGTGCAGACAGATGACTGGCCTGAGTCCATTGGGCCGGGCAATCCTTGTAAAGCCCGGAAAAACATTTAAACAGATCAAGGACACTATTTATGAAATAAACCCGGGAAAACCGGAACATTATGGGAAGTTGCTATCATTACTTGAAAAAAAAAACATCAGGCCTAAAAAGATTATTCACCGTTGGTCAGGATATAAATGGTCATTAAACACAACAGTCACAGACAGAATGCTTGAAAAGAGTGTATATTCCATGTTTTTTCTAAGCAAAGCCTTGATGGAACAAAAATCTCAAGGACCATACCGGTTGGTTTATTCTTTTAACCGTGAACAGGAGTTAAGGCCTGAACACACAGGCATCAGCGGGTTTGCAAGAGCAGTTCATCTGGAGAATCAACAATTTTGTTACAAAACAGTGGAATTTGTTGCGGCAGCAACCCAAAATCCTGACAGGAATCTATCCTGGGAGCTCAAGATTTTACTGGAGGAATTATTTGCCCAAAAGGGACATTTTGAGGTCCGGTATTTAAATGGAGAGCGTTGGGTAAAAAAATTAAAGGAACAGGCAGGCAATGATTTAAGCAAAGAGAGTTTTCCTTTACAACACCAAGGAGTCTATTTGATTACCGGAGGAATGGGGAATCTGGGGTTTATCTTTGCCAGGTATCTGGCCCAACGGCTGAAGGCCTGTCTTGTGTTGACCGGAAGATCTCAACTGACACCCGGTATGAAGGATAAAATGGATCAACTCAAGGCATTGGGTGCCACCGTCATATATTCCAGAAAAGATATTTCTCAGTATCAAGATGCCTTGGACTTGATAAAGGAAATCAAGACGGCATTTGGTAAGCTAAATGGAGTGATTCACAGCGCCGGCGTCATACGGGATTCATTTTTATTGAAAAAGACCCGCAAGGAGATAATGTCCGTATTGGCGCCCAAAATCCAGGGAACGATGAACCTTGACAGGGCGACAAGGAATGAAGACCTTGATTTATTTGTGCTGTTTTCTTCTCTTGCTGCTGAACTGGGCAATATCGGACAATGTGATTATTCTTTTGCCAACCGGTTTATGGATGCATTTGCAGAAAACAGAGAACGCCTTTGTAAAACAGCCGGGCGGCGTGGCAGAACCCTTTCCATCAATTGGCCTCTGTGGGAAGAAGGCGGCATGACAATGGATGAAAAAACCCGGGAAAAAATGCAAAGGGAATTAGGATTGATACCCTTGAACACCCAGGAAGGAATCAACTCTTTTATTCACGGCATCAACCAACCTGATTATCAGTTAACAGTGGTACAAGGATATCCGGATAAAATCAGAAAGATGATCGCAAAAGGGGCCAAATGGCATAATGACACTCCTCCCATACCCTTGGAAACCTTATCCTTAACCCACAGGGAAAAAGAAACACTTATAGAAGATACTGAATCATATATAAAATTATTGGTTTCCCAAGAAACGAAAACACCTGTGGAAAAAATCAGCGCGGGCAAATCATTTGAAAGGTATGGCATTGATTCGGTTTTGATGATGGATTTGACTGAAAAACTGGAAAAGCGATTTGGGAAATTACCAAAGACACTGTTGTTTGATTATTCCACCATTAAAAGTGTGTCAAACTATCTTGTTGAAAACTATTCCCATGCAATGGTTGACAAGGTTATGCACAAGTCCGCAGACAGTATGGAAACGCATAAAACAGGAGAAATAGAACGGTTGGAATCCCCTCAACCGAACCGGATGAAACCGGCTCGGTTTATCAAGCCGGCAAAACCCAATGCTGATGAACCAGCTGACACAGATATTGCCATTATTGGGGTTTCCGGAAGATTCCCGGGTGCCGACAATGTGGATAAATTTTGGGAGAATCTTAAGACAGGCAGGGATTTGGTAGGCGATGTGCCTCAGAATCGATGGCATATGGATTCTTTTTATGACCCATCCGGCAAATCCCCTGATAAGAGCTATTGTAAAACCGGCGGTTTTCTGGAAGATATCCAACGATCTGATGCATCGTTTTTTGATTTAAGCCCCGAAGATGCAGAAATAATGACGCCTCACCATCATATCGTCATGGAAGAGGCCTGGAAAACATTTGAGGATGCCGGATATTCACCGTCAAGTCTTGATAATATGAAATGCGGTATTTACCTGGGTATCATGAGCGATATCGATACAATCGGCCATGTATTTAATTCCAGTTCAATCATGGCTGCCAGAATTGCCTTTCAGCTTAATTTGAAAGGGCCTGCCATTGCCATTGATACCGCCTGCTCTTCCTCTTTGGTGGCAGTTCACCTGGCCGTTCAGAACCTTATCAGCGGTGAAACGGACATGATGCTGGCCGGGGGGATTGCCTTGTCATTATATCACCAGTATTACATTAAATTATGTCAGGCCGGCATGCTGTCGCATCAAGGAAAATGCTGTGCATTTGATAACCGGGCTGATGGGTATGTCCCGTCTGAGGGAGCGGGTTTTGTGATTTTAAAAAAGTTATCAAGTGCCTTGAAGGACAAAGATCATATTTACGGTGTCATAAAAGGCAGCGGGATGAATCAGCATGGTAAAACCATTTGGTTGAGTGCCCCAAACTCGGAATCGCAAAAGGAATTGGAAACTCAAATATATCAAACCCATGATATAGATCCAAGGACAATTTCCTATGTAGAAGCCCATGCAACCGGTACAAAGCTGGGAGATTCAATAGAGGTGGAAGCACTGACAGAAGTGTTTGAAGCATATACAAATGAAAAACAGTTTTGCGCCATCGGGTCTGTCAAAAACAATATGGGACATGCGGTGGCTGCTGCAGGGATTATCAGCCTGATCAAAGTTATAAAGTCAATGCAGCACAAACAGATACCACCGGTGATCAATTTTCAGCAGGAAAATGAATACATAAATTTTGAAAAAACCCCTTTTTATGTGAATACAGACTTGATCAACTGGGAGCCGACGGAAAACCAATTAAGAAGGGCTGCAATAAGTGCATTTGGGTATAATGGCACAAATGCCCACTTGATTGTTGAAGAATATAAGGAAGACCTACAGGAGACAGGGGAACAAGATGATGAACTTATTATTCTATCGGCCAAAACAGAAGACAAACTATTTGAGCAGACCCTGCAATTGATTGCTTTTTTAAAAAATCAAACGGCATTGAAAAAAAATTGGGCCATGGACGATATTGCCTATACCCTTTGCCATGGCCGGGAACAGATGCCCATCAGGCTTTGTGTTATCGCTGGAACAAAAGACGAGCTGGCCGCACGGCTGTCGCAATTTTTGTCGGGTCAGCACAACTCGGGTGCAAATTACATTTTTTATAAGGATAAAAGGAATGATTCTATAGGACAAGGAAAAAATAATCCTGAAAGGGTGAATCATCTTCTACTGGGCAAAAAAATAAAAGAACTTGCACAACTCTGGGTCCAGGGAACCGATATTAACTGGGATCTCTTATATAAAAACAGGCCCTGTCAAAAACGACCCCTGCCCACATATCCCTTTAATGGGACTGAATATCAAACTATTCAAAACCGTAAAAAGCAACGGGTTGAACACCCCACGCCGGCTTTGCTTTAAAAATCAAAAAAAACAATAGTATGCGCTTTATAATGATCAGCGCTATTTGATTATCACCGGTAAAAAAAGGAAAACAACAATGAACTTAACTATGGGAAGTACCACTGACAAATCATTTAACGCCAAGGAAGTCATAAACTATCTAAAAGCCGACCTGCTGAGCTTTGCAGGTGAGGTGTTAAATGTGGAAGACGAATTTATTGACCCAAAGAAAAGCCTTGGGAAAGTTGGCTTCAACTCTATTACCATTGCTCAGTTTGCCAATAATATTTATGAACGATTCGGCATAAAAATAGATTTGCCTGTCTTTTTTAAGTATTCAACTTTAGACAAGTTTACAACATATTTATACAAAAACAATAAAGACAGACTTGAAACCGTATACAAAAATATAGCCCATGGGATTCCAATGGATGACTTTAAACTGGACAACCCGTCCACCATGGAATGGACAGACATAAAAATATAACTTTAATCAAGGTTGATATGTATAAGTATGCCAATAGAATCATGAAACTGCTTGCCGCAGGCAGTATGCCGTTTCCGACGCCGGTATCCGAAATGGAGAACTTAGTGGATCTAAGTTTCGGCCAGGTCCACTATCCGGTCCCCCAAGAGGCAAAAACCGCTGCTGCACAGGCGATTTTCAATGACTTTAACAGCTATTCCGATGTCAAGGGGATTGAAGCGTTGAATCATAGCGTGACCAAATACCTTTATGAAAAATTCGGCATCAAAGGTCAGACATCCCTTATCACCAGCGGTGCAACCGGTGGATTGCTGTTGTGTTTTTTATTATTGATTGACAGGAATGAAGAAATTCTTCTTCCAGAACCCTATTTTGTCGGGTATCATCATTTGGCAAATATCTGCGAAGCCAAAATCACCTATTACAATTTATATCCGGATTTCCAGATTAATATACAAGCCCTTGAACAGAAAATCACACATAAAACCAAGGCCATTATTCTGAATTCTCCGGGTAATCCGACCGGTTCTGTCTTTTCGGAAGAAGAATTGAAACAGGTCTGCGAAATTTGTAAAAAAAATGATGTGATTATCATTTCTGATGAGATTTATTCTGATTTTGTTTACGATATGCCCCACATAAGCCCGTTAACATACTACCCGAATACGATTCTTGTCAGCGGATTATCAAAAACATGGGCCATGGCAGGCTGGCGTCTGGGCTATGTGATGGGACCCAAGGCGTATATTGAACCCATGAAAGCCCTTCAAATGGTTACCCATGTGTGCGCGCCTTCACCGCTCCAATATGGCGGTGTCCAGGCGATTCAATGTGATATGTCCCAGGAAATAAGTCAGTATAAATATAAACGAGATATGATTTATAATGGAATAAAGGATAAATATGATTGTAAAAAACCACAAGGTGCTTTTTATATATTTCCAAAAGTGCCGAAGGGATACAATGATATCCAGTTTGTGGAGCATGCCCGCAAAAACGGCCTGATTATCTTTCCAGGACGATTGTTTTCTAGAAAAGCAAGCCATTTCAGGGTATCCTTTGGTGTTGAAGACACACAACTTAAAGAAGGAATTCGTATTTTGAACAGCTTGCACTAATTTAAAAACAGTCAAACAATGAATGCCATGGGTGAAGACATTATTGTCTTTCTTTTTGCTTGTGGATTGAATGAATATAAAGGAGATAAAACAATGATACAGAAAATCCAAAAATGCCTGGTTTTTTCGATGTTGATTGTCCTAATCATACCGTGTACCGGTCAGGCGTGTACTACCTTTTTACTTGAACATGACGGTCGGCAATTTTTTGGTAAAAATTATGACTGGCACCTTGGTTCCGGTCTGGCCATCATTAATCAGCGGGGAATTACGAAAACTGCATTAAAAGGCAGAAGAAAAGATCCAGTGGCATATCCAAGCTGGACATCAAAATATGGCAGCCTGACGTTTAACCAATACGGCAGGGAGCTTCCATCCGGAGGGATAAATGAGGCTGGCTTGACCATAGAGGTAATGATGCTGTATGAAACACAGTATTCGAAACCTGATGCACGAAATCCCATTACTGAATTGCAGTGGATTCAATTTCAGCTTGATAATTGCAGCAGTGTGAACCAAGTCATTGAAACCAATTCCAAGATTAGAATACTGCACAAAGAAACCCCGGTACACTTTCTAGTGGCCGACAAATCCGGAAACTGTGTGAGTATTGAATGGATCGATGGCAAAATGGTTTATCATACAAAAGATTCAATGCCTGTAAAAGTGCTGGCCAACAATACATATAAGGATTCCATAAGATATCTGAATCGGCATAAGGGATTTGGCGGAACCCTTTCGATTCATCATACCGGCATCTCTCTGGACCGATTCGTGATAGCTGCCAGTATGCTGAAACAGTATCAGTCACAGCCTGAAAAACCGATGGCAGATTATGCCTTTGATATTTTAAAAAATGTGTCACAGGTGTCCACCCAATGGAGCATTGTTTATGATCTACAAAAGCTTAGAGTTCATTTTATAATACATTCAACCCCAAATCGAAAAATCAAATTTGTAGATTTGCTGGATTTTGACCTGTCGTGCAATGGCCCGGTAAAAGTGATAAACCTTGAAACAGATCTATCAGGAAATATAACAGACAAGTTTTCAGATTATTCAAGGGAAAAAAATCAAAAAATAATCAAGCATGCCTTTAGCAATACGTCTTTTGTAAGCAATATGGATGATGAAACCGTCATGAAAAGGGTTCTTTATCCGGAGACAACAACCTGCGACAATTAGGCCATAAAAATAAAGATGAGAAGGAATGACTGCAACCACTGAAATTGTCCATCTTTCAGCAGTAGAATTAGCAGAACTTATCAAATCAGGAAAGATTTCATGCCTTGAGGTTGTCATGGCATTCTTGAATCACATCAAGATCCATAATAAAGCCTTGAATGCCTTTGTAACTATTGATGCCAAAGGGGCGGTTCATCGCGCCAAACAGGCTGACGAGGCTTTAGCCAGAGGTGAGATTTGGGGAGTGATGCACGGCGTCCCTGTGACAATCAAAGATCAATTTGCCACTAAGAATATCAGGACAACCGCAAGTTTGCCCCAGTATTACAAGTATATACCTGACGATAATGCCGTTGCCGTATCAAGGTGGCTGGATGCCGGAGCCATAATACTGGGAAAAACAAATCTGCCTCCCATGGCAATGGATTATCAGACCCGAAGCCCGATTTCAGGAGTAACAAACAACCCATGGAATATCGCGTATACATCCGGGGGAAGCAGCGGGGGTGGCGCTGCCGCAGTGGCTGCCGGAATGTCTCCCCTTGATTTGGCCAGCGATTTGGGCGGATCCATCCGGCTTCCGGCAGGATTTTGCGGTATTTTCGGAATGAAAGCCACTGAGAACTCAATTCCGGGAGAAGGTGCATTTCCCAACTGGCCGGACAGTGGCATCAATAAAATTCGGCATATGCTTTCCTACGGCCCTCTGGCCAGATCGGTGGGAGATTTAAGATTGGGACTTTCTGTCATGGCAGGCCTTGGGAATAACCCTTTAGCGACATCTCAATTTTCAGGAAATAAGGTTGGGGGAAAAAAACGCAGTGATATTTCCATTGCCTTTATAGATGATTTTGGACAAATGCCCATTGATCCTGAAGTGAAACATTTGACAAGAAGGGCTATTGAGAAAGTCGAAAAAGAGGGAATTCATGTAAAATATGAAAATTTTCATCATATTGATTTTGAATCTGTCAGGCAATTATATGAAAAAATAATGGATATGGAATTCGGTACAAATTTAAAACCGTTGCAACGAGTTCGGTTTTACCTGTTGGGCAAAAGAAAGAGGAAAAAAATCGGTATGGAAAATCTTGCCTATCCGATAACCTATAAAAAATATATACGCATTCTGTCTGAAAAGGAATGTCTTGCAACAAAACTTGAAATATTATTATCAAAGCATGACGTCTTGATCTGTCCCATAAGCCCAATGACGGCATTCAAGCATCATTCCACAAATAAATTCCATGGAATAATCCCCATATATGACCCGTTGACGGTTGATGGGAACAAAGTCAACTATTGGAAAACCATGGGTCATTTTACCATATTGTTCAATCTGACCGGCAACCCTGTTGTGGTCGTTCCTGTGGGGGTTACCGGCAAAGGGCTGCCGGTTGGCGTTCAAATAGTGGCCAAAAAATGGCAGGATATGAAATTGCTCGATATTGCCGAAGAATTAAATAAAATTATCGACGGGTTTCGCCGGCCGCCGGTTGATTCGCTTTAATAATTTCCTTGGCATCGTTAAATAGCAACACCCATGCATCAAAACAAAACTGAGCATTATTTAAAAATCTTATACATATATCAAGGAGTTGAAGAGATGGATGTGGTAGCAATCAACAGCAGTCCCCGTATGGAAAAAGGCAACACTGCTATGGTGCTTGAGCCTTATCTTGAGGGGATGAAAGAAGCGGGTGCAAAAATCGAACTCTTTTACACAAAAAAACTTAAGATAAATCCTTGTCATGGGGAATTCAACTGCTGGATTAAGAAACAAGGCAAATGTTTCCAGAAGGATGACATGCAGATGCTTCTCCCAAAGCTGGCAAAGGCTGATATCCTGGTGCTCGCCACCCCGGTTTACGTGGATGGGATCACAGGTCCGATGAAGAATCTTCTTGACCGCATCACTCCGTTAGCCCAGCCGTTTCTCGAGCTGCGCGATGGTCATTGCTTTCATCCGAAACGAGAAGGGGTCAAGTGCGACAAACTTGTACTGGTTTCCAGCTGCGGCTTTTGGGAGATGGATAATTTTAATCCCATGCTTGTGCAATTAAAAGCCATGAGCAGGAATATGGGCAGCCAGTTTGCAGGGGCACTGCTGAGACCGCACATTCCCGCATTAAAGGGGATGGCGGAGATGGGAATGCCGTTGGATGACATCCTGACGTCGGCAAAAGAGGCAGGCAGACAGCTTGTGGAAGATGGCAGGATGTCCCCAGAGACTCTCACGATTGTCAGTCGAGAGCTTCTGCCGTTAGAGACCTACTTGCAATTTGTTAATTATAGTTTTCAAAAAACCTTAAATGAGCAGGATAAGGAAATGCGTTAATTGGATATAAAGGTGATTTCAACCTGTTGATGTATCGGTCGTTTACCTTCCATGCATACCGATTAAATTAAATATGCCAAAACAACTTAAAATATTTCTTTTTGTGCAATGTCTGATTGACAGCTTATATCCGGAAATAGGAAATGCTGTTGTCACTTTGTTGAACACGCTCGGTATTCCAGTGATTGTACCACCCAATCAGACCTGCTGTGGACAGACAGCCTTTAATTCAGGGTATCTGAAAGAGGCAAGAAAAGTCGCGAAACATTTTATCAGGGTGTTTGAACAAGCAGATTTAATTGTCTGTCCTTCCGGGTCCTGTGTAAAAATGGTGCGTGTTCATTACCCCCAAATATTCCAGACCGATCCAGAATGGATGGACCGGGCAAAGCAAATCAGTTCAAAAATTTTTGAATTAACTGAATTCATCGTTGACGTGATGGGAATCCACACCATTGAAAGCCGATATCAAGGCAAAGTGACCTATCATGAGTCGTGCAGTATCGGCAGAGGGCTTGGCATCAAGCAACAACCACGGGAATTGATTAAAAACATTAAAAATGCCGAGTTTATTGAAATGGATGATTCAGCAAGATGCTGCGGTTTTGGCGGGATGTTTTTTTTAAAATACCCTGAAATTTCAACAGCCCTGGCCACAGAAAAAGTCGCAAATATTATAGATACAACTGCAGACACTGTTGTGTCCTGCGATATCGGATGCCTGATGAATATTGAAGGGCTGATAGGCCAAAAAAAATATAATGTAAAGTGTCTTCATATTGCACAATTACTGATCATTTAGGAATTCAAGACTATTCTTCTTTCTAAACCATCCAATACCTTTAAAGAACGAGCAGTCCAGGCAATAAAATCGCCTGGACTGCAACAGGCATTTGCTCGGCTCCAAAACAGATTGGGATCATCTGGTCAAAGAGCCCTGAAAAACTTACCCTTTGAAGATGAAATTCGACAAAATGCCTATCGGATTCGGCAAAGCAATATAGAGCAGCTGGAGCAGCTGATAGAACTGTTGACTCAAACTGTAAAAAAAAATGGGGGGAAAGTATACCTTGCAAAAGATGGAATTTCAGCAAACGCGTATTGCCTGGCCATTGCAAAAAAAAACAGAGTAAAATCCATTGTTAAAGGCAAATCAATGCTGACAGAAGAAATCGGTTTGAACCAGGCTTTTTTGAAAAACGGAATTGACATTTTCGAAACCGATATCGGAGAATTTATTATTCAGTTGGCAAACGATCGTCCTTCGCATATCCTGGCACCGGCCATCCATAAAACCAAAGAAGACATTGGAAAACTCTTTTCTGAAACATTCAATATTCCCTATACCAATGACCCGTTTCGGTTAACCTGTATTGCCAGGAAAATACTGTTTCAACGATTTTTAACTGCAGACATGGGGATTTCCGGGTGTAATCTGGCCATTGCCCGGACCGGTCAGATCACCCTGCTGTCAAATGAAGGAAATATTCGCATGGCAACCACAATACCGCCCATACATGTTGCCGTGATGGGAATGGAAAGACTTGTGGCCTCTTTGGATGAACACAACACTTTGATGCAGCTTTTGCCCAGAGCAGCCTCTTCCCAGAAACTCCCGGTTTATGTGAGCTATATTAGCAGTCCGGCAAAGCTGGAACACGCAGACGGCCCTCGTGAATTTCACCTGGTGATCGTTGATAATCACCGGTCAAAAATTGTATCAGATCCCCAATTCAAAGAAATCTTATATTGTCTCCATTGCGGGGCTTGTTCAAATGTGTGCCCGGTGTATCGAAAAGTGGGGGGGCATGCATATGGATCAGTTTATCCCGGCCCCATGGGGTCTGTATTAACCCCTCTGTTAAATCAAGGAGATACACAAAGGGATCTTTTTTTTGCCTGCACCCTTTGCAATGCCTGTAAAGAAGCCTGTCCGCTGCATATTGATATTCCACGCATGCTGCGGTTGCTGAGGGAACAAACTGTGTGCAAAGATACGGACTGGAAGGCACAACCGCATCAAAAAATGGAGAGTGCCTGTCACAAAGCCGTGGCATTTGCCCTAACTGATCGGAAACGGTATCAGCTGCTCCTTGGTTCATTGGCAGCCTGTCAAAGCATCTTAACCAGGATAAATTCAAGCCTGCCAAAATTGAGGCTGCCGATATCGGAACGGATTCAAAAAGGTCAAGTCAGGCAATTTGCAAAAAAAACCTTTATTGAACAGTTGGCCAATGATCCTGAGAAACTGGAAATGAATTCAAAGACCGAGCTATCCTGTAAGAAGATCCGGTCTGTGATGAATGGCGTTGAAAAGGGGTGTCACCCCCCTTTGAATCAGGCTCGGGAGGTTAAAAAACCAAGATCCACCCATGAATTGATTCACAGAATTGAAAATAGAACGGCCGGGCAGCAGAAAGCACTTTTAAATAAATTTATAAAAGAATGCAGATCACTTCACCAGACGGTGATCCTTGAAAAAGATTCAACTTCCGCTGCAGTCTCTATTTCAAGACTCATTCAGATGAAAAAACCTGAACGATCAGATATCAAAATGGCGGTTGCATGGGATGTACCAATTGTCCGGGAACTTCATTTGGAAACACAGCTGGAACAAAAAAATATTCCTGTTATATATGCACCTTTGGAAAACAGGAGTTCGGCCAAGACTGCTTTGGAAAAAAGGCATTTATTCCTAAAAGTGTCTGCCACAGCATCTGTGGGGATTACTTCAGCTGATTACTGCCTGGCAAAAACAGGGACCCTGGTTTTAAAAACAAAACCCGGCCAAGCCCGAATCGTGTCTCTACTCCCTTTGATCCATATTGCAGTGATAAAACCGGAACATATTATTTTGGACATGGACGAGTTATATGCACTGCATCAAATCCCATGCCATACCCGTCACAACACGTTTGGTGACGGGATGACCCTGATATCAGGTCCAAGCATAACCGGCGATATTGAAGCTGTCCCTGTTTTAGGCGCCCATGGACCCCGCGAAGTATATGTTTTTATAATTTTGGAGAATGACAAGCATGTATTTAAAAAAGGAGGGGCGGGTAAAGATGATAAAAAGCAAGTACCGGCATGAAACTATGCATGATGCAGAAGCATTGGAAAAATGGTTTTTTATCCCGAACCCGAATCCTGATGCCGCCATCAGACTTTTTTGTTTTCCATATGCCGGCGGGGGCGGGTCTGTGTTTTTTAACTGGCCGAAATATTTGGATAAAAACATTGAAGTTGTCGCCGTCAGAATGCCGGGAAGGGAAGGCCGATTCAAAGAAAAACCGTTTCACAATACCCGGGATGCGGTCTTGGAGTTGATTCAAATGATTCCTTTTATGCTGGACAGGCCATTTGCATTTTTCGGACATAGTCTCGGCACTAGAATCAGTTTTGAACTTGCCCGGGAATTAAGAAAAAGAGGGTACCCTGAACCGGTATATTTTTTCATGTCAGCCGGCAGGGCGCCCCACTTGCCGGTCAATGATCGATTTTTGTATCAACTACCCGATGACCAGTTTATTGAAAAAATAAAAGCGTATAATGGATTACCAAAAATTATAAGTGAAAATTCAGAGTTGATGAATTTGTTTATTCCGGTTCTAAAAGCAGATATTGAAATTTTTAAAGCCTATGAATATAAAGAGGATAAAGCTTTTTGTGCCCCGATTGTGGTTTTTGGCGGTATGCAGGATCCCATTGAAAGCCCCAAGGGACTTGAGGACTGGCAGATGCATACAAATGGAGAGTTTAATATTTATTTGTTTCCCGGAGGACATTTTTTTATTAAAGATCACGTGAGGGAAGTGCTTGAATTGATATCAAACAGTCTTTTGGCATATCTTTGATTGAATGAGCCGGGTTTACGGATAGAATTCATATTGGCGGATCAAATGGATATAAGGAGAAACCAGGATGATTTTTAATAATTGGCAGAAATGGTTCGGTGTCATGATTTTACTTACTGCTGCAATGCCGCTTTCTGTCCAGGCATGTACAACATTTTTGCTTGGCCAAGATGGGAAACAGGTATTCGGTAAAAATTATGACTGGCATCTGGGGGCCGGGATGGTCATCATTAATCAACGGGGTGTCTCAAAAACAGCCATGCAGGGCATTGGAAGCGATCCTGTTGAATACGCGAGTTGGATATCAAAATATGGGAGTTTGACCTTTAATCAGTATGGCCGTGAGATGCCCACAGGCGGGATGAATGAAGCAGGACTGGTTGTTCATCTGATGATGCTTCATGAAACTCAATATTCAAAACCGGATTCTCGTAACCCGATCAAGGATTTACAATGGATTCAATATCAGCTTGATAATTTCAACAGTGTGGAACAGGTTATTCAAAGCAATAGTAACATAAGAATATTATACAATGAAGTTCCAGGGCTTCATTATCTGGTTGCAGACAAAAAAGGAAACTGTGCAACCTTTGAATGGATTAAAGGCAGGTTTGTTTGCCATACTGAAAAGAGACTGCCGGTAAAAGCTTTGACCAATAATACCTACGAAGACTCTTTAAGATATCTGAGACGTCATAAGGGATTTGGGGGGAAAATGCCCATTGATAATACCGAGTTCTCGCTGGATCGATTTGTCAGAGCGGCCCACATGCTGAAAAACTACCAAAGCCGATCCGGAAAAACCATGGTGGATTATGCGTTTGACATATTGAAAAATGTCTTACAAGGGTCCACAAAATGGAGCATTGTGTATGATCTGCAAGAATTGAGAGTCTACTTTAAAACCGTGTCAGATCAATATGTGAAGATTGTGGATTTAATGGCGTTTGATTTGTCGTGCAAAGGCCCGGTAAAAGTGATGAATATAAATTCGGGTCTATCAGGGGATGTAACTGGAAAATTTTCAAATTACACAAGAAAAATGAATAGAAAATTAATTTTTCTTGCCATGAAAGGCACTTCCTTTGTCAGTGATGTGCCTGATGATATGCTGAATTATCGGGTGGTGTATCCGGAAACAACGACCTGCGATAATTAGGTTTAGCAATTTGTTTGACAGTAGATCAGTTTAAGTTTTGTTCACCTCTCTTAAATCGGATATTTCATAAAATATTTGGCTTATACCGGTTGGAAGGATATTGAAGCGCAAAAAATGAAAGCATTTGTTTTCCCCGGTCAGGGCTCCCAAAGAAAAGGCATGGGAAAAGAGCTGTTTGATAAATATAAGGACTATGTTCAAACGGCTGATAAAATTCTTGGTTACTCCATCAAAGAATTATGCCTTGATGATCCCCAAGGCAATTTAAATCACACCCAATACACTCAGCCGGCCCTGTTTTGTGTCAATGCCCTGATGTATATGCACGAACTTTCCAAGGGGAACCGTATACCCGAATATGTTGCCGGGCATAGTCTGGGAGAATACAACGCCCTGTTTGCAGCAAAAGTGATTGATTTTGACACCGGCCTGAGGCTTGTTAAAAAGCGAGGCGAACTCATGGGCAAGGTTCAAAATGGCGGCATGGCGGCAGTGCTTGGTTTGGACGAAAAAAAGATCAGGGACATACTTAAACAAAGCGATTTTAAGAAGATTGAAATTGCCAATTTGAATACGCCGTCCCAGATCGTCATTTCCGGTGACCACTCTGAAATTGAAACTGCAAAACAATTGTTTGAGGATAAAAAAAAAATAAGATACTTTATCCTGAATGTGAGTGGTGCCTTTCATTCAAAATTCATGGTAGAAGTTAAAAATGAGTTTCGGCACTGTCTTGACTCATTTAATTTTTCAACTCCTCAACTCCACGTGATATCAAATGTGACTGCGCGACCTTATAAACATGAAGATGTAAAACACCTGCTTGCCCGGCAGATCACACATCCTGTGAAATGGGAGGAGTCGGTCTGTTATATGTGGGGGAAGGGGGTTAAAGAATTCATTGAAATCGGTCCGGGCAATGTATTGACCAAAATGGTTAAGAATATAAAAGAAACTGCAGCGCCTTTGAACCTTGATCTGCCAGGCAAAACAAATCAACCGGCATCATCTGCTGCCCGAGTCAGCGAACGCCCCTTTCATATAAGAGCTGAATCCCTTGGGTGCCGCGAGTATAAAAACGATTATAATCTTAAATATGCATATGCAGCCGGCGGCATGGTGTATGGCATCGCCTCCAGGGAAATGGTGATCAAAATGGGTAATGCCGGAATGATCGGATATTTTGGTTCTGGTGCCCTTTCTCTGGAAGAAATTGAAAAAGCCGTCATCCATATTCAAAGCAGGCTTAAAAACGGTCAACCCTATGGAATGAATTTGATTTCCGGACCAAAAGATGAGCAACTGGTGGATTTGTATTTAAAGCACGGGGTGCCCAATATTGAAGCTGCGGCATATATGAAAATATCCAGGGCACTGGTTAAATACAGGTTGAAAGGGTTACGCCAGAATCCGGATGGATCCGCCATTATATCAAATCGGATCATGGGGAAACTGTCAAGACCTGAAGCGGCAGAAATTTTTCTAAGCCCGCCACCAAAAAATTTTATAAAAGACCTGTTGGATGAGGGTACGGTTACTAAAGAACAGGCACGGCTGGCCGAACATATTCCCATGGCGGACGATATCTGTGTGGAGGCAGATTCGGGTGGACATACGGATATGGGCGTGGCTGCCGTTCTGATGCCGGCCATCTGTCAGTTGCGCGACAGGATGATGCAAAAATATCAGTATGCCAAAAAAATCAGAATCGGGGCTGCCGGTGGTATCGGAACCCCTGAAGCAGTGGTTTCAGCACTGATGCTGGGGGCGGATTTCATCCTGACCGGTTCCATTAACCAGTGTACGGTGGAGGCTGGAACCAGTGATATGGTAAAAGATCTGCTTCAACAGATAAATGTCCAGGACACTACCTATGCCCCTGCCGGAGACATGTTTGAAATCGGATCAAAGGTCCAGGTTCTAAAAAAAGGGGTCTTTTTCCCTGCCCGGGCCAATAAGCTTTATGACCTTTACCGTCATTACAATTCCCTTGAGGAAATCGATGAAAAAACCAAGGCGCAGCTTGAGAAAAGATTTTTCCAGCATAGTTTTGATGATATCTATGAAGAGTGCAGGCGATTTTATTCCAAAGAAGAAATTGAACGGGCTGATAAAAATCCCAAGCAGAAAATGGCATTGGTTTTCAAGTGGTATTTTAACTATGCAAACCGACTGGCCCTTGAGGGATCCAAAGAAAACAAGGTAAATTATCAGGTATACTGCGGTCCTGCATTGGGTGCGTTTAATCAATGGGTAAAAGGCAGCAGCTTGGAGAAATGGCAGGATCGTCATGTGGATGAGATCGCCTTGAAATTGTTGAATGAATCGGCAGGTTTGATGGAAGACCGGCTTAATGCCTTGGCTGCCCAATCAATGGTTTCATCTTGTACCAGAATAGAATCTTGATGGATTTTTGTTTAAAGCCGGATCAGATTCATGTTTTTTTTACCCAGGCAGATGATATAAAAGATGAATATCTATTATCACAATACCAAAGGGTGATCAGCCAAACAGAGCAAGCCAAGATGGACCGGTATGTGTTTGAAAAGGACAAACATGTTTGTCTTGTAACCAGGGCGCTCTTGCGATTTGTCCTGTCTTTGGTGACCCGGGAATTACCCGCAGGTTTTGAATTTATTGAAAACCCGTACGGCAAACCAAGCATTAAGCCGGGTTTTATTGATATCCCCTTAAAATTCAACCTGTCCCATTCAGAAAATGTGTCTGTCTGCGCAATTGTTTTGAATCACGAGATCGGTGTTGATATAGAATATATCCGTCGTAAAATCGATCTGAATATCCCGGAACGGTTCTTCACCCAATATGAATCAGCATATATTAAAAGCCTTGCAGAAGAGGACCGTCAAAAGGCATTTTTCCGCCTATGGACATTAAAGGAATCTTATATCAAGGCAAAAGGGATGGGGCTTTCCATTTCCCTGGATGCATTTGGTTTTGACATTGACGGGCAAAATACCTTATGCCGTTTTCATGAGAGTTTGAATGACAGATCCGAGCATTGGGATTTTTTCAGATTTTCACTCCTCAATGACTATAAGGCGGCAATAGCCGTTCAATCCTGCCGCAAATCGGCTTTTGAGCTGAAAATCTATAACTGCATCCCTTTTCAAGAAATTCAAGAACAAAAGAATATTCAGGGTATTCATTCAACAAAATAAGATGATCAAGATAAAAAACATATGATGCACGATAACCACGGCAAGGAGAAAATCACATGAAGGTCGACATGGTTTTGGGAGATTTGTTTGAAAAGGGATTCATATTATGGATAGACAATGGAGAATTGAATTTAAGATCATCTAAAGAACCGCTATCAGATTCATTACAGCAGGAACTTTCGAGCCGAAAAAAGCAGATCATTGCCTCTCTTGAACAAGGGCATAAGTACCTCATCAGCTCTTTTACCCAGCAGAGATTGTTTTTTCTGGATCAACTTAATCCCGGGAAAGCAGTATATAATACCGATATGTCCCTCGGATTCCAGGGGAAGCTGGATATCGATGTCATGAAAAGAGTTTTGAATGAAATTATAAGACGTCATGAATCTTTGCGCACAAAATTTCAGGTTATTGGGGGCCAAGTCGTGCAAGTGATCGCCAATCACCTGGAACTGGAATTGCCGATCATTGACCTGAGAGGTGATGAGAAAAAAAAAGCGGATAAACGTGAAACAGGATTGAAACAGGCTCAAAAAGAAGCAAGCCAACCCTTTGATCTGATCAATGGCCCACTGATAAAGGCCAGACTCATATGGATTAATGATCAGGACTATCTCCTGTCGCTGGTCCTTCATCATACAATTTTGGATGGCTGGTCTGCCGGAATTTTACATCAAGAGATGGGAACTATTTATCAAGCGTATTTAAAAGGTCAGTCATCGCCCTTGCCTGATCTGACCATACAATTTTCCAATTATGCTGTATGGGAACGATCGTTGTTTAAAGGACCCTTATTGAAAGAACAATTGACCTATTGGAAAAAGCAGCTGGCCAATGCCCCGGCATTGTTGGAGTTGCCTACGGACCGTGCCCGGCCGTCGATTCAAAACCATGAAGGCCTTACTCAATTTTTTCAATTATCCAGGTCTTTGATTCGCGATTTAAAAGAATTCAGCCTTTGTGAAGACTTCACCATCTTTATGGTATTATTTGCTGCATTTAAAATTCTGCTTTTCCGCTATACAGGACAGGCGGATATTATCGTGGGGTTACCGATTGCGAATCGCAAGAGAAAGGAGCTGGAAGGGCTGATCGGCTTTTTTGCCAATACATTGGCCATCCGGAGCCGATTGACGGATCAGTTGACGGTTCAAGAATTTTTAATGTCTATTCGGGACACAACCCTTCAAGCGCAAATGCATCAGGAATTGCCTTTTGAAAAAATTGTGGATGAATTGCAGCCGGAGCGAAACAGGAGTTATAATCCTTTATTCCAGGTTTTATTCGTATTCAGAAATACAAAACAAGACATATTGGATTTTGGTGATTTACGTACAACTGAACCCTTTGTTGAAAATAAAACAAGCAAATTTGATATTAATTTAATCATTACCCAAAAGGAATCAGACTTTGAGTGCAAGATTGAATATAATACCGCATTATTTGATGGATCGACAATTCTCCGGCTCATCCGGCATTTTAAAGTGCTGCTAAATGAAATTATAAAAAATCCAGGACAACAGATTGGAAATATCCCCATATTGACGTTTGAGGAAACGCAACAAATACTGCTGGACTGGAATAATACAAAAACACCTTATTCACCCTCTGAATGTGTTTACACTCTGTTTGAGAACCAGGTCAATCAGACACCCGATGCTGTTGCCGTAGTATTTGAAAACCAGACGTTAAGTTATCAGGATCTAAACCAACGAGCAAATAAACTGGCACATCATTTAATAAGATCAGGTGTAGGACCGGAAGTTTTAGTTGGGTTATATGTTGAACGGTCCCTGGAAATGATTGTTGGCCTTTTAGGAATTATGAAAGCCGGCGGCGCCTATGTTCCCCTTGATCCAAAATACCATCCCAAACACCGTCTGGCGATGATGCTTGAAGATGCAGGTGTTTCACTGGTGCTGACACAGGATAAACTGGTAAAAAACATACCGGATACGCCTCATGTTGTTTGTCTGGATAGGGATTGGGAGTCCATTGAACAAGAGAAATCATCCGACCCAAAAACCGTCGTTGCAGCCAAGAATCTGGTTTACGTGATCTATACGTCCGGCTCAACAGGTACGCCTAAAGGAGTCGCAATAGAACATTGTCAACTATTTAATTATTTATCAGGGATGAATAAACAGCTGGGTCTTCCAAGGGGAGCTAGTTATGCCACAGTTTCAACTATTGCAGCTGATTTAGGAAATACAGTCATTTTTTCTTCACTGTGCACAGGTGGACAGCTTCATGTGATTTCCCAGGAACGGGCCATCGATTCAAAGGGCATGGCCGATTATTTTGAGTATTATTCCATCGACTGTCTGAAAATCGTACCGTCTCATATTGAAGCCCTTCAAACAGGGAATTCAAGAACCGTTCTGCCCCAAAAACTGCTGATACTGGGAGGGGAAGCCTCCCATTCAAACTGGGTGAAACAGCTTCAAAAAATGGCGCCCGAATGCTCTATTCTCAATCACTACGGGCCCACTGAAGCAACCATTGGTGTACTGACCCATCAGGTCTCCAATAAACCGCACAACGGTATTCCTGCCATACTTCCCCTGGGACGGCCCATAGCCAATACCCGGATTTATATACTTGACAGAAATTTAAATCCTGTTCCTGTCGGCGTATCAGGTGAATTATGCATCGGTGGGGAGACTCTGGCCAGGGGCTATCTTAACAGGCCTGACCTGACAGCTGAAAAATTTATTCCTGATCCTTTCAGCAGTGAACCAGGGGCCCGAATATATAAAACCGGTGATCTGGCACGATATCTTCAGGACGGCACCATAGCCTTTTTAGGAAGAATCGATTTCCAGATCAAGATCCGTGGTTTCAGGATTGAACCGGGTGAAATTGAATCGGTTCTTTCATCCCATCCTGAAGTGAAAGCAGTAGTCGTGGCTGTCTTGGACAATTCATCAAATAATAAAAAACTGGCGGCCTATATTGTTTCGAATTCCGATAAACCGGTTTCAGATAAAAAGCTGCGTGTTTTTTTAAGAAACCATTTACCCGATTATATGATTCCGTCAGCATTTGTACAAATAGAAACCATGCCTTTAAATCCCAATGGAAAGGTAGACCGCCATTTTTTAATTGAACATTACAAGCCGCAGATGGCGGTTGAAAATAAGACCGGGGCACCAAAAACCGGTACTGAAAAAACGATTGCCGGGATATGGAAACAAATCATGGGTCTGGTGACTGTCGGCAGACATGATAATTTTTTCAGTGTGGGTGGCCATTCTCTGAATGCCCTGCAACTGGCGAACAGGCTGCGCGAAAAATTCCATGTGGATATGTCAGTTAGTGAAACATATGAGACAAAAACCATTGCTGAATTGGCAAAAAAAATTGAAGGTATGCAGAACAAAGACACTGAGCCGTCAACGAAAAACAACAATACTTCAGAACGTCTGACCGGGAAGTTTTCAAGAGGATTCATGGGTAAATTATTTAAAAAAGTAGGGTTTAGATCTAAGCAAAAAGCATAAAGAAATTTTAGGAGGTTTTTAAATGTTTGGTAAAGCGAATAAAAAGGAAGCGCTGTCACAAAATTTTTCCATCCCGCATCAATGCCACTTCTATTTTTTATGGATCGGTATGCTGGTATCAATGATAGGATCCGGAATGACCTGCTTTGCCCAAAGTGTGGCCGTATATACTGAAATGGGTGGATCAGTCATGGATTTAACACTATTGGCCGTACTGGCCCAGATACCGGGCGTATTAATAACACCCGTGGCCGGCGTTTTGGTGGATCGGTGGGATCGCCGCTGGGTCATGATTATTGGAAATACTGTGGCCGCATTAGCAACACTTTCATTACGGATGCTCCTTGTGTCCACATCCATTGAAATCTGGCACCTTTATATTTTTGTAGTCATTATATCTCTTGCCAATCATTTTCAATGGCCGGCTTATTTTTCAACAGTGCCCTTAATGGTTTCAAAAGATAAAATCAGTTCTGCAAACGGGCTGGTGCAAATGAGTCGTTCTGTCGGAATACTTGCTGCACCCATTATTGCAGGGATTGCTGTTACCAATTTTAAACTTAAGGGTGTGGTTTTGTTTGATATGAGCACCTATTTGTTTGCGCTTACCATCCTTTTGTTTGTAAAGATCCCGAAAGTCTCCACTAACCCGATGAAAATGGCTAAAAAATTCTCGTTCATAGAAGAAATTCTCTACGGATGGAAGTATCTCACAGACAGGCGCCCTCTTTTAAGTCTGTTGATTTTTTTTGTTTTTGCTAACTTTATTAATGCGGGGTTGCGGATATTAATCATCCCCTTAGGCCTTTCTTTTGGCTCGCCCAAAGCCCTGGGCGGCATACTTTCCGTGTGTGCCCTGTGCATGATCCTGGGGGGGATTACCATGGGGATATGGGGAGGGCCGAAGCGTAAAGTTTATGGTATTTTAAGCATATTGTTTATGCAATCGCTTGTTTTGATATTTATGATCGGTCGCCCCAATTTAACATTGATCATTATTGGATTGGTATTGATTACCTTTACAGATCCTATTCTGAATGCCTGCGGAGGAACCCTCTGGCATGAAAAAGTTTCATTGGGTGTTCAGGGACGGGTACTTTCCATATATACGATGCTCTGCGCTGCTGCCACCCAGCTTGGATCTATTTTTGCGGCAATAATGTCGGATTATTTTTTCATACCCCTATTTTCAGAAGACGGTTTTTTGACCAACCATTTGGGTCATATTATGGGGAGTGGTAATTCCAGTGCTTTTTGCTTTTTGATTATCATACTGGGAACATTCAGTTTGATATTGGCAACCATTGGATTTTTGTACAAACCCCTGCGGTTTTTAGATAGCCGAATACCCGATGAAGAACATGCAAAGGGAAACCTGAAACCGATAAAATTAGAACCTGTTATCGCTACGGGTGCTTGCCAGGTCAGGCAGCCGTAACAAGAGATAATATAATGACAATAAAGCATTGCTTATGAGGTTTTTATGAAAGACTCTATAAAAAAAAGATGGATTGTATTACTATTAATCAGTGCTGTGTTTTTAGCCCCAAATAAAATAGGTGCCTGCACCTGGTGGAGTATATATACCGATTCAGGCCAGGAAAATAATTCAAAAGTATTATACGAACAATTACAAAAATTTAAAATAACCGGCGCCCAACCTTCCGGGTGGGGATATGTGGGATATTCAAGACAGAATGAAAAAAAAATTTTAGAATACCGGTCCATGCTGTCCTCGGTTCGTGATCCAAATTTTGATAATAAACTCAATGAACTCACAGAACATAAACCCAAAATAGTCCTGGTCCATAACTGGCTTCGGGTGACCGGCCCCGCAGGCATTCCCAATCCTTATCCCCACAAGAGATATATAAATGGGAAATGGTATTCATTAGGTGATTACGGGGTTAGCAATATGTCAAAACTTTTTAACGCAATAGATAAAAAGTTCATTGTAAAAAATCCGATCATATACGGAAAGAGTACAAAAAAATATCAGATGGGAGAATTATGGCTGCTATTAATTCTCCAGGAGATTGAAGCAAACGGCTTAAACAGTGAAATCGGATTTGTTAAAGCCATTAAAAAGATGGACAAGGCCATCAATGCCTCTCTTGTCTTTTCAGATGGAACGAAAATCTGGTGTTACTCAGATTGCATGAACTTGTATTATTACTATGACACCCGTAAAAATTACACCATCATATCGTCCGGCGCCAAAGCAGGTAATGATATAGATTGGAAAGTCATACCCGGGGGACAGAAACTCTTGATAACCATGAACCATGAACAGCCGAGAATAATTCATATTGATACATATAAAGAATAAGGATGCAAAAAATGAAAAAAGTTATTTTGACTGCGTTGATCTGGCTGTTGATATGTCCGGGACAATTAATCTGCAAGACGTTGACCGGTTCTGACCCGGAACGTCCCATAAGGGTGCTGCTTGTTGGCAATAGCTATACATATTTCAATGAATTGCCGACAGTTATTAAAAATATAGGATTGTCCCAAAAACCCAAAATATTCATGGCCGTATCCATGGCCGCCTATGGCGGTAACAGTCTGAGCCGTACGGTTATGTACTGTAAATCCGGGAGTTGCAGCCTCTATGAGTATTTAAACAGGGAACCATACGATTTTGTCATTCTTCAGGATCATAGCAAGGCGCCTGTAAATAATAGAAATGAAATGGGCTATAGTGCTGTATACCTTCATAAAGTCATCAAGCAATATCAGGCAAAGACCCTCTTTTTTATGACCTGGGCACCGAAAAACAACCCCGGGCTAATAAACGAAATATCTCAGGCCTACAGCACAGCAGGTAAAAACTGCGACTCTGGTGTGGCACCTGTTGGCCTGGCCTGGGATCGAACCATAAAAGAGACCGACATTGATCTTTACAATATTGATGGGTCCCATCCAAATATGGCAGGCACCTACTTAACAGCGTGCGTATTGTTTACAACCATCACCGAAAAAAGCTGTGCTGGATTAGATTTTAACAGCTCCATACAAGTCTCAAAAAAAGTGCGGACCGCTTTAGAGAAAATATCCTGGTCAACTTACACAAATTATCGTCACCCTTAGACAGTAAGCACTGAGATATAAATAATAAATAAACAGTCGGTTTCAATTAGGATTGAAACCGACTGTTTATTTGTAATGGATTGTTTCGATCAAAAGTTAATTAAACATCTTACTCGCCCAGATAGGCTTCCCTGATCTTTGGATTGGTCAACAAGGTCTTGGCTTCATCTTCAAGGGTGATTTCCCCTGTTTCAACCACATACCCTCGGCTGGCTGCCTGAAGCGCCAGGTTCGCGTTCTGCTCCACCAGAAGGATCGTCACTCCTTCTTCCTTGTTGATCTGGGCAATGATACTAAAAATCTGCTGGATGATAATGGGTGCAAGCCCCAGGGACGGCTCATCCAGCAACAGAAGCTTGGGTTTGGTCATCAGCGCCCTTGCAATGGCCAGCATCTGCTGTTCTCCGCCGGACAGAGTGCCGCCTTCCTGGTTTCTTCTCTCGCCCAGAATGGGAAACATGTCATAGGATTTTTGAATATCTTTCATGATCTGGTCGGTATCATTTCTGTAAAACGCACCCAGCCTTAAATTTTCCATGACGGAAAGTCTCGGGAAAATCCGTCTGCCTTCCGGCACCTGGCAAAGCCCCATGGTGGGCAGCTTTTCCGCCAGGACCTTGTTAATCACGTTTCCCTGGTAAAGGATCTCGCCTTTTTCAGCCTTTACAATACCGCAGATGGTCATGAGGGTGGTTGACTTTCCGGCCCCGTTGGCACCGATAATGGTCACGATTTCACCGGGATATACTTTAAGGGATATGCCTTTTAAGGCTTTGATGCTTCCATAACCCGAATGCACATTCCTTAGCTCAAGAATCGGTTCAGTCATCTATCCCTCCTTTTCTTCAGATCTGGTTCCCATTCGTTTGGCAGGGATAAGCCCTTCCGGTCTGAACAGCATCATTATAATCATCACAGCACCAAAAGCCAGCATCCTGTAAAGTTCAAACTGTCTGAACACTTCTGGTAGAACAATCAATGCAGCAGCCCCCAGGATAATACCCGGGATGGATCCCATACCGCCTAAAACAACCATGCAAAGGACCATGGCCGATTCAAGAAAGGTAAAACTTTCAGGACTGACAAATTTCATTCTTGAGGCAAAAAAAGCGCCGGCAACCCCTGCGAACATACCGCCCATGGCATAGGCAAGCAGCTTATAGATAAAGGTATTCACCCCCATAAGCTCTGCTGCGGTCTCATCTTCCCGAATGGATTCCCATGCCCGCCCGACCCGTGAAAAATTCAGGCGATGCACAGCAATGATGGTGATAATGGCCAACCCCAGGGCAACATAATAGAGCAGCCATAGTTTTTGAATCCACATGTGCTCCCAGGAAAATCCATCGGCAAAGGAAGGGTAGAAAAGTCCGGGCCGGTTGATTCCCATGATCCCGTTAGGGCCATTGGTCAGGTCCATCCAGTTGTTAAGGATAATCCGGATAATTTCCCCGAATCCCAAGGTCACGATGGCAAGATAATCCCCGCGCATCCTCAAGGTCGGATACCCCACAATACAGGCGACAAATAAAGCCAGCGCACCTGAAATCGGCAGACAGACCCAGAAAGGTACATTGTAATGGATATTGAACAGGGCATAGGTATATGCGCCCACCCCATAAAAGGCAATATACCCTAAATCCAGCATCCCGGCCAGGCCGACAACCACGTTAAGACCCAGCCCCAGGCAGACATATACTAGGACATTTATGGCCACATCCTGATGATATCGACCGGTAAATTGCGGAAAAAGAATCGCCAGAATAAAGGCAATCAACAGCCAGACCCAGGTAGGCACCGTCTTTGTAGCAGTTGCCCCGCCGGCCCATATTTTGCTGATGGGATCTTTAACCAGTGAAAGACTTCCGCTTTTATTCATCAGAAACAAAACAAAACAGATAAATGTACCGGCCAGAAGATAGAGCCAGACCGTCAGGGTTTTATCAAAAGACAGGGTCCCGTCAGGATGAATGCCCAGAAGGGGCCATAAAAGTCCCAGCAACCATAACATACCTATTGTATAGGTTTTCCATACTTTCTTAAACTCTTGTATCATCGACATTCACACCCATAATTCCTGTTGGTTTAAAATACAGTACACCGATCAATATGATAAACGCAAACACGTCCTTATACTGACCTGAGATATACCCGGCACCGAATATTTCCACCATCCCGATAATGAGCCCCCCCAGCATGGCACCGGTGATATTTCCGATACCGCCTAAAACTGCTGCGGAAAAGGCCTTGATACCGGGGATAAACCCCATGTCATACCGGACAGACCCGTAATAGAGCCCCACCATGATACCGGCGGCAGCGGCCAGCCCTGCGCCAATGGCAAAGGTCAAAGAGATAATCCGGTTGCTGCCGATGGCAACAAGCGACGACATGGTCTTGTCCTGGGCAGTTGCCCGCATGGCCATCCCCATTTTGGTTTTAAACACAAGGATATTCAATGCCACGAGCAGGACAGCCGTCATCACCACAATCATCGCCTGGAGATAAGAGATACTGATCATGCCGAATTCCCAGCCGCCGTTGAACAACTCTCCCGGATAGGGTTTATCAAAAACGCCCTGGGTCAGCATCAATGCATTGGATAAAAAGATGGACATCCCCAGGGCTGACAAAAGGGCAGCCAGTCTGGATTTATGCCGCAAAGGAAGATAGGCCACCTTTTCAACCCCAATGGCCAGGAAGGCACAATACCCCATGGTTAAGATAAATGACATGCCGAGGCATATCCATGGATGGGTTTCCATGAAGCCTAAGCCTGCAAGATAACTTAAAATAATCACACCGACATACCCGCCTGCGGCAAAGAATTCGCCATGGGAAAAATTGATCAGCTGAATGACCCCGTATACCATGGTGTACCCCAGGGCAATCAAGGCATAAATACCGCCAAGGGTGATACCGTTTATTAACTGCTGAATAAAATAATCCATTATATTTTTATTTCTCTATCCCTTAAGGTTAGCATGTAAAAGCCGTATGGCGGTTTAATCAGCCATACGGCCTAACATTATACAGCTCTTATTTCAAAATGCCTTTTTCAGGCGTCCAGTAAGGAACATATTCGCCGTTTTTAATCTGGAAAGCAATATAAGATGATCCGGAATCTCCGTTTTCCTCAAATTTTACATGCTTGGAGGCACCATCATAATCCAGTTTCATCAATTCGGCTTTTACTTTTGCAGGATCAGTGGAACCGGCAGCTTTAATGGATCTTAAAAGTGCAATAGCAGCATCATACGCATAGGTACCATAAGCACCGATTTCGCCGTATTTAGCAGTAAAAATATCTGCATATTTTTTATAGGCATCCGTGGTTCTGTCTGTATAGCCATAGGTGACGAAAATGCCTTCAGCAGCATCTTTGGCAACTTTTATAAAGTTGGGATGGAACATGGCATCCTGGGAAACGATTTGAGCTTTGAGGCCCATTCTTTGTGCCTGAATCGCCATCAGACTTCCTGTAGAATGATTCTGAAGACTCATGTATAAGATATCAGCGTTTTCTCTTTTTGCCATGGTTAAAATAGCGGAAAAATCTTTGTCACCCTGGTTAACATGATCCTGACCCACAATTTTGATTCCCATTTCGTTGGAAGCTTTTGCCACACCCTCAGCAAGTCCCTGGGAATAAGTGGTTTTGTCATCAATAATAAAGATGGTTTTTGCATTCAAAGCTTCTTTCATAAACTTTACAGCAGCAGGCGCCTGTGCATCGTCTCTTCCGCACATTCTGAACATGTAGGGAAGCCCTCTGTCCGTTACATCCTGATGGGTGGAAGCAGGGGTAATCATAATAATATCTTCTTCAGCAAGGGTTGCAGAAGCAGGGATGGTGGAAGAAGAACAATATGCACCGATAACGCCAACGACTTCCTCATTGATTAGCTTGTTGGCTGAGGCAACCGCCTGTTTCGGATCACAAACTGTATCAGTTGGAACCAGTTGAATTTTGTCATACCCGGGAATTCCACCTTCATTTTCAATCACTTGGATAGCCGTCAAAACACCGTTTTTAATGTCATTGCCATCTGCAGCATAGGGGCCTGTCAAAGGTCCCATGGAACCGATTTTCAAGGTTTTTGCAGAAACTGCGGTAAATAGAAACGGCACCAAAATAAGGCCCATTACCATGATTGATAAAACTCTTTTTTTCATCTTTTCCTCCTAAAAATTATTGG
The DNA here is from genome assembly GCA_018821715.1 of Pseudomonadota bacterium. GTDB lineage: Bacteria > Desulfobacterota > Desulfobacteria > Desulfobacterales > Desulfobacteraceae > Desulfobacula. The sequence goes on along the minus strand of JAHJLN010000405.1, from coordinate 7,816 downwards.
TTGGCAGGCTGACCAAGATACGCCTCAATCACCTTTGGGTTATTCTGAATTTCACGAGAATTTCCTTCAGCAATCTTAACACCATGATCAACACATACAATATGATCACACACGCCCATCACAACTTTCATGTCATGCTCCACAAGGAGCACATCAATACCCAGTTTTGAGATACGTGCAATGTCCTTCATTAACTTAGAAGATTCGCTGGGATTCATTCCTGCGGCAGGCTCATCCAGCAGCAGCACCTGGGGTTCCGATGCAATGGCCCTTGCAATTTCAAGTCTTCTCTGGAGACCATAGGGAAGGTTTGATGCCACATCATCGGCATACTTTTCAACCCCCATAAATGTCAGCGCTTCCAAGGCCTTTTCTTTAATATAGGCTTCTTCTTTTTTCTGGGATCGTGTTCTCAGGATGGAACCGACAATGCCCTTGCCTGACCTGCAGTGCCTTGCCACCATTGCATTCTCAACTGCGGTCATTGCAGAAAACAATCGGATATTCTGAAATGTTCTGGCAATCCCTTTTTCAAAAATCGCATAGGGTCTTTTGCCCAGGATGCTCTTTCCATTAAAGACCACATCCCCTTCCGATGCCTGGTAAACACCCGTGAGAACATTGAATACCGTTGTTTTTCCAGCACCATTGGGGCCGATAAGCCCCACGATTTTTCCGCCGCCGATGGTAAAACTCAAACTGGATAATGCCAGCAGCCCGCCAAACCTTACACTCACGTTTTTTAATTCTAATTGTGCCATACAAATCTCTTAACCCGTTAAATTTTTAAAACCCGCAAACAGCTTAAAAAGCCCTTCTATAGCCTGATTGTCAATTGTCGTAGCCCATTACTTATGGGTTGTCAAGCCCTAAAAACTTACATTTTTCACGATCATAGTCATAAACCCGGAACTGGTAAAGCTTTAAAAAATTGTAATGGTCTAACCATACTAAAGTTTATTTTTTGTTTTGTTCAGGTTTTACCTTTACAAATCATTTACATTTACATTGACTTTATTTTTAAAGACCATTACACTATGAAAAAACCAAACAAAAAAGGGGAAAAACATGCGGCTGAAATTGACCCAAAACCAGCAAAAGGTCCTTGATTACCTGAAACACAAAGTCAAAGAAAACGGTCTTTCCCCCAGTCTTCGGTCAGCGGCCGCTGAACTTGCCATCAGCCATGCCGCGGTTGCCCAAACCTTAAAAGCCCTTGAAGACAAGGCATATATCCGGCGGGAGAGCCGATACAGCCGAACCCTCCATATTCTGGAGGATACCGGAGATCTGCACATTACGCAACGGCAAAAACAGATTCCAGTCATCGGCCACATCACAGCCGGACTGCCCATGTATGCCCAGCAGGAATGGGAAGGCAGTCTTCTGGTGGATGCAAAAATATACCCGGGCCAAAATCTTTTCGCCCTCAAAATCCAGGGACATTCCATGAAAAATGCCGGCATCCTTGACAGGGACCTGGCCATTTGCGAACCCCGGCAATATGCCCATAACAAAGAAATTGTCGTGGCCCTGATTCACCAGGAACAAGCCACGGTAAAACGGTTTTTCCTTCACCCTGATTTTATTGAGCTGCGGCCGGAAAACCCGGATTTCAGATCCCAGAAATATGAATTTGAAGACGTGTTGATCCAGGGCAAGGTGATCGGCATTATTCGCGGCCCCAAGGGGTGGGAGAAGTAAATGACAAAAAATCCTTCCACGGCATGTAATCTTTTTATCGGCACCAGCGGCTATTCCTATGGGGAATGGATCGACTCTGGATTCTATCCTGACGGCACCCACTCTTCCAATATGCTGGATGTTTACATGCAGATCTTTCAAACAACAGAACTCAACTATACCTGGTACCAGATGCCAAAGGCACCGGCCATTGACCGCCTGTGCACAAAAACACCCAAAAACTTCAAATTTGCCGCAAAGCTCACACGGACCCTGACCCATGAAATCAAAAAAGGGCAATGGCAAAAAGAAGCCCTGCTCTACCGACAGGGCATAGACCCTTTAATCCAGTCCCAAAAACTGCTTTGCATCCTCATCCAGCTGCCCCCCTATTTTGAACGGTCCGTGAATTTCAGAAATTATCTTGCCGCACTATTAGATGAGCTTTCAGGCCTCCCGCTGGCCGTGGAATTCCGTCATGATTCCTGGGTAAACGACAAGGTGTTTTCAGAACTTGAAAGACGGAAAGTGACCCTGGTGTCCGTAGATGAACCAGACCTGCCGGACCTTTTTCCCCGGCTGGATGTGGTCACCAACCCCGACCTTTTTTATATCCGTTTCCATGGCAGGAATGCCAGGGGGTGGCGATCCGGCAACATGCAGAAACAATTTGACTATGATTATGCAGACTGGGAACTTAAAGAATGGGCCAACACCCTTCAAACCACCATCATGCCAGAGGCCCAGGCCGGCGGTATTTTTTTTAACAATCATGTCAGGGGACAGGCCCCGAAAAATGCATTGCGGCTGATCGATCTCCTGATCAAGGAAGGTGGACGTCAAACACCATGGACCGCTCAATCATTCATTTAAATATTGCCGATTTTGCCGTTGCCGTGGAAACCAACCTGCAGCCGGCCCTCAAGGGATATCCCCTCATCATTGCCCCCAAAGGAGCCCCCCGGGCCGTGGTATATGACATGAGTGATGAAGCCTTTCAACAGGGCATCAGAAAAGGCATGCCCTTGGCCCGTGCCCGTCGGCTCAACAAAAAAATCAACATCCTGCCGCCAAGCTTCAACCGGTATGAACGGGTCATGAAGGATCTTTTAAAACAAACCTTTGCCTTTACCCCGCTCATTGAATCCGGACGATCAGACGGCCACATCTTTATGGATGTCACAGGCTCAAGACGCCTTTTCGGCCCCTCGGTGAATGTGGCTTTCAAGCTTAAAAAAGCCTTTAAAAAAACCTTTAACCTTGATCCCATCTGGTCTGTTGCCTCCAACAAGCTCATCGCCAAGGTGGCCACCCGGGTTGTCAAACCTGTGGGAGAGTATATTGTCGCACCCGGTGATGAAAAAGCTTTTCTTGCCCCATTACCCATCCATCTGATCCCCGGCCTTCTGAAAACAGATCTAACAAGACTTTGTGAATTTAATCTTTTTTTAGTCTCCCAGGCAAGATCGCTTACCCTGGACCAGCTTAAGATTGCCTTTCATCACAGAGCTCCCCTGATCTACGACCGGATCAGGGGGGTTGACCCAACCCCTGTCACAGCCCTTTGTGAAACCCAGTCAACCCTGCAGGCAGACCATGCGTTTTCCGATGACACCAACAATGCCGCCTTATTGAAAAAAGCCTTGTATCTCATGATTGAAAAAATCTGCAGCACCTTGCGAAACCGAAACCTTCACAGTGGTGCAACAAAAATTATTCTCTCTTACTCAGACGGCCTGCAAAGTGCTTCAAAACTAAAACTTGTCCCATCCACATCAAATGATATGACCCTGTTCAAAAAATGCCTTCCGCTTTTAGACAAAGCCTGGACCCGGCGGGTCCGTATCCGCCATATGCGTCTGATCTGTGAAACGCTTTCCCTGCCCCAGATGCAGACAGAGCTGTTTGTGCGCAACACCAAGGAAACAAAACAAGCCGATCTGACCCAGGCAATGGACAAGATCCGCACAAAATTCGGCAAAAATTCAATCAAAACCGGATTAACCCTGATGGGGGAAAACAACTATCAATGATTGCCTTGAATACAAGATCCCATTATTCCTTCATGTGGGGTACAGCTTGTGTCAAAGATCTTTGCAGACACGCAAAAGCACAGGGATATCACCACCTTTCCATGACCGATACAGACAACCTGTGCGGCATGTGGCAGTTTATCAGCGCCTGCAGACATCAGGGACTGACACCCATCATTGGTGCGGAAATCACAGATCCTTGCACATCACACCGGGCCGTCTGCCTGGTGAAAGACATCACCGGCTACAGCCATCTCACCCGGCTTATCACCCAGCGACACCGGGATAAAGACTTTTCACTCAAGACTGCCCTGCCGGAGCTTTCAAAAGGGCTTCTGGTCTTAACCAAAAGCCATGATCTTCTGCCTTTCTGGCATGAAAACAATGTGGACCTGGCTGTCAACCTTACCCGAAATCCCCTGTCCCAACAGCATCCCTTATGCGTGACGGCCAAAAAACTTGCCATCCCCATGGTGGCAACGCCCGGCAGTTTTTTTCTAAACAAACAAGATGCTAAACTTCATCAAATGCTCAGGGCCATTGGAAACAACACCTGCTTGAGCCGCCTGACCCAAAAGGATACAGCCCCGGATACGGCATTTCTTGCCACTCCTGATGTATACCGCGAAAAATTCAAGATCCTTCCTGATGCCATAAAAAACAGTTTTGCACTGGCAGAAAAACTGGCGTTCACAGGACCTGATTTTGGTATTGTCATGCCGCCCTTGAAAAAAGAGACAGCGCTTTCCGCGGATAAACTGTTATATGAAAAAACAATGCAGGGGGCAAGAATTCGGTATGGAAAAAGCCTGTCCGGTTGTGTCATTAATAGAATCGACCATGAACTTGCCATCATCCGGCAAAAAAATTTCTGTGAATATTTTCTGGTTGTCCAACGCATTGTTAAAAAAGCGTCGCACATCTGCGGCAGAGGATCCGGTGCCGCCTCCATTGTGGCCTATTGCCTCGGCATCACCAATGTGTGTCCCCTTAAATACAACCTGTATTTTGAACGATTTTTAAACCTTGAAAGAACAGATCCCCCGGATATTGATATTGATTTTGCCTGGGATGAAAGAGACGATATCTTAAACTGGGTGTTAAATGAATTCAAAGGCCATGCCGCCATGGTTGCCAGCCACATCCTGTTCCAGCCCAGGATGGCGGTCCGGGAGGTTGCCAAAGTCTTCGGACTGCCGGATGCGGAAATAGGCAAGGTATCCAAACGGCTTCCCTGGTTCTGGAAACTCAATGAGGCCAAACAGGATCTTTTAGACAGGATCCGGCAGCGGCCTGAGTTCAGGTTCATGGATTTCCCCCAGCCCTGGCCGGACATCATGGGCTATGCCCAGGCCATCACGGGAACGCCAAGATATCTTTCCGTTCATCCGGGCGGCATTGTCATCACCCCAAACCCCATTGACACCTATGTGCCCATTGAAACAGCACCCAAAGGCGTACCGCTGATCCAGTGGGAAAAGGATGCAGCTGAAGCCGCAGGCCTTGTCAAAATAGATCTCCTGGGCAATCGGAGTCTCGGGGTGATCCGGGACAGCATCGACAGCATTTGCACATCTTCCGGTAAATTTAATGATTTTAACACCCTTGACCCGGAAGATGATTATGAAACCCAGCAGAACGTGGCCCAGGGCAATACCATGGGATGTTTTTACATCGAAAGCCCTGCCATGCGGCTGCTGCAGAAAAAATCCAAGGTCGGGGATTTCGAGCACGTGGTGATCCACTCTTCCATTATCCGTCCGGCCGCCAACACCTTTATCCAGGAATACATCAAACGGCTTCATACCGGTGTATGGGAACCCATTCACCCTCTTTTAGAAGATGTATTAAACGAAACCTTCGGTATCATGGTATACCAGGAAGATGTCTCAAAAGTAGCGGTAAAAATGGCTGGATTCACCCCTGCTGCGGCCGACGGCTTAAGAAAAATCATGTCTAAAAAAGACAAGGAACTTGAACTGGCGGATTTTCATGAACAATTTAAAACCGGCGCTCTTGCCAAAGGGGTTCTTCCAAAAGACATCCAATCCATCTGGGACATGATGACAAGCTTTTCAGGCTACTCTTTCTGCAAACCCCACTCTGCCTCCTATGCAAGGGTCTCCTTTCAGGCCGCCTATTTAAAAACCCATTACCCGGCAGAATTCATGGCAGCCGTCATCAGCAACCAGGGAGGCTTTTATTCCACCTTTGCCTATGTCTCTGAAGCCAGGAGGCTGAATATCAAAATTCTCACCCCTGATATCAACCAAAGTGATATGAAATGGAACGGACACAAGCATCACCTCAGGGTTGGATTTTTGTCCATCAAGGACCTGTGTACCCAAACCATTGAAACCATTCTTGCGGAACAAAAAAAAGCACCCTTTTCAAGTCTGGAGGATTTTTTTATCCGGGTCAATCCAAGAGAAGATGACGTACGGGCCCTGATCCACAGCGGCAGCCTGGATTCACTGGATGACAGCGGCAACCGGGCTTGTCTGTTATGGGCCTTTGCCGCCTGGCAAAAGACAAAAAAAAAGATAAACCAACCGCCTTGTCTCTTTGATCACAACAGGTCTGATCCTGACAGATCCTTTCCTGCCATACCAAATCTTCCAAAAGAAAATCCGATTGAAACGCTTCGAAGAGAATTTGGCGTACTGGGGTTTTTATGCGACTGCCACCCCATTGTCCTGTTCAAGGACAGCATCCGGCAGCACAACACAGTCAAAGCAAACCTTGTGCCAAGATTCACCGGTAAAACTATAACCTTTGCCGGATGGCTCATAACAGGAAAAGTCGTAAAAACCAAACACGGTGACCCCATGAAATTTCTGACCTTTGAAGATGAAACCGGCATGGTTGAAACTGTTTTTTTCCCAAAGCCCTATGCCCTCTTCTGCCATATGCTGGATTACGGAAAACCCTATCTGCTGTATGGCAAAATCGAATCCAACTGGGGGGCCATTACCCTTACGGTTGAAAAGACACGGCCAATTCATTTCTTGACAGAAAAAACCAGCAAAGATAGATAATACACTAGCATACCGTTAAATTAAGGAACTACATGAAAGATATCCGGATTCTATTTGTCGATCACCATGAGGAGATCCTCACCTCTCTTGCCCTCCAACTGCAGGCGGAGTCCTTTCTGAAGACCTTTGTCAACAGCGCCAAAGAGGCCTTGCAAATCATCTTGACACAAGATGTGCATGTGATCGTCTGTGATCTTATGATCAACGATATGGATGGCCTGGCCCTTTTGCAGTTGATCAAAAAGCAATATCCCCATATTATCCGTCTGGCATTCAGTGACGGGAAAAATATTTTAAAAATTATGCGGAGCATCAATAATACAGATATTTTCAGATATATTGAAAAACCCATTGATAAAGAATCCCTGATAAAAACCCTGCAGGACGCCGTTACTCAGTTCTTTTTGAACCGGGACAAGGCCCAGCTCATTCTTCAGCTTTCCCAGAAAAATGAGGAGCTCAAATACCTGGCTTTGCATGATGATTTAACCGGTCTGTATAACATCCGGTTTCTCTACCAGGATTTAAAAATCCGAATCAAAGCCTTAAACAGAAAGTTTTCTGTGATATTTATGGACATGGATAATTTCAAGAAAGTGGTGGACGCCTATGGTCATTTGAACGGCAGCCAGGCCCTTAAAGAAGTGGCGGCAACGCTTCAGGCCGCTATCAGCGAGCCCGCCTACGGCGTGGCCTATGGCGGTGATGAATTTGTCATTATCCTTCCTGATTTTGACAAACAAATGGCCCTTGAAAAATCCAGAGAAATCCAAACCCTCATGTCCCGGACAACCTATCTGTCTGAAAAAGGATACCAGGTAAAGCTCAAGGCAAGCTACGGCATAGCGACATTCCCTGAAGATGCAGAAGATCTGCCCAAGCTTCTGGCAAAAGCAGATACCCTGATGTTTGATGTAAAAAAGAAAGGTAAAAATGCCATCGGCGTGTAGCATCTCACTGTTTTTTTTACAAAAAGGCTATCTTCCTCTTCATCATAACTGTTTTATTACTCCTGGGCATGAACTCACAGAGCAGATTAAAAACTTTATAACATTTTTGTTC
>JAHJLN010000404.1 GCA_018821715.1 Pseudomonadota bacterium | reverse complement strand
GAAGATTATAAGCAGTACCACCGGCACCTGATGACTGATCATAAAGTGTCATGTTCTGGTTAATCGTAGTACCCTGTTCAAGTGTAGTATTTGTGTAGAGAATAGACCCAACGCTTAAGGTCATGTCACTGGTTAAGGATGTACGGCTTGCTACAATTGATGAACCCCCAACGGTTGAGCCTTCGGCAAGAATACTGTTGGCCTGGAGTAATGAACTGGCTTTCAGCTCTGTTCTTGCATAGGTTGTAATGTCGTTGGCAGAAGAAGAAATGCTCCCGCCCATAACATAGGTGGCATCACCCAGTATGCTTCCGGAGAGCATCTTGCTTCCGGTTGCCAGCTCAGATCCTGCTTTCAGGGTCATGTCAGTGGACAAGGTGGCGGTGGAAAGCGTTGACAGCTCGCCTGTTCCGCCGGAAGCCAGACCCAATGCTGTAAAGCCGTCCTGGAGAATTGAACCAACGCCAAGGGTGCTGCCGCCGGCTGAACCAGTGGCCCCAAGTACAAGGTCTCCGGAAATAACCTGATCTCCACTGAGAACATATGACTGGCCGCGGTTTACAGTATCGCCGTACTCAATGGTTCCCGAGTCAGTTATAAGGGTTGGTCCGGTCCAGGTCATGGTGCCGGATGCACTTGATGCAAGGATAAGAGAAGAGTTGTCAGCCAAAAGGCTTCCCGCCTTTACAGTGGCACCTCCGGATGAATCCGTAACCAGGGCAACAGTCAAATGAATATCTGTTGTGGTTGCCCCTGCAGTGGTGATCTGCTGGTTTGTACCGGTTGTGTTGAATGTTTCACCGATTCCAAGTTCGACTCCCATCTGGGTACCAGTGGACAGAATACTACCCGCCCTTATTTTTGTGTTCTGAGCCGCTGTGGAACTGTATTTTAATGTCATGTTGGATCCAAGAGTAAGATCAGCAGACAGGGTGACGGCGGCAGACAGAGTATCTCCAACTGAATAATTGATGACACTTCCACTGGCAGAGGATGTGAATGCAGTGGTCACGACTGTCCCTGCCCCAAGAACAGAAGCAGCTTCAAGTGTACTTCCGGAAGTGACCAGCATATCCTGTTCAATGCCAGTGTTGCCAGCAGTAGTCGTTATATCCATATCACCGGCAACGGTAACAGAACCGCCTAATTCAGTTCCTTTGGCAATCTGGGTGGAATAGTACAAGGTTGTTCCGGCTTTGAGTTGATAATCCAGCGAGGTTGATGCTATGGAAGATTCAACAAGCATGTCACCGCCGATAATGGAGCCACCGGTCAGTTTGGAACCTGCTTTTATAGTAGATCCTGAAGCAAGAACAGAATCATCAACCGTGGTGACATCGGCACTGATGGTAAAATCGGCACCAGTGGCACCTGCTCCGATGCCGTTGATCTGGAACTGGCTGACACCTTTCTGGGTAAGGGAAAGATATCCCTGGGTGGACATCTGGGAAGCAGTTGAACCAAAAACATCACTGATGGAACCTGTGACGGCTATGGCCCTTCCATCAGATGAAGTCAAGGTCAATGTGCCGTCAGCATTAGTGGCTGCCGTAACACCATGCTCAGCTGTTTTACCGTTGATAGCTGATACCAGAGCACCATCGGAATCATTTGCCTGGGTGGTGATGGCACCAATATTGATGCCGTTAATTGCAAATCCGCTGCCGGTGGTTCCGGCGGCGATAGCTGTTGATGAGGTTGAATTGATGACTGCTGTTGCATTGATACCCGTTAAAGCAGCATACCGGTTGACTTCATCGGCAAGGGCTCCCATACCGTTGGTAGCACTGTTGTTGCTCTGAATATCAATTTTGTTTAATGTGATCTGTTCCCCGGTAATGGAGCTGGTAATGGTCAGCTGAACTTCGCCGCCACTTGCACTTGCCAAACTCAGATTTGCCTGGGTGATATGACCCATCTTGGTGGCTTCTGTTGATCCGATGGAGAGACTTGCAGTTTCATTGGAAAACGCACCAATCTGGATCGCTTTGTTTGTAAATGCTCCGGAAAGAAGTTTCTGCCCATTGTAAGAGGTTGTCTTTGCAATGACTGAAAGTTCTTCCATGAGTTTGTTAATGTCGTTCTGGATTGCAGTTCTTGTAACGGTTGTCTGGCCATCTGATGCTGCCTGGATCGCCTTGGTTTTAATGGTATTGATAATGTTGATGGATTCTTGAAGAGCACCATCAGCCGTCTGTACAATCGAGATGCCGTCATTTGCATTACGAATTGCCTGGCCGATACCAAGGTACTGAGCCTTTAGAGAATCGGCAATTGACATGCCGGAAGCGTCATCTGCAGCCTTGTTGATACGAAGGCCGGTTGATAACCTCTCCAGGGATGATGAAAGCTGATTGTCTGTACTGATCATGTTTCTGTGGGCATTTAATGCAGCCACATTGGTGTTGATACGAAGTGCCATGAATAATTCCTCCTTGAATTAATTAAAAATCGAGCGTCAATGCTCTTGATAAAACTGTTTAAAGTTGATTAACGATTAAAATTTTACCTCCTTTCATAAATAGTGTATTCAGCTAAAAGAAAATATCGGATGGAAAAATAGAAAACTTTAATCGTCAGACAGAATTTGATAAAAATACTGTCTGACGATTTTACGCTATTGTTTATTTGAATGGTGCGATCTGCATGGCACGGGTCATTCTGGCGGCATCCAGTTGAAGGGTTGACACGCCATCTGATTTGAGCAGTTGTTCCTCTGACTCCCAAAGGGTTCCATGCCATTTTGAATGGAAAAAAATCGAATCTTCGTGATCCGGATCAGGCTGGGACGGATCAAGGGAGAGGAGTGTAACATCATGCAGGTACATAACGGTTTCAGGATCAGATGTCATTTGGATGGACCTGAGGCAAAGATCCAGAAACATGTATTTTCCTGATCGAGCTTCGAATCCGCCAGCAGACAGGAAATCATCTTTTCTTGTGCAGATAAAATGGTCTACCATCTGAAACGCCCTGGTTTTACAGGCATGGGGGAATTTGTCATCAAGATGCAGATAGGCTGATACCGGCTGATTATTCGGATTCAGCACAATCCCTGAATGCACAATATTATTAAATTTATTGATAATTCTGGCTCCGAAAATCTTATGGCCGTCAAATTGATTAAGTCCTTTCCTTAAGGCTGTGAGCCAGTGTTTTTTGGGGGCCAGGTTGGGTTCCATAAAGATAAGGTATTTGCCTTTTGCCACAATGCTGGCCTGGTTCAGAATTTCAGGAAGTGGTATTTTCTTTTTTTTATCAAGTATGGAGATATTGCCTTCAAGGCTGTCTAAAACCTGTTGGAGTGTTTCAGAAATATTGTCCTCTTTTATAAGGATAACCTCAAAACTTTCATCGCCTGAGTGGATGGATATATCTTCAAGCAGGGAAAGGAAGTTTTCAGGATTTTGTGAAACCGGCAGAATAATCGACCAATCCAGTTCACAAGACTGTTTTGAAATCAAAGGAACCGGATTTTGGGCCTGGTTGGCATCCACTACTGATTTTAAAATATCAATGGCATACTCAATACTTCCCTTGGATTTGAAGAGTTCATTTTGCAGATATTTTTCTACATTGGGATGATCCATCATTTTTTCAAAATCTGTATTTTGGGCTATGGCATCGGCGAGTTCTATGGGACTCATGCCGATGGCAGCTTTGTCCTCCACCAGAGTTGATTTGTAGATTACAGGTGCTTTTAACTGCAAAAGCACAAGGGTCTTTCCCAGGGCAAGGGCCTCAAGACCGGTTGTGCTGCCTTCGGAAAGAACACACAGATCACTTGCAGCCATTAAATTGTATGTGTTTTCTTCCCCATGAACCGGATGGATTTTTTCTTTGAAATTTTCAGACAGACTTTCCATCCAGATATTGAGTTTGTTCCGGGTGGTCGCGGGATGAAATTTAGTAAAAAGCTTTAGTTTCGGGTTGTTTTGAAACGCATTAAATAAAGGCCGCATTTCATCCATTGGCGGCAGATCGCTGGAAAAAAGGAGCAGTACAACGAACAGATCGCCGCAGTTATACTTTTTTCTTGTTTTTTCCCTTAATTTTTTTTTGGCCAGTGTTTGAATTTCATCTGAAAGATGCGTGTTCCCGACAGGGATGACCCTTTCTTCAGGGGCTTCAAAACTGATCAGTTTTTGCCTGGAATTTTCACCCCATACAAAACAAAAGGTGCTGTATTGCACGTGACCGGTCATCTGAAAATTCAGATTGGCAGATGCGGCAGTCAAAAGTCCTTCCTGGAGCGTAATAAACGGAACCCCTGATTTTTTGGCGTGGAAGGAAAACATTTTCCCCCATCGGTTGACTTCATGAAGTGCCAGGCATAAATCCGGCCGGTTTGTTTCAAAATAATTCTTAAAGGCAATATATTCCTGGGCAGTTGTAGAGATTGTTTTATCGAGAACCGTCTGTACCTGAAGACTGAAAGCAATGTCTTTTACCAGGGTTTTGCCGAAAGCATTTCGCAAATCAATATATATATCATGAATCTGATCTTTATCTGATTCTTTTAGAAAATCAAAGACATGGTTGTATGGCAGCCCGGTTTCAATGGCTGTGATTTCCTGGGACCGTTCTGCCTGTGCTACAAGATAATTGATTTTTGCACCCTGGGCCGCCAGTTTTTCCATTATGGGTACAATGAATCTGGTGTGATGTTTTAATGCAATGTAGGCAGTTATTTTTTTTTTGTTCCAGAAATTGTCCATGAATTGATTCCTAAATTAGACGTCTAATTTTTTAACAGTGTTGTTTACAATATCATAAATAATATTTGTCATATCCGTTGTCTTTGATCTGGTGTTTATCAGCAGCTTAATTTCATCCTGCAATTTTGAATAGGTGTTTACTATTTTCAGATATCCTTTTTCAATTTCCGGGACAGTGTCATCCATGACGATACAGGGAATGCCGTTTGCTTCTGCCACGATAGTGCAATAGCAGGTTGAACATGCCAGAACAGCATCAGCTACTGTCATTTCCCAGGGGGCATTCAGATCATGAAATGAATATGAAGAAAACGCATTGAGTGTGTCTTTGCTGATGGTTCGAATAATTTCTTCGTGGGTATGGGTCCCTCTTATCTGGTCTTTTCCAATGCTGAACATTAAATGGATCTGGTGGCCAAATTTTGAAATTTTTTCAAGCAATCGTTTGTATTCATAACTCATGGCGACATTATGGGCAATATACAGAACAATTGTCTGCAAGGGAAGTTTATGTTTGATCCTGTAGTGATAAGGGGCTTCAAGGCCATTTCGCCACAGGATACTTGTGCCGGGTGAAAAAACTTTTCCTTCATTAAGGGGCAGCTTCCATATTTTACCGTTAATGTTTTGTTCTGGATCTGACAGAAGATTATAGCTTAACTCATTGGTGGTAATCACGCCGTCAAGCATTGACGGGATCATTGTCCACCGGGTATAAAGGGGCAACAGTTCATACCCGGCGATAAACACCTTGTTTTCATGGGCGATTCGTATCCAGGCGTTGAAAATAAATTCCTCTTTGGTCGCAGAACCTAAAGGCGTGGGAATTTGAAGTATAATGCCTTTTACATTGGTCAAAGGGGGTAAGCCAAGCACGGTTTCCATGATAAGACCTTCTCCCAGATCATCTAGGACAAGGGTTTGCCAGTATTTTAGACCGTCGGGGAACTGAGCGTCATGGATAAGGTCTCGTTTTCTGGAAAAATTTTCATAAGACCTTTCAGATACCCTTCTGGATGATTTAAATGTCATTGGCTGGAGAGGTTTTACCGTTTCCAGTGCTTTTGTATCATCTTCAGGCACCAGGATCTGGACATTGATTTTTCCAAGGCCCTTTTTTAAAAGCTTTAAAAAATCAAAAATAATCGGTGAAATCTGATTGTCCTGTAATACCCATACAAGGGTCGGTTTGGCATTTAAATTTGTCATAAAAAGCGTCTTTAATCTACAAGGTTAATACTGCTGGGTATATTGATTACTCTGTCTTCAAGTTCCAGTGCACAGCTTAACTCCATTGAAGGGCACCTTTTGTACATGGGCAGTTTGTGCAACAGCGTCCAGATGGGTCTTGTCTGGATTCCCATGCGGTTTGTCCGCTCAAGGATGGTTTGTAATAGTTTGTTGTCGGGTTTGTCAAGCATCAGTGTGTTGAGCCAGAAATTATTCTTGGCATAATCGGGTTCATTTATGATTGCAACACCCTTAACTGGTTCAAAAGCGTTAATATATTTAAAGGCAAGTTTTCTTTTTTTCTTTAAGAAATAAGGGAGCTGTTCGATTTGTGCACACCCGATAGCCGCATTGATATTCGGCATCCGGTAATTAAACCCGGTCTGGTCGTGAACATAATGAAAGTTATTATTGAGCCGGGCGGTTGTAGTCAAATGCTTTGCCTGTAGTGCTATTTTCTCGTTGTTGCACAGAATGGCGCCTCCTCCCCCTGTTGTGATGGTTTTATTCCCATTAAAGCTTAAGGCACCGCACAGGCCGAAGGTTCCGGTATGGGTGCCTTTATAATAGGACCCCAGAGATTCGGCGGCATCTTCGATAAGGGTTAAATGAAATTTGTTGCAAATCTTCATCAGGGGGTCCATATCCACCGGGGTTCCAAAAATATGTACCGGGACGATGGCACGGATCGGGCGCAGTGTTGTCGTGTTTATGCAGATGTTATTTTCCATCCGAGTATTTTGTTGAAGATAATGGTCCAGTTTTTCAACATCAATTCCCAGGGTGACAGGATTGCTGTCGATAAAATGGGGGGTTGCTGTGCAATAGGTCACGGCATTTGCGGTTGCAACAAAGGTAAGGGCCGGAACAAGAACTTCATCCCCCTGCCGTACCCCTGCCATCAGCAAAGAAATATGAAGGGCACTGGTTCCGTTTACAGTGGCGATGACATGTTTTGCCCCGGTAAATTCAGCCAGCAGGGTTTCAAACTGTGTGACATAGGCCCCTATGGAGGAGACAAATCTTGTATCAATACAGTCGTTTATATATTTTTTTTCATTGCCATAAAAAAAAGGTTCATGCAATGGGATGACGTCATCAGGCGAAAGAATGCCCAATAGTGTATTAATTATTTCATCGACTATTTTTTTCATAAGCAGGTCAAATATTATAAATATCGGTCTTGTAACCGGCAAGGTTCTCTTTCTTTGAAAACCATTCAATGGTTTTTTCAAGTCCTTTTTCAAGACCTTTTTTCCCTGAAAATTTGGGTTTCCAGTCTAAAAGATCCTTTGCTTTTGTATTATCGGAACAAAGACGGTTTACTTCACTTTTTTCAGGTCTGATCCTCTGGGGTTCAGTCTCAATTTCCATGTTGGAGCTCATCAGCCTTAAAATTATATCCACCGTATCTTTAATGGAGATATCAAACCCGGTACCCAGATTGATGACCTCTCCGTTTCCTTTTTTTGATGTTGCCGCAGCAATAAAACCGTTCACCGTGTCCTCTATGTAGGAAAAATCCCTGGTGGGGTCCAGGGCGCCGAGTTTCAATTTTTTCCTGCCCGAAAGGATCTGGGTAATGACGGTTGGTATGACAGCCCTTGCAGATTGTCTTGGTCCATAGGTGTTAAAGGGTCTTACGACGGTAACCGGGGTATGAAAAGACCGGTAAAAAGACAGCGCCAGTTGATCTGCCCCGATTTTTGTGGCTGAATAGGGAGACTGTCCCTGCAGCGGATGGTCTTCGGTAATAGGGACAAACAGAGCAGAGCCGTATACTTCACTTGTAGAGGTGTGGATAACTTTTTGGACTTCCCATTGTCTGGCAGCACAAAGAATATTTAAGG
>JAHJLN010000403.1 GCA_018821715.1 Pseudomonadota bacterium | reverse complement strand
GGCTGAAGAAATTATTTTCAAACGCATCAGCACAGGGGCATCCAATGATATCAAACAGGCCACCAAGCTTGCCAACAGAATGGTCAGAACCTTTGGCATGAGCGATAACATGGCACTGCTTTCCTATGAAAACCATGATGACAATATTTTTATCGGCCGGGAGATGACACAGGCAAAGGCTTATTCAGAAGAAACCGCCAGAAAAATTGATGAAGAAGTTGCCCTGATTATCGAACGGGCGTACAAGACCGCAAAAACAGTACTTGAACAAAATGTCGATATTCTTCATGCCTTAACAGATCTGCTCCTTGAAAAAGAAACCGTTCTGGGACCGGAACTGGATGATCTGATTGCCTCGGTGCGACCTGATTTTGATTTTTTTGGAAAGAAAAATGTATTTGTAGCTCCAAAACAGACGGTTGAACCTGAAGATAGTAAAGCGTCCGCCACGAGCGATAAAGACAGTTTTGAGATTGTTGACGAACCTGATGATACAGCTGGCCGGGAAACGCCTGGACCAGATGATCAGACCTTGGATGAAGAAAAAGACAAGGACGCTGAGTAGAGAAACACATGCAGCCATTCACACTTGAATTCGGAAGATTCCGCCTCGAATTGGGCGGCTCTCAAACCTGCATTATGGGAATTTTAAATGCAACACCGGATTCTTTTTCCGACGGCGGAAAATTCAATACATTTGACACAGCGGTAAGACAGGGCTTAAAACTTGTTGAAGACGGTGCTCATATCCTTGATATTGGGGGAGAATCATCAAGACCTTTTGCAGCACCGGTTTCAGAACAGCAGGAGCTTGACCGGGTCATTCCGGTCATTGAAGCTTTGTCAAAACAGATTGATATCCCCATTTCCATTGATACGGTAAAATCAGGTGTTGCCAAAGAAGCGCTCAATGCCGGTGCTGCCATTATCAATGACATATCGGCATTTGAAAAAGACCCTGCCATGGCTGATCTTGCGGCTCAAAAAAATGTACCCGTGGTACTGATGCACATGAAAGGCACTCCTGAGACCATGCAGGTAAATCCTGGTTACGATGATTTAATGCTTGAAATCACAACCTACCTTTCATTGCGGGCAGACTATGCCATGCAAAAAGGGGTTCAAAAGCATCATATCATCCTTGACCCGGGAATCGGTTTTGGAAAAACCGTAGCGCACAACCTGGTTCTCATCAACCACCTTGAAAAAATTACCGCTTTAGGCTTCCCTGTTCTCATGGGGCCATCGCGAAAGTCTTTTATTCAGAATATTCTGTCCCAAAAAGAAATGACACCGGTTGGAGCCGATAGTATAAAAACAGAATGCGGCACTCTGGCGGCGGTTGCCGCCTCCATACTGAACGGTGCTCACATCGTCAGGGTCCATGACGTTGAAAAAGTAACCGCTTTTACCCATATCATAGATTCGATCAGGAATGCGTAAGCTCAAGGTCTATTCCAAACCCCTGATTCTTTTTATTTTTCTTATTGGTTTCTGGTTTTCCGGTTGCACATCAGAGCCGGTTGAAACGGAGCTTCTGCTGTTTGTGGACTTTTCCAATGTACCGGAAAATATGGTATTGACCAATTTTCATACCGATAAAATAGAAATCAAAATCCAGGCGGATCCAAAATTAATTGACCGTATCAAAAAAGAGAACACCCGGTATCCCGTGGATCTGTATACCGATCTTGAATTTGATCCTGCAGGTGATTCTGATTCCATTGAACCGGGGGCATATCTCATTCCAGTGGAGCAGAAACGAATTCCCATGGACCCGGCCATAAAAATCCTGAGTATCAACCCCTCTTATCTAAGTGTTCAGCTTGAAAAAAAGATAAAAAAAACCTTTCAAATAACCGTCCCCTATATTGGAACGCCTGCCAAGGGATATATAGCACTTGAAGCGGCTACTGAACCGGCCAGTATGGAGTTGGTCGGAGCTGCCCCCCTGATTGAGTCGATCCATGAATTAAAGACAAAGCCCATTGACCTTACAAATGCCAATGAGAATTTTAAAAAAAAGATTCCTTTGGACCTGGACAACCCCTCCATTATTTCCTCATTAGATCCCATTATCATTGTTACCGTCCCGGTTCAGCAGCTGCTGGTTTCAAAAACAATTGAAAATATTCCCATCCAGGTATGGAATTCCAGCTCCAGGGTCAGTATTGAACCTTCTCAAATAACGATCCAGGTGAAAGGCCCTTTTGAAACCCTCAGTAATAAAGAAATCACGGATCAGATCTATTCATTTATTGACCTGAAGGGACTTGGTCCGGGGGTGTACGCACGGCACGCATACATTAACATACCCGTAGCACTGATGATGACCGATGCTGTTCCACAAGTATTTACAGTAAAAATAGAATAAAGGAGAAACTTAATGCTGCTTGTGATTGATGTTGGAAATACCAATACCGTTATCGGTATTTATGATGGTGACGTACTGAAGTATGACTGGAGGATTCGAACCATCCGGGACACAACTGCGGATGAATTCAATGTACTTGCCAACGCCCTTTTTTCCGATAAGGGTATTTTACGCACAAAAATTAAGAAAACCATTATTTCATCGGTTGTTCCGTCTGCTGTTCCTATTCTGAATGCCTTCTGCGAAAAATATCTGAAAATAACACCTGTATGGATAAACCCGGATTCTGTAAAAAAACTGATGCCGATTCTTTATAATAACCCCAATGAAGTCGGAGCTGACAGGATCGTCAATGCAGTGGCTGCCTATGACAAATATAAAACCGCTCTTATTGTTATTGATTTTGGAACCGCCACCACTTTTGATGTGATCTCTGAAAAAGGGGAATATCTTGGCGGTGCCATAGTCCCCGGTGTCATGATTGCGGCGGATGCTCTTTTTCAAAAAGCATCCAGGCTGCCCAGGGTTGAAATCTTCAAGGCACCGGAAAAGGTCATTGGAAAAGATACCATTGAAAGTATTAAATCCGGCATTATTTATGGCAATGCCGCCATGGTGGACGGGATGGTCGAACGGATGAGCAAAGAGATGGGCTCATCGCCCCGGATTCTCGCCACGGGCGGTCTTGCCCCCCTGATCGCCGGCGTATCCAAAACCATTGAAAAAGTAGAGCAATCCCTGACGCTGGACGGGTTGAGGATCATCAGCAATGAAGGGTAAAACGATTAATATGGAAAAAGTTTGATGGAAAAATAAAACCTTTATTTCCCATGCTTTAATTTTTTATTTAGCTGTGCTAATATGACAGTTATTTCTCACTTCCCTTGATCGCAATAGTAGCCTCAATAAGGAGAAGCCCATGAACTTTAATAAAATCATTTATATCCTTATTCTGGTCATCTGGTTTCCTTTAATCTCGTTTTCAGAAGAAAAAATCGTATCTGTCGCCACACTGGATGATTACTCTCCCTATTGCTTTCCAGCCAAAAACAAAAAAGCCTGTCCCAAAGATATCATTCCTCCGGGTTCAGGTTCTGCTGTGTTACAAGGGTATAGCTGGGATATATTAAGAGCAAGCTTTCATGAAATGGGATATACGATTGAATTGCACGTCAGTCCATGGGCAAGGGCAATGAATGATGTAAAATCAGGCCGTGTGGATCTTCTCTTTCCAGCTGGGAAAAATAGTGAACGGGAAAGAATATTTACCTATTCTAAAGAACCTGTAAACAAGGTTAACTTTTTGATTTATATCCGAAAAGATGCGGGGTTGAACTACGCAGGGATTTCATCACTTAACAACCTGACGATCGGCGCAATGAGAGGTTGGAATTATGGTGAAAAACTCGATGCAAACACACAAATTAAGATACAACCCATCAACAAAATAATTCAGGGATTTCAGATGCTTGAAACCGGCAGAATAGATGGATTTGCAGGGTATGAGGTTGTTTTTGATTATGCGTTGAAGCAGGCAAATTTTAATAAACTCTTTAGAAAACTGCCGATATTTGATTCAACATCCGAATATGTGGTTGGACTTAAAACAAACAAAAAAGCCATAAAAATTATCAATGCCTTTGATATGGGCAAACAGCAGATCATAAAAACCGGGGAATTTAAAAACATTATTCAAAAATGGCAATGATCAATTTTTTTTCACCCCGATATCAAGCCAAAATGATAGTTGCTCAATGATTGACCTTGAAAAACAACTCAATTAAAGTATAACTATATATAAGTCATGGTCATGAACACGATTCATTGAGCAACAATAAAACAGGGTTATTTTTCTGATATGAGCACAACAACACACCAAAAGTTGATATACGTTTTCCTTGTTTTTCTCCTGTTTTTCTCTTTTTGTCCAAAGGCATTTGCCCTAAAGCCTGAAGAAGTCCTTGTGGTTGCAAACTTAAATGCTTCAAAAAGCAAAGGGCTTGCCGGCTTTTACATGGAAAAAAGACATATCCCTGAAAAAAATCTGGTGTTATTATTTATAACAGACCAGGAGACCTGCACCCGAAGTGAATATGAAAAAAAAGCGGTTCCGCCCATCAGAAGATTTCTCGATGAGAACAGACATATCCGGGCCATCGTCACCATGTTCGGGATTCCGTTAAAAATATCTTCTCCACAAAAAACTGCTGCGGAAAAAGCAAAATTGCAGAAACTTGAAACAAAAAAGAAGCTGTTGGAGGATGAGTTAACCAATGGTAACATCAGTGATGGGGAGGTAAAAAAGAAAAAGCACGATGAATTATCTGCCCTGAATAAAAAAATCAACAACTACTTGAAGAGACTTGACAAAGTTGCCTCATTTGATTCTGAATTGACCCTGGTGAAAAAAGATGGATATGAGCTTAACATGTGGCAGCCAAACCCGTTTTACCTGGGCTTCAGAAATCAAAAAACAGCCATTAACCAGTCTGAAGTTCTGATGACAAGCCGGCTTGACGGTGCCAGTGAAACCATTGTAAAACGAATCATTAACGACAGCATTGAAGCAGAAAAGAACGGTTTAAAGGGTTCGGCCTATTTTGATGCCCGGTATAAAGACCCGGGGACAAAAAAGGTTTCCGGATATGGCTTTTATGACAAATCTATTCATCTGGCCGCCCAATCACTGTCTAAAGAAAACCGGGTCCGTGTTATCCTCAATGACGACAGCACGATGTTTCAAAAAGGAGAAAGCCCTGATACGGCGCTTTATTGCGGCTGGTACAGCCTGGCAAAATACATTGATGCCTTTACCTGGCAAAAAGGCTCTGTGGGATATCATATTGCCAGTTCAGAATGCGCCACGCTAAAAAATGAGAAAAGCCAGGTCTGGTGTAAAAAAATGCTGGACAATGGGATTGCTGCGACAATCGGCCCTGTCGGGGAACCCTATGTCCAATCCTTTCCAGTACCGGAAATTTTCTTTAAGTATCTGACAGAGGGGTATCTTAGTCTGGCAGAAGCCTACCTTATCAGCCTGCCTTACCTTTCCTGGAAAATGGTGCTTGTCGGAGACCCTTTATATCGGTTGAATCTGAAGCCATGAGTGCCGCAGACCAGCATATTGACCTTGAGTATTTCTTAAAAAAAGTCCCATTATTTTCTTCCATTCCTGATTCGCAAATCAGTGAAATCGCATCTTGCTTCCACTTTTTGGAAGTCAAAAAGGATTCTATTGTTTTCAGACAGGGAGACTTAAGCGATTCAATGTATATCATTCGTACCGGCGCTGTTTCGATTTATTCTGAAAAAAATCAAGCGCAATCATTTCAAGCTGAATTAAGAAGGGGAGATTTTTTTGGAGAAATGGCGTTGTTATCTGACCTGCCAAGAAATGCTGATGCAAAGGTGACATTGGATGCAACACTCTTTTACTTGAAAAAAGAAGATTTTGAGACGCTGTTATCTAAAAACAAACATATCGGACTGTTTCTGAGCCGTCTTTATGCCAGACGGTTATCTTCGGGGTATGAAAACAAGGCAATTCGAGAAAAGTCCACTTTTTATACCATTTCCGCAACTGACCCTGACCTTGGTCTTTCCCATTTTCTATATTCAATGTCATATCACATTTCAACAGAGTCAAACAAAAAAGTCCTGGTAGTGGAACCGCATCTTGAACTTGAAAGTATTATGCAGAAATTCGGCCTTGGAATCATTCCCTGTCCGGATGAACGCCTGTTTGATCTTTTACCGGAAGACACCTACAAAACAGGAGATTTCAAATGGTTTCATCACCCGGCAGGATTCAGGGTATTACAGGTCAATACCGGGTTTAATGAAAAACTCGTTCCGGTATTGCCTCTATTAATGGAAAGTTTTAAATACAGGTATGACATTGTTGTTTTCAGTCTGTCACACCATTTTGGAAACCTTGAACAGCAGGCTGTAAGACTCTGTGATAAGAATCTTTTTCTGATCAATAATACAAAAACCGCACTGCAGGATGTAAAACATAAGCTGAACCGATTAGAAGAAAAGGCAGGCCTTGGTTTGGACCGGGTCCGGGTCGGGGTCAGCCATCTTTGCGGGTCCCATGGAATTGCAAGAGAACAGCTCAAAAAAGACCTCAATCTTTCTGAAACCCCTCAAATATGGGTGGACAGATCCGACAAAGCCTTAAATGATCAGATTGATACCCAAAAACGATTTCCCATTAAAGGGGCAAGAGCCGTTGCAAGGGAAATTGCAGGTGTAAGAATTGGTCTGGCCCTGGGCGCCGGAGCGGCAAGGGGATGGTCGCACATTGGCGTATTAAAAGTTTTAGAAGATCAAGGGATACACATTGACATGATTGCCGGCACCAGCATGGGGGCTCTTGTGGGTGCCATTTTTGCCGCCCATGGATCTGTCGATCATTTGAGAAAAAACACCATTGATCTTCTCTTAACACGGGCCCAGGCAAGAAAACAAATCTTTGACTATACACTTCCCTTCCGCGGACTTTTACGGGGGAAAAAAGCCATGAACCTGGTTGCCAACGCAATTGATCATGCGGATTTCATGGATCTGTTAATCCCGACCTTTCTGGTTGGCGTTGATATTATAAAAGGCGAGGAAGTCCTCTTTGAAACAGGTGACGTTGCAAAGGCGGTAAGATCCAGCCTTTCTTTACCGGCTGTGTTTGCCCCCTTCAAATACAGGGGACGATGGATGGTGGATGGAGGGCTTTTAAATCCAGTTCCTGTAAATATCCTGGAGCAAAAAGGTGCGGATAAGGTGATTGCGGTGTGTGTGGAAAATCATCGGTCCACCCCGGAACAGATATCCAAATCCTTGGGAATCATGGGTGTTATCTCACGAACCATCAGTATTGTTCATGGGCGTGCCACCAGCGGATTTGCCCAAAAATCAGATATTGTCATCTATCCCGATGTCCAGGGATTTGCCTGGGATGACTTTCACAAAGGGGAACTTTTGATGCAGCGCGGTATCACTGCCTGTGAGCAGGTGATTGAAGAGATCAAAACCCTTGTTCAATAAACATGGGTATAAAATATGTCAAGAAATGACCAATAATAAGGTTAATATGACTTTTGAAAAATACCCCCCCCTTTTTAAAAGGATTCCATGGCGCTATTTGATGAACACCATTTGAATATTTTGTTTCCCCAGTGGCAGGGTTCTGGCTATTCCAATATCCTGTTTCATGGGGCAAAAAAAATTGAACAGTATTTTAGTGAGATTCATTTCCAGAAAATTGATGTCCCTGAAATACAGGATCTGGTTGTCTCAAATCAAATTCTTGGATATGATGCAATTCTCTCACAGCTTGAACAAGCCAAAAATGTCATCCAACAAAAAAAACCGGAAACCATTTTTATTGTCGGCGGGGATTGCGGTGTTGAACTTGCGCCGATATCTTATTTAAACCAATTGTATAAAAAAAATATGGGCCTGATCTGGTTTGATGCGCACGGGGACCTCAATACGCCGACATCGTCTCCTTCAAAACACTTTCACGGGATGCCGTTACGGTTTTTATGCGGTGACGGTGACCCCCACATACTTGAGGCCTGCTTTTCCATAATACAGCCCCAACAGGTTATTCTGGCCGGCGCCAGGGAATTTGACAAACCAGAGCAAGTCTATATCCAGCAAATGTCAATGACCAAAATTTCAGTTGACTCCCTGGAAAACAATCCCAACTGCCTGGCAGATGAAATCAAAAAAAAAGGTTGGGACAATGTTTATCTGCATATTGATCTGGATGTTCTGGACCCGGTCGCATATAAAAATGTCAAACATCCCACCCATGGCGGACTTTTGGTTAACACTCTTTTTCAATCGATATTAACCATAAAAGCCGAATGTAATGTGACAGGGATTGGTATTGTTGAGTTTGTTCCGCATCACGATACCGGATTAACTGAAATTAAAACTCTTTTAGATATATTTAAATAACAAAGGAGCTCAGGGCATTATTCTGGGGTGTACGGAAATCGGCATGCTCCTGAAATCCGAAGACACTGCTATCCCTTTATATGACACCACAAAAATCCATGCAGCAAAAGCAGTTGAATGGGCGTTAACTTCCAAAACGGCCGAACCGTTATGATATGAGACTCATTTTTTCTTGTCATTCATCATTTCTATATACCAGTCTTCATTGCCATAGAGTTTTTCCGAACATTGTGGACACATGCCGTGACTGAAGGATGCTTCAGAATGTTTTTCAATATAGGCTTCGAGTTGATTCCAATACCCCCTGTCATCCCGTATTTTTTTGCAGGATGAACAGATCGGCACCAGCCCGCTCAAGGTTTTAATACTGTCAAGTGCCTCCTGAAGCTCTTTAATTAATTTTTCACGTTCTTTTTCTCTTGATTTGGATTCTGTAATATTTGAGACAACGCTAAACCCGCCAAGGTATTTTCCTTCCGGATCATACAAAGGCTTAGGAGAACACCGCACATAAATTTTTTTGCCGTCCGACCGCACCAGCTGAAGTTCATAGGCACTGCTTTTCATCTGATGGCGGAGGCTAAGCTGTTTTTGAGCTTTCTTGAGATATTTTTCATCGACAAAATCCTGGAAATATCTGCCAACCAGTTTATCGCGGTTATGGCCTGTCATCTGTGCAAATTTATCGTTAACAAATTTCATTTGCCAGTTTGAGTCGACCTCCACCAGCCCTTCCTGCATTGTGTTGACCAGATTCCGGTACCGGTGCTCACTTTGCTTTAATGCCTGGTGCGTTTTTCTTATTTCAGCCGTTCGTTCATCGACCAGCGCCTCAAGATGATCACTGTGCTGCTTCAATTCTTTTTCAAGCAGCTTGCGGTCAGTGATATCGTATACAATGCCGTCAACACAGCTAAAAGACCCGTCTTCTTCAAAAAAGGAAGTTTTGTGATCCCTCACCCACCGCATACTTCCGTCTTTTGAGATAATTCTATATTCCTGGACAATAGACATGGGGCTTTCTGACAGCCGGGCCGATTCTTCAAAGACCCGGTGTGCGTCCTCTGAGTGGATGAGGTCAATCCATTTTATTTGTTGGGTCTCAAATTCATCAACATGATATCCGCAGATCTTCTCACTATTCACTAAAATCTGTGTTGACCAGTCGGATTTCCCCCGATAGATCATGCCGGGAATATTGCGGGCAACATCACGATATTTTTCCAGGCCTTCATGCAATTTCATTCCATCCTCCTTTGCATCTGGCGTTGGTTTTCTTCCCCGGCTTAAAAAAAGTCACCGTTTTTTGAGGCGGCCCTTTATTTGCCTACATTTACAATACTGTTCCGGGTTCCGAAACAATTGGGACATGCCCATTCGTTTTCAGGATCTGCCACCCACTGGTTATCCACTAAAAATTTATATTCAAACCGTCCTTCCGGAAGCTGCAATTGTTTAGCCCACCTTCCTTTTCCATTGTTTTTCATCGGATGAGCACCATGTTTCCAATTGTTGAATTCGCCTAGCAGATAAACTTCCTTGGCATCGACAGCTTCCAGTGTAAAAGATATTTTTTTTCTTTTGATTTTCTGCATTGCAATTCTCCTTTTTAAAAATTTTAAGGTTCCCTTCCTGGTTGGAAACAAAATTAATGAGCGAGCGCAAGAAAGTTATATTGAATGTGATTCTACGAAATTTAACCGTAACATGGATCTTTTATATATAATAAAACCTGTACAGGTAGTCAAGAAGTTATTCAGGGACATTGCATGTAGTTTTTTTTAAATTGGCTATGTGGCATTTAATTTTTATCACCTTGACCCGGCATCTACAGGGTGAGGGGGATTCCGCTAAATCTCAAGCAGTCGTCCTGACTGCTTGAGAAGCGAAAATGGCCGCCCATTTCTGTCCTGAAATTGTCATCCATTTACGCCGCTACATCCCCCTCACCCTGTAGATACCTAGTCCATGTTGTTTGCAAAAGCATTGGCAAATATTTGATATTATAACAAATAGTTATATTTAAGCTTTTGATTATTTTTAAGATAAGTATTGCCAAAGCATGAAAAATCAATAGAACAATTCTGCAAGAGGATAGAGGATTGCCGGGAGCCAATCAGGTGGATCATTTTGCTACAAGTTCTTAACGAAACGGAACGTTAAGAACAGCGAACTGTTCGAGGACATATCTGCCCGCAGTTTTTGCTGTTTAGTGCAGTGAGTTTAGAACTTGTCAAAATTTCCACCCGGCGGGAGCAAGGTAAACGGCCCGGAACGGGTAATAACTCCTGTCAGAAACTGGGTATTTGTTTTAATAAAAAAGTTGTGATCTGAATTGAAAATAAAATTCAAACCATTGAAATTTATCTGTGGTTGAAAATTGTTGACTTTTCACACACACTCTTG
>JAHJLN010000045.1 GCA_018821715.1 Pseudomonadota bacterium | reverse complement strand
CGTATCCATAGCCGCATTCAACCGTTTGCTTTTCACACTGCCTTTGAATGTTTTATTGTTCCGCAATAAATTCAAAGCAATGTGCCGTATTGCAGCAAAATTTTCCGGGGCTGACCCTTTTCTTATCCTGCTTTCATCTTCCCGGAACGCTATATCCAATACCCAATGTACTGAGTTCTCTATCCCCCAGTGGCTTCTAACCGCATCTCCAAATTTTTTAGCATCACAGTCAAGGCTTGATATGTAATACCGTTTCTCATGACTGCATTCACCTTTTATGTCACGGCTGCTTTCCACCATACCAAGACTTTTTAACCCGACCCAGTTTTCTTTGTCATGAAGCCAGTCAATATCAGACGTCATTACATATTTTCGGGTCTCAATCCGGCCATGGTCCCCGTCTATTGTTTCGTATTCATCAAAGGCAAACCCTTCTTTTTTCATGCTTTCCATTTTCTTGAAAAACAATGCCGTATCATCATACAGGGTTTTATGGTTCTCTTTCACGGCAAGAATATAGTCACCATCCTTTTCCACAATTGTTTCGGCAATCTTTTTTTGTGTTCCCATGGCATCTATGGTTATGATGCATCCGGATACATCAAGCAACTTTAAAAGGGTGGGGATTGCTGTGATCTCATTTGATTTTTCTTTGGTCTTCAGTTGACCCAGAACCACTTGATTAGAGGATGCCCACGCACTGATCATATGAATGGCTTTTTTATCAGTGGACCGATCATGGGAGCGTCTCAAAGTTTTTCCGTCTATTGCGATTACCTGGCCTTTTGTCCGCTCTGTTACAGATCCGATCCAGCGCTTGAAACTATTTTGAAATTCATCGGGGTTCATCCTCTCAAAAATCCTGCCAAATGTATCATGTGACGGTATCCCATGCGGCAACTCCAGAAATCTTGTAAGCCATTTCTTCCGCTTTTTACCGAAGTTTTCGATTTGTTCATACGTATCGGCTCCGGCAATCACCCCACAAATGGCAATAATGATGACATCTATCAGTTTATGAAGCTTATTATGGTGCCGGTGATCCTCTATTTTTTTGAAAAAATATTCTATTGATTTTTCATGCATTGGCAACTCCTTGTTTTTATTGCCAATATTTATCTCAAAAATAAACAAAAGTCTAGATAAAAAATATTTATAATAATATCAAATAGTTAGCATTGATTTTAGAATCAATGAAGATTAGGCGGCTTCAGGGTGAGGGGGGTGTAGCGGCGTAAATGGCTGACCGTTTCAGGACTGAAGGCGGCGGCCGTTTCCGCTTCATAAGCAGTCAGGACGACTGCTTATGATTTAGCGGAACCCCCCTCACCCTGAAGTGGCCGGGTCTTGTTGATAAAGATAAAATGATCCACAGTCAATTTTGTTTTTTTTACATGCGATGACCCTGCGTCCTGTCTTGAGATGGCATTTTTTATGAACAGCCTTCAGGTCCATAATGGTCAGGTGGGTGTAAATCAGTGTGGTGTTTAATGACGGGTGGCCCAGGATCTCCCGGATGGTGTTGATGTCAGCCTTGTTCCTTAACATGCCTGTCGCACAGGTGTGCCGAACGTATGGGGATGAACATTTTTTTTATCCGGGCTTTTTTTGCATATTTTTTGACCAGATCCCAGACTATATTTTTTGATAGCTGTCGGCTTCTCAGTGACAGGAACAAATAATCATTGCCCGGCTCTCGAATCAGGGCCGGTCTGACGCACTTGATATAATTTTCAAGGTATCGGCAGGTTATTTTCCCGATGGGAATAATGCGGTCTTTGCCGTTCTTTTTTAAGCGGATTCCTTTGGACTCTGCATGGGCTTTAAGGTCTGTGGCCGCCTTTATACGGCCGATTCGATTCTATCATGTTAAGCATTTATCAGGCTTGACTAATACCTTTTAATGCTGAATAATTGATAAAATGCCTTAAAAACAATAATAAATAATATCTTTAGGTGATATAATGTCAATTTCAGAAAAAATGTTAAACTTAAGAAAAGAACATGGATGGAGCCAGCAGCAGCTTGCCAAAAAAATTAGGAACAAGCGGCCCGATCATTGGAAGGTATGAACGTGGAGAGATGACCCCATCCGTTGAAGTGGCAAAGAAACTGGCAAATATCTTCAGTGTTACCCTGGATTATCTTGTGGATGATACCAGCACATTGACCGATATTAAAGACAGGTCAATACTCAATCGGATTATTGAAATTGAAAAACTTGAAAATCAGGACAGAAAAACCATCATCCACGTCATTGACAGTTTACTCAGGGATGCCAAAGCAAGAAAAACCTATGCAACAGGTTTATAAGGAGCTTATATGTACGATCGAATTACAATAAATTCTAAAATATGCCACGGCCAGGCATGTGTCAGAGGGACCAGGATCCCTGTCCACCAGATCATCCGAATGCTTGCCGGCGGGGATAAAATCGAAGAACTTCTGGAAGACTACCCATCACTTAAACAGGATGATATCTATGCCTGCCTGGATTACGCAGCATCCCTTGCAGAGGAACAGATTACCCCTATTGAACATGCCACATGAAAATTTTTGTTGATGAGAATATCCCGCTTTCAACTGTAAAAGAACTTGTCCTTCAGTGTTATGAGGTCATAGATATCCGTGGAACTGATGATCAGGGCATCACCGATGAGGTGTTATGGCAAAAGGCCCAGGATTTGCAATGTCTCCTGATCACAACCGACAAAGGGTTTACAATCACCGGGATGAACCCCACCACGGCATTTTAATCATCCGTCTCAAGCGGCCTTCCCGGCAAAAAATTCATCGGTATGTTCTCCAGGCCCTCAAAAGGTATACGCCCAAAGAATGGCCGGCCTTATGGTGGTCATGCGCGATACCGTCCAAAGCACTTGGAAGTCTCATGCTAAAAAATAGCAAGCGTCAAGAGTACATAACGGCCTATCTGCCGGACAAACAGGATTGGGAAGAAAATTTTAAAACAAGGAAAAAATCATGAAGTGTCTGCATTGCCAGGAAACAATGAATAAAGGTGTTGCACCCTTTCATATTGATAAAAAGATATCATTTAACATTGGATGAAGTCCCGGCATGGGTATGTCAACAATGTGGCGAAGTCTATTTTGATTTTGCAGAGTTTACCTGTGGGGTCATAAGAAAAAAATTTATATATGGTGTGCAGAACAAGGATTTTGGAAAAAAGACCCTATAACCTTCTCCAAAAAACCCTATTAATTCGGCAAAACACTAAAAAACACCCAAAATCGTATGCTCTGGAGAATTCGGCACAAAGTATGACCAGATGGCAAATCACAATCAACACATCAACATGGAGATGTGTTTTTCTCTTG
>JAHJLN010000402.1 GCA_018821715.1 Pseudomonadota bacterium | reverse complement strand
GGCTTTGCTGGGGAGACTTATAAAGTCTGACAACTTAAAAGACCGCAATTCAATTATGCTGTTATTTTTTTAAAATATTATTTCCAATAACCGGGGTATATGTTTTACCCATTTGTTCTAAAACATCTTTACGAAAGATCCCTATCCTGGATAAAAATTTGCCAAATTGAAAATAGGCAGTTTCGAGGGACTGCTCAAAATACCCCCCTTTTTGAGCCTGGATTCAAACCAGCCTCATTTTTTAACTTTTAGATCCAACATAATCTGGATATTTCTAAAAATGGACGGAAAATTAAAAAAACTATTGATTTGTTTTAATTACATAGTGTATTAGGACAATATGAAATTTAATATTAATAAAAATCTGCCATTGTCCATCAAGAATCAACTGAAACGGCAGATAAGGGGAATGATTAATTCAGGCATACTTCTTCCCGGGCAATCTTTGCCGTCTTGCAATGATATGTCCGGAATTTTATCCATTAACAGAAATACCGTGGCCAGTATTTACGCAGAATTATCAGCCGAAGGCATTCTAACCAGTAACAGAGGGGCCGGCACCATGGTTAATAGAGGAATGGTGACCAGACCTACAAACACACTGAAATCTTTGATGGATAAAACATTTATCAAGGCCAGAAACTTAGGTTTTACCAATGAAGAAATCACAGAAGAATTTTTCAGTTCCATGGCCAGGCTTCCCAGTGAAAAAAAGAAAAGGATCCTGCTGGTCTGGTGTAACAAATTAACCTTAAAAGAAGTGGGGCAAAAACTTGAGTCAACACTAAATGTTGAAACACGGAGCCTGCTCATTGAAGATATTGCAAAAGATGCTGAACTCACCGCATCCTGTCTTTCAGATGTTGATTTAGTGGTCACCAGCATTAACTATGTCGAATCAATCCTGCCCTTTGCGAGAAACGCCAATGTGGAGGTGGCAGGTGTTATTCTGACACCTGTAATCCGGGTTCTCAACAATATGATCGGGTTACCCAAAGGAACAACCGTAGGGTTCATTTGTGTAAACAATGCTGCTGCAGAATCAACCTGTAAAAGTGTTCATCTCTCAGGCCAAATCACCCTCAATACGATCTGGGCAGGCGCTGACGATTCTAAACGTCTGAAACAGCTATTCTCACGATGTGATATCATATTTGCCACCCATCATGTTTATGATCAGGTTATAAAACTGGCGGGAAAAGATAAAAACATTATCAATGTGGACGTATCCATTACAGATACAAGTATTGCTATGATCCGTGAACGATTAGAACTGACAGGAAATACCCCATGACAAATCCTTATAAAACCATTTCCGACCCAACTGATCATAGCAAAACCATTATAATCACCCTTTTTTTTACCATTTTTATTGCTGTAACCTATGGATTTGGGAGATACCTTTTTTCCGTTATTGTTCCGGATATGAAAGCAGACATCGGGTTTGACTACCTGGTAGTCGGTATTATAACAGGCAGCGCTCAATTGGCCTACTTAGCGGCGGCATTATCCAGCGGCATTCTGACACCACGCCTGGGTGCAGGAAGGATCATATTAGGGTCAGTATTTATTTGCGGATTATGCCTGATACTATTAGGATTTGCAAAAAACATATGGGTGATCGGCGGACTTTTAATTATTTTAGGCAGTTGCGCTGCTTTTGTCTGGGTGCCCATGGTGGCTGTTGTCAGTCATTATATTCCATTTCAACACCGTTCCAAAGTACTGGGCCTGATGTCCAGTGGTACCAGCTATGGTGTTTTTATCAACGGACTGATAGCCCCTTTTTTTATCACCCATTATCATTGGAGTTATGTCTGGTTTGCAGTTGGCATAGCCACTCTTCTTATAACAGTCCTGGCATTCTTCAGCCTGGCTTCAACCGGAATCTTTTCCATGTCAGAGATGCCATCTAAAAAGACCCTGAAACCCCAAAATTTTTCCCTGAAGAAGAATAAAGAAATCATATCGCGTACCAATATTATTATCTGGCTGTTATTATTCTTTTGCGGTTTATCCTGTACTCCCTTCCAGACATATTTAGTCCCATTCATCAGGGATGAACTCATGTTTCCGGTTGAAGCAGCAGGCAGGATCTGGTCAATAATCGGTTTTGTGGGGATGGGTAGCGGATTTGCAATAGGTGCCTTATCCGACAAGACCGGAATTCGCTTTGCCCTGACTATCACAGGTTCTTTACTGGTATTGGCAGCCATACTGATCTGCCTTCATACGACTTTCTATCATCTCATTATTGCAGGCATCGCATTTGGTCTGGCATTTTACGCAATTTTCGGTTTAGTACCCGCATATATTTCTAAAACTACAGCCATCGAACAATCAACGATCGTTTTCGGAATGGGCAATGTAATGCTTGGATTCGGCAGCATGATAGGGGATTTTGTCAGTGGCTTACTTAAGACAACAACAGGAACCTTCTTCTGGACCTATGTTTGTATTGCTACCATTGCCGTCATCATGGTCGTATTGTCCTGGCTGCTGCCCAATGAAAAAACATTCTTGAAAGCTAAAACAGTTGATTTTGAGTTCAGCTAACAAAAAAAAGTGAAATTCCGATTGATATTTCAATTGGCATTTATCCCATGTCCCCGAGTCCATTTTTGCAATCATGGAGAATTGCTTTGTACTGAAGTGATAAAATTTTTTACCGCGTCTATCTTTGTATTCTGGATCAGTTGCAAGTTTTTGTTTATGCCAAAGAATTTTTCTAACTTGCTGACAATCCAGGGTTGAGCAAAATATCTGACATTTGTTTCTGGGGATAAAAAAAGTGCTGCAACCTGCACAGGGAACTGGCTCCATAATCCCACCTGAAAGTAGTTACGGGGCGAATTAAATAGAGGGGATTATATATGATTTTAAAATTGTTTAAGGGAATTAAATGGAAGGAATTGAAATGATGGCGGGGAATTTACCCTGAAATTGGCTGCCAGGCTTGAGGGTCGCATAATTCATTGACCCAACCTTGTCCCTCATCACGGAAAATTATGATCACACCGCCCTTGTCAGAGTGACCGTTCTCTATCCTCCATTTATCAGCCAAGCTTTTTGCTTTCATTAAATCCCCTATTTTGTTTTAAAATATTATACAAAGTTTGCCGACTTATCCCGAACTGCTTAGCAACTTCAGTCTTCGGCATTCTTATTTCAACCAAATTAACAACTTCTTTTTTTTGTTCTTCGTTCAAAGAAGATGCTCTCCCTAAATGTTTAATTTTACCCAATATAACCCGACATCCATTTTTTGTCATCAACAACTGGCGTGTATCCCATCTAATTTTTATGGTTTTTGACATACTCTTGTAAGCTTTCCTGGGTGATCATCCAATTACGTTTGATCTTAAAAGCCGGGAGTGTTCCCCGCCGAGCCAAAATACTCAAGTAATCTTGGGAATACGGGGATAGTTTGGCCGCTTCAGCCAAGGTCATAAAATGGGTTTTGACTTCGGGTATGGCCTCCAAATATAGATAGATGGTTCGCTCCAGAGCTCGGCCGACAAAAAAAATAAAATCATCAGGTTTGCCTGAATGGCCTTTATCCAGGGCGGTGTAATAACGCTTGCGGTCATTTTTTAAAATGATTGCCGGAAAATAGCTGTGCTTCATCAGGATCAGATTCATCAGCAACCGCGAGGTCCGGCCGTTGCCATCTACAAATGGATGAATCCCCACCAGGTCCAGATGGGCCAAAGCCGCTTGTTCCACCGGATGGGTCTTGTTCTGTGTTAGCCTTTTTTTTGCAAAATCGCGCATGGCATCCGGCACCCTAAACGGATCCGGTGGCACATGGGTGGCTCCGGTGATTCTGACCTGAATATCCCGGTAACAGCCAACATATTTGGTATCGATTTCTTTTAATACTATGCTGTGGATTTCGCGAATGTTTCTTTCCGTAATCATGGCCCGAGATGCCGCCAGCTCTTCTACAAAGGCAATGGCCTTCTTGTGATTGATGGCCTCTAAATGCTCTTTCAGGCTTTTACTCCCGATTGTCAGACCTTCTTCCAGGACTATCTTGGTTTCTCTCAGAGTTAGGGTATTGCCTTCGATGGCATTGGAGTTATAGGTCCATTCGAGCATGAACTGTTTTTGCAAGCGTGACACCACTACCGATGGCAGTGGTCGGAACTTGTCGATCAATCGCTTGCCCTCATCGATTCTGGCCAGTAATTTTTGAATACGATCGGATTTCATAATTTTTATAGTATCCGATCATTATAATCACGTCAAGACAAACATGATCGGATAAGAAAATCTTTTATGCAAACGATCATGAACCCAAAATTAGGCAGAGATAAAAAATGAATCAAGACATCATATCCGGATCACAAAATAAAATTTCTGTTTTAAGGCCTTAAAAGAGATCCCGGAAGAATTGCTGTGGAAAGCTAATTTTAATTCTAACAATTCTATTGAAACATATGATAAAGCCATTCATTCTTTTTTGTCCTTTATCGGGATCTCTTCTCCGGAAGAATTGCGAGAAATTAATCACGGACATGTGATAGCGTTTAAAAAATATCTCCAGGACCAGGGGAACAGTCCCAGAACAATTAATAACCGTTTGTCTGCCATCTCTTCTTTGTTTAATCACCTGATCGATAAACAGGTGGTTAAAATTAATGTGGCCCAGGGCATTCGACGTATGCGGGTCAACTCCGACCGGGTTGAGGCAAAAGTATGGGCTCCGGAGGAAGTCCGGAAGATGCTGGATGCTCCGGACCCGTTCAATCTTCAGGGTTTAAGAGACAAGGCCATACTTAGCACACTATTTTTTACCGGCTGCAGGGTTTCTGAGGTCTGTACGCTGAAAGTTAAAGACTTTTACCAGGAACAAGGATTTTATGTCCTGGACTTCTGGGTCAAAGGCGGCAAACGAAACCGCCTGGCCATTCATAATGAACTGCAGATTGCTTTGAGAGAATATTTGAGAATGGCCGGCCATGAAAATGAAAAGGATAGCTTTTTATTTTTACCGGTCAAGCATGCGCCTGGCACATCGGATAAGAACAGGAAGCTGAGTCGGAAGACCATTGATTATCTGTTTAAAGAGTATGCAAAGCTGGCGGTGCTGGATGGGGTTACCCCGCATTCTGCCCGGGCGACGTTTATCACCCAGGCCCTGGAGAACAATTGTCCCATTGAGGCGGTTCAAAAAACCGTGGGGCATTCTCAGATAAAGACGACCCAGATGTATGACAAAAGAGTTGCCAAATATCGAGAAAGTGCAAGCTTTGCTATGAGATATTAAACTGCTCTATATATTAATCCGGCAATCAAATAGCCGCCCCAGCATAAGTAATTTTAGGATGCTTAAAATATTTTTTAATTCTCCCTGGTAACTTTTGAAGTTTTCTTAAATGAGATATAGCTTTGTGCTTTAATTGACCCTTTTAGGGTTTACTCCCGCTGCCACCAGCGGCAAGCCGAGTCTGAAGCTGACCCGGCGAATGAAAAAAATAGAGAACCTTCCGCCATCACAGCAAAAGGTTCTCCTTAAAACTATTGATACTTTTCTTAAAGGGGCTCAGGCATAAAATAGCTCAAAACATTATTCTTCAAGACCTGACCTTTTATTTCCTGGCCCGCCCTTTAATGGGTCCCGTCTTACTCATCCACGTTTAATAGCAGTTAAAAATTCTTTCGGTGGCAGGTAAGAATGCTCATTGATATAATGGTATATCAAATCGGGAGCAGAATATATTTTATCATTTTCACCTTTGACCCAAATTTCTGCCGATCCTAATACAATTTTCTCGTCATTAATTTCAACAGTAACCCCAAAAGAAGGGTCATTGCAAAATGGACACAAATGATAACCTCTTGTTTTATTAACGGCATTTCTACACAAGTTGAAAATTTTTTTCAGTAAAAAACTATCAATGTTTCCTTTATTAAACTGATGGTCTTTATCAAGCCATCCAATATTTAATATATTACTCTTAGCCTTGGATTTAATATATTCATAAGATGAAAGATCAGAGTAGTATGTCATATTTTCTCCTATGCTATTTAAAATTAAGGATATTTCTGTAAATTAAGGTATAGGTTATTTGACAGATGGGAAAATGGGATAAAAAATCTCATGGGGAATTTACCCTTAATGTTTAACAGAACACATGTTTCCCAAATAATTACTTGCCTTTATGGAGGATTGATCGATTTAAACATCCCTCTTTGGCTAAGACCCAAGATGTAAAACTAAAACGCCCATAATTTTTCCCCTTTGAAATATTTTATCTGTCCTTTTTCCCATGCATGGTCATCAGGGTCATTAAAGATGTTGCGCACAGTTTTTTAACCTTATTTTTATGGATAAATATTTCAGTGGAGCAAATGGTCAAATTTTTACCGGGCTTGATTACCCTTCCCTGCCCTGTTAAAAGTTCACCATTTCCCGGAGCAAGTAAATTGAGCTTATATTCAACACTTAATACGGATGCATCCTTTGGCATAAGGCTGAAAGCAGCATATCCGCCGCAATTGTCGGCAATGGTACCCATAACACCTGCATGGAAGAAACCATGCTGTTGTGTCAGTTCTTTTCTGTACGGCACATGAATTTCACAAAATCCAGGTTCAATTTTAATCAGTTCTGCATGGAGAAACTCCATGAACATTTGCCTTGAAAAGCTTGATCTCACCTTTTGTTCAAACTCTGGATCCAAAGGTTGAAACGCCATGGTTGTTTTCTCCTGATTTAAAATAAAAAACTATCCTGTTTTTAACAGGGACATTATTGTTTGGCAACAGACACTCTGTAGCCATTTGGGGTTTGACCCGTCCAGATTTTAAATGCATGAATAAAAGCGCTCTGCTCTGAAAATCCTAAAAGAAATGCTATGTCAACCATTGAAATATCAGGGTTTGCCAAATTGATTTTTGACTCAAGAAGGCTTTTTTGCAATACCATCTCATCTTTTTTATCTCCAAATACTATTTTGGATTTAAAAAAATTCGTCTGTTCAGAAAAATCATCTGGTTTTCCATGTGAAAACCGCACGATTTGAGGGTCTGTTTTTCCAGCATTTAAATAACGTAAAAACGTTAACACCATGGCAAATATAAATTCAGAATATTGTCTTTTTTCCGGAATATCATCGTCTTGTTTTTCTATGGAAAAAACAACGGTTTTATCATCAACAAAAAGGCGGGGGGAAATAAGGTCAGACATCAGGTTGTGATATCGGATCATGTTTTTTAATGCAGACAACAGGTTTCTATCGTTGAGCATCACCGAAAAAACAATATGGCTGAACGGGAAATGGGTAAGGTGACTTCCAAGATGCAGACCAAAATGCGGGTCTTCACAATAGTCGGCAATGTGATTCCATACCTTCATGAATGTTACCGCCGGCATTCTGGAATCCTGATCTTCAAATACATGGGGGTCCAGCCTTGCCATTAAGATAAGTGCTTTGGCATCCAATC
This sequence comes from Pseudomonadota bacterium, assembly GCA_018821715.1. Lineage (GTDB taxonomy): Bacteria > Desulfobacterota > Desulfobacteria > Desulfobacterales > Desulfobacteraceae > Desulfobacula. The sequence continues at coordinate 7,428 of JAHJLN010000402.1, read as the reverse complement.
CCTTTTCATTGGCAAACCTGAGTAAAAAATCCAGAAAATGGATACAGACTGATCCGTGTTTTATCTGTTTCATGCTTTTTTTTATCCATGATCAATCCATCTGTGCAACCGGTCACATCTATTGTCTATCCTGTCAACACCATAAAGTTGCCGCAATTTTTTCAAACAAGACAGATTGGTTAGACAATCATCCGGGCAAGATCCTTGGCTTGTTCAAAACTGGGGGCAATAATGGATTGCATCTTATCTGGGGAAATATTGTATAATTCTTCTGCTCTGGCAATCATTTCATCCACACCATCATTTGAATCATCCTCCCTTAAAATGGAAACCAGTCTGACCGGTCCCAGGGTTTCATGATCCTCCTCAACTGTGGCGGTGTGATGATTTTTTATGGCCAGGGCAATGTTTTCAGGAAGTCCCCATTCACTGCAAATCCATGTGGCAACTTCTGCATGATCCCATTCCAGAACTTCTCGTTCCAATTGAGCAAGGTCGCCTCCTTCAAGATGCCATTTTTTAAAAATCGAATCATACTCCTCACTTCTGTGGCAGGCAAGAAACGGCAGGGCCATATCCTGGAGAAAGGCTGCAGTAAAACATTCTGATTCTTTTGCCGGGCAGAGAATCTGGGCAAGGGCATGGGCCAGCATTGCGCGTCTAGCCGATGTCAGCCAGAACGCTGCCGGGTCATGCCACTGGCACATCTGCTTTGGAATACCTTTGGCAACCCCGACTCCCAGAACCAGGGATTCCAGTTGAGACATCCCCACAAGAGCGATGGCCTGGGTTAAGTTCTCAACTTTATTAATAGGTGAAAATGCAGCAGAATTGGCGATTCCCAGAAGACGTACTGAAAGCCCGGGGTCAAGGGAAAGAGATTGTGCCACATCTGAAGCTGATGAATAAGGGCTTCTGATTTTCTGCAGGATCTGCATGACCACTGCAGGAAAAGAGGGAAGCTGATATCCCTTTAGTATTTTCTTTAATTTTGCTTTTGGATCCACTTTATTTTTAAAAAACGAAAACATACCCCACCTTAAATTTGATCTATTCTGCCCGCCGGGCCATTTTATTGCCTAAAATACTCAACAGTCCGCCCAGTCCCATATATCCCGTGATGGCCTGCAATGTCACAAAAATCTGTGCTGTTAAAGAGGAAGGAACCGCATCACCGTATCCAAGTGTTGTCAATGTAACAAAGCTGAAATATATGGGGGAAAATGAGGTCACGTGTTTACCGAAATCTATGTCCACCTGTGTATAGATGGCAGCAAACATCAACGTGACGCAAAACAGCCAGACAAACCATCTAAGAAGGCTTCTTCCGCAATCGGAAGACGCCCACCACAATAAATATATGGCCCTGTGAAACCGCGAGCTTGTCTGAAATTCATACAGGTAATTTTCATCAGCAATATACCGTCTGACAAGATATGCGCCCCTTAAGTCCAGACCTCTGATATCTGCACCAATCCATTTTGCCTTTTTAAAGTTTTTTATGCCTAAAAGTCGACAGCCCTGCATATCCGCCAGCTCAAAATTTGTTCCCAAAACATTACTTTGCTTTAAATCACTTTCCAGAAGGTTGGCCCGCGTAAAAATTGCCCAGGACAGATCCGCTTCTGAAAGCCTTGCATTTTTTAAGTTGGAAGCTCTCATATCTGCATGAATCAATTTTGACCGGCTTAAAGTGGCATCACTTAAATCTGCATTGATCATGCGTGCATTGGAAAGATCCGCTCCACCGAACCCGCATCTTTTTGCACTGCATTCATTCAGGCTGGCATGGCTTAAATCAGACCCGATAAACTCACATTCATCCAGAGTGGTTTGTTCAAGACTTGCCATGCATAATATTGAATAACTTAAATTTGTGCTTGTTAAATTCGACCGGTTTAGGGTGGCGTATGACAGGTCATACCCGGAAAAATCAAGACCGGAAAGGTCTTCATGGAACAAGGTAATCCCCCTTAAATCAAGTCTCAGGGGTCGCTGCGGGGCATGTTTTCTGCATTCGGCTTTCAGGCGCTGGATCATATGGAGCAGTGCCGTTCCTTTTCCTTCAGGACCTGGTTGATTCCACCTGGATTTTAATAAAAGCACATCTGCTTTTGTTAACTGTTGTTTTTCACTCTCCATATTGCCCTTTGCATGCGTCCTGTTTGTTATTAGATGAGGGATCTATCCAATATCTGAACATATCAGCACCGCTCATACTATATTAATCCTGTTGAAAACTAAAGCGTATTTTTTACAGGTTTAATGGGAAGCTTTATGATAAAGGTTGTCCCTTTACCGGAAGTTGATTCAGCCGATAGAACACCTTTATGGTTTTCTGTAATAATAAAATAGGAAACAGATAATCCCAACCCAGTGCCGACACCCACATCCTTGGTAGTAAAAAAGGGTTCGAATATTCTTTTTTTGGTTTTCTGATCAATGCCGGGTCCATTGTCTTCTATTTCAAACACCACCTGATCGGCTTGACGAAAATACCTGAACGTAAACCTGGGAGAGGAGATACCAGCATCGGTCATGGCCTCAGCCCCATTTTTCAAAAGATTTAAAAACACCTGCTGGATCTCACTTTTTTCACAATTGACCGGCGGAACATTTTCCTGGTATTTTGTTACAATTTCAATAGACCTGAAATCATATTGTTTTTTCATGCTGTAATCGCTTTTAATCAGTTCGATGGTGGCATCCATGATGTCATGAAGATAGTGGGTGGATTTACGATGATCACTTTTTCTGCTAAAAGACAGCATATTTTCAACAATCTGGGCAGCCCTGTGACCCGAAGATCTGACAAGTTCCATCATGGAAAAAATATTTCTTTTTTCCATGTAAGCCTTTAAATTTTCAAGGTTGATCCCACAGGCTTCTGCTGCCGTTAAATTGGCCGGCAGATCTTTGCTCAGGCGGTTCTGGATAACTTGAATATTTTGAAGTATCCCTGCAAGAGGATTGTTTATTTCATGGGCCATGCCTGCTGCAAGACCGCCAACAGACAGCATTTTTTCAGATTGTACCATCATTTCTTCGATCCTGACCCGTTCACTGATGTCATCCACCCGGATGACAGCGCCCTGAACACCATCCGATATAATTGGATACATTGTAATATCCGTCAAAATAACCTTTGAGCCTATTGCAAGATGAACCTTTGCTTCTTTTCTTATGGTTTGTTTTTCTATGGTATGCCTTACATTGGAGATATGACCGGAAAGCTGTGGAAACACATCTTTGAGCAGACAGCCTTCCGCCTCGTGTGCAAGCACCCCGGTTAACCGTTCCGCTTCTGCGTTCCATTGCATCACACAGCCCTTGGTATTCAATCCGATGAGAATGGAAGGCATTGAATTAATGATACTTCTAATAAAATTCTTTGTGTTTATCAGCTCCCGCTCTGTTTTCTTGATTTTGGTAATATCCGTAAAATTGACAACCATACTCGAAGGACTTCCGTCCTTTGAACGGTAGAAGGCAGAATTAATGCTGACATCAAGGATATCTCCTGCTTTTGTATACCTGCGGGTAATAAAATTATGATTCCCTTCAGGCTGGTCATAAGTATTCTGTAATGCTTTTTTTGTTTCCTCCCAGTTTTCCTCTGGGACAAAATCAATTCTTTTGCCGAGAAGCTCGGAAAGGCTCCACCCAAACACCCGCTTAAAGGCAGGATTAAGATAGGTAACCTCACCGATTTCATTATAAAACACAATGGGATTGGGCGATGCTTCCAGTATTATCCTGTGAATTCTTTCACTCTCTTTGAGCGCAGTCTCAACCTTTTTTCTGGAAGTAATATCCCTTAGAATAATCAACCATCCAATATGCTTTTCTTTTCTGCCTAACAAAGGAAAAAGTCTGAAGTTCCATTGTTTTGGTAAAGTTTCAACACCGAATGATATTTCAACCTCAACCGAACCCTGATGTCTGTATTTTGCAACCTGGTCATGAAGAATCGGGAAAACATCTTTTAACGTATTGTGTGCAGGCGTTACTTGATTTATTTTAAGCAGGGTTTGTGCCGATCTGTTCACATCCAGGATTCTATCATTCATGTCCAATGCAATGACCGGATCACCCATACTGTCTATCAATGTCTCTCGGGCTAAAGGGATCAAGCTCAACATCTGGTATCGCAGCAACCCCCATGAAAAAGCAATCCCGCCGATGGTAAATGCCACCGGGGTCAGGTCAAGAAATTTTAAGCTTTCAAAGCCAAACAGATATATAATATTGGAAACCCATGGGAATGCAACACCGACCAGTACTGTGACCAGCTGCTTTCTAAAAATACCACGGGCTGATATCAGGGACTGTATTAAAATAAAAGTTGCCAAAAGAAGCAGGCTATAGGAAAAAACTACAAATCCCCAGAATCCCGGACCTCTGATGTATGCCATGGCTGATGCCTTGCCGCTCAAATCCAGCCAGGCAAAGCGCCATATCAGATGGTGCTCGTTGTTTGTTAATACCAAAAAAATCATAGCAAGCGGAACAATGCTCAACACCGCATATCCGGTTTTGTTTAACTGCCATTTTTTGCCTGAAATCGTTAAAATAAAACTAAACAGAAGCATGCTGATCCACACAGCTCCAAAATACTCAGCTTTTACCCACCAAAGCTTTAACCCCATGTTCGGACTGATAAATTCCATTCCATAGGTAAAGGACCATGCGGCAACCGCAACCATTAAAAGCATTAAGATTCTTGCACTTTTATTCTTCCAGTGGGGGGACAGATATATGGCAATTGATGCAGAGACAATGCCTGCAATAAAAGAAAAAATACCAAATATAATTGACCAGTTTACGGATGCCAAGAGCAACTCCTAAAAAAATGAACTTTTGCAGTATATCAAATTAAATAAAATTATTCAGCATAGAATTGATATTAACGCTTTTTTCTTGACCTTGCCTGGATATTTTGGAATGAATTGAATTATTCTGCAATCTTAAAAAAAATGGCGTGTATCTGCTATGAAAATACAGATATGGGAATTTATTTTATCAAAGACCCGGACGGGTACTGGCTGGAAATCGTCCCGGTTAGATAGCAGATGGTCTATCTGTAAAACCAGGACGTAAGGCCATTATGAACCCTGCCCCTGAAAATAGCCCCCAAACTTAATTTAAATCCTTCTCTGGAGAAAATGATACAATCTTGCACCGGTTTCATAAAAGAGTCCCCAAAAAGGTCGAGACCATATGGGATTCATTTTTGAAATGGGTAATGGGATATTTTCAGGAGATCCTTTGGTGATATACTCAGCCAAAAGTTTTCCAAACACGGTCCCGGGACCGATTCCCCGGCCATTGTAACTGGTGATCATTGCCATGTTTTTATCCATCACATGGAATCTGGGGATATGATTGGTGGTCATGGCAAAGGTGCCATACCATCCGTATTCGAGCGGCTGTTCTCCAACCTGTGGAAATGTTTTTGCAATCGTTCTTTTCACCCAGTTTTCGTGAAGATCATAGGCAAATCCTTCAACCGTCCCCACACTGCCCACGATAAGCCGTCCAGCAGCATCCAGACGATAGGAAGACAAGATCAGATTGGTATCCCATGCACCCTGACGCCCTGGTAATACGGTTTTTAAAACTTCTTTTGAAAGCGGCGGTGTGGCAAACTGGAAAAAATTCATCCATACCATTGATTTTTTATTCGATGTATATGCATATCCCGGATAGGCATGAACGGCAATAATGACCGATTTTGCTTTCAGCGTGCCTGTTGGCGTGATAAGCTTCCACCCATCCTTATTTTTTTCATACCGGATCACAGGGGATTTTCCATACAATTGCGCCCCGGCCTTTAATGCTGCGTTAGCAAGGCCATAGGCATAGGACAACGGCTGAAGGGTCCCGGCACGTTTGTCCAGTAATGCACCATAAAATGAATTGCTTCCGGTCTGTAACGCTGCTTCATCCCGACCAAGAAGCTGAACAGGTGCCCCGCGTTTCAGCCATTGTTCTTCGCGCTGCTGAAGTGCTTTATAACCGCTTTTGGAATCTGCACAATGAAGGGTTCCGTTCCGAAGGGCTTCACATTCAATTTTATGTTCATCTATCAGTTCAAACACAAGATCAGGAGAGTCTCCCAGAACATCAATGAGTTTTTCTCCATATTCAGGGCCCGCAAGCCGGAGCAGCTCTTCTGGCATCAACCACAGTCCTGCATTAACAAGCCCCACATTACGGCCTGCCCCTCCAAATCCTATATCTTCTGCTTCTAGCACAATACTTTCTTTGCCCATTTTTGAAAGATGCAAGGCAGCGGAAAGACCTGTATATCCCCCTCCAATAATAGCGACATCTGTTTTTTGATCTCCCTTTATGGCAGTCAGCAGGGGTTTGGAAAGGGCAGTGGCTTCCCAAAGACCGTGAGTAATATTTTTTTTGGCCATAAGACCTCCTGATGGTTATTAAATTTTTTGATATTTTTATGGTATACCAAAAAAATATCAAAAGTCAATATATTTTTACTCTCTAAAAATTCAATATTTTAAAACAGTTTGACAATACTTTTAGTAAATCATATAGTTCAGTATCATAAAGGTATACTAAAGATCAGTTATTTAATGATAAACAATTAACAAAATTTTAAACCCTATAAATGAATACAGATATTTACAATAAACTTCGCGACCGAATCATCCATCTTAAGTATGAGCCCGGACAGATACTAAAAGAACAGGAACTGGCAAAAGAATTTGGGGTTAGCAGAACGCCGCTTCGCACGGTTCTGTTTCGACTTGAATGGGAGCACCTGGTTAAAATTCTACCCCGTACCGGTATTCTGGTAATGGAACTGGAACTTAACACCATTACAAATGTATTCCAGGCAAGGCTGGAATTAGAGGCCGTCATCGGTTCCATGGCAGCCGAAAGATTCACAAAACTGCATTTCAACCGGCTGGATGAGCTGATCATTGAGTGTGACAAGCTATTAGACCATAAAGATCCCAAGACCCTGGCCGACTTGGATATGGGAATCAAGCAGTTGTTTTACAAGGCAGCCGGCAACCCGTTCTTAACCGAAATGTCGGACCGGCTCTACTCTTTAACCTTTCGATTATGGTATTTTAACATGCTGAAAATGCACAATGAAGAGTGGAATACTGAAGTTTTGTCCATCAAAGAAGACCTTTTATCCCTGTCTGAATTACTCAAGGCCAATGCACCCAAGAAAGTGGGGGAAGCAAGAAAAGAGCATTTATTAAAACATCTGAAGCGGATCAGGTCCAAATTTTTAGGACTTTCCGGTGCTCATTGTTGATTGTCGCGGTCTGATCCCAAGAATATGTCAGGTTATTTTACCTGCTCAGGATAGAGGTAGGGCCCGGCAGTTATAAAACCACCGGACCCCAAGCAGACAGCAGTCTACCGCACTGAGTTATCCCTCGGCAT
>JAHJLN010000044.1 GCA_018821715.1 Pseudomonadota bacterium | reverse complement strand
CTGCTTTTTGTGCTCAATCTGGTTCTGTACAAACCAATCCGTAATGTTCTTCTTGAAAGAAAGGCAAAAATTGAAGGGATGCAAAATGGGGCCCAAAAAGCTGCAAGCGACCTTGTTGCCGGAGAAGATGCTTACAAAGACGGATTGAAAAAAGCCAGATCCAAAGGTTTGCAAAAAAAAGAAGCCTTTGTTGCAGAAGCATCTCAAGAGGAAAAGGAAATAATCGACAGAATTAACAAGAAAGCTCAGGCCAACCTTGCTGATATCAAAAAGCAAGTGGCCCAAGAAACTGAGCAGGCCCGTAAAGTACTGGAAGGTGAGGTTGAAGCATATGCCAAAGCCATCGGTGAAAAGATTTTAGGGAGGGCTTGCTGATGAAAAAACAAGGAAGGAAAAAAGAACTGCTGCAAGGCGCTCTTTTGATTGTCACATTTGTATTTGCAGTATGCGGTTTTGCATGGGCCTCGTCAGAAGGCGGGCAGGGCGAAGTGCATAATGCATGGTTGTTAAATGACTGGTGGAAAGTATTGAATTTTGGTATTCTTGCTGTTGCCGGTTTTTTTATTGCAAGAAAACCGGTTGCCGAGTTCTTCTCATCCCGTGCTAAAAGCATAGAAGATGAGATTAAATCACTTGAACAAAAAAAAGCAGATGCCCAAAAAAAACTTGCCGAATATCAAGCCAAGTTTAAAAATCTTGATCAGGAATCTAAACAGATTGTTGAAGATTATATTAAACAGGGTGAAGAAGCTAAAACAAGAATTCTTGCTGAAGCTGAAGCACAGGCTGAAAAACTTGAAGAAATGGCTAAGCGCAGTATAGAACAAGAATTTAAATCTGCAAAAGCCAAACTTCAGCAGGATATTGTTGAAAAAGCCATGGAAAAAGCTGAAGAAGTCATTAAGGCCTCCATTTCACCCGAAGATCAGGACCAACTTGTTGATCAATATTTGAAAAAGGTGGTGGCATAATGAAAAATTTAGCAGTTTCAAGGCGTTATGCCAAAGCATTGATTCTTATCGGCCAGGAAGACGGTCAGGCGGAACACTATAATGCAGAGCTTGAATCAGTTGTAGGGCTCTTTGATACCCAGGAAGATTTTGAGAAAGCGCTGACAAATCCTTTATATAATAAAAATAACAGAAAAAAGGTTTTAGAAGCAGTTTTAGCTGCTACTGACTTGTCAGCCATTATGAAGTCATTCCTAACACTTTTATTTGATAAAGGTCGAATCGGTTTTTTAAGAGAAATTGCTTCCTATTATAATGATCTGGCAGATGAACTTAAAGGTGTTGTCAAGGCCAGTATTGTTTCTGCAACTGAGCTGTCGCAAGACGCAGTTGACAAGATTAAAGAAGCGTTGTCAAAAATGACCGGAAAAAATATTGTTCTGAATGTTGAGCAGGATCCTAGTCTCATTGGTGGTGTTGTGACTAAAATCGGTGATCTTGTTCTGGATGGCAGCGTAAAAACTCAGCTGATTAATATGAGAGAAACATTAAAAAAAGGTGAGAGTGTCTAATGGAAATTAAAGCAGAAGAAATAAGCCAAATAATAAAAGACCAGATCAAAGGGTTTGCTGCAGAAGTCGACCTGAATGAAACAGGTGTTGTTCTTTCGGCGGGTGATGGTATTGCCCGGGTATATGGTCTGGAAAAAGTAAAAGCCATGGAATTGGTTGAATTCCCCGGCGGCATCTTGGGTCTTGCATTGAACCTTGAATCAGATAACGTTGGTGTTGCTATCCTTGGTGATGACAAAAAAATCAAAGAAGGTGACATTGTTAAACGGACCGACCGTATTGCTTCGGTTCCTGTTGGTGAAGAACTTTTGGGACGTGTTGTAACCACAACCGGAGAGCCGGTTGATGGTAAAGGTCCGATCAATGCAAAAACTTATATGAACATGGAATTGGTTGCCCCTGGTGTTATCGCCAGAAAATCTGTTCATGAGCCCTGCTACACAGGTTCAAAAGCAATTGACGGCATGACCCCTGTGGGACGTGGCCAGCGTGAGCTGATTATCGGTGACCGTCAGATTGGTAAAACTGCTGTTGCCGTTGATGCCATCATTGCTCAAAAAGACAGTGATATTAAATGTATCTATGTTGCCTGCGGTCAGAAAAAATCAACCGTTGCTCAGGTTGTGGCAGCACTTGAAGAGCATGGTGCAATGGAATACACAACAGTGGTTATTGCATCTGCGTCAGAATCAGCTGCCATGCAGTATCTGGCGCCTTATGCAGGATGTGCCATGGCTGAGTATTTCAGGGACAAAGGCGAACATTCTTTGATCATTTATGATGATCTTTCAAAACAGGCAGTTGCTTACCGTCAGGTATCCTTGCTTCTCAGACGTCCTCCAGGACGCGAGGCTTTCCCTGGTGACATTTTTTACAACCATTCTCGTTTGCTTGAAAGATCTGCAAAACTCAGTGATGCAGAGGGTGCAGGGTCTTTAACCGCACTTCCGATCATTGAAACCCAGGAAGGTGATGTATCTGCCTTTATTCCAACCAATGTTATCTCCATTACAGACGGTCAGATATTCCTTGACAAAGATCTTTTCTTTGCCGGTATCCGTCCTGCCATTGATGTTGGATTGTCTGTATCCCGCGTTGGTGGTGCAGCTCAGGTAAAGGCAATGAAACAGGTTGCCGGTACCCTTCGTCTGGATCTTGCCCAGTTCCGTGAACTTGAGGCATTTGCCGCGTTTGGATCGGATCTTGATGCCGCCACCCAGAAACAGTTGACCCGTGGTGAGAGACTGGTTGAACTTTTGAAACAACCCCAGTTCAAACCGCTTCCAATGCACAAAATGGTAACCGCACTCTATGCAGGAACCAAAGGATATATTGATAAATATCCAAGAGAAGCGGTTTCTAAATATGAAGCCGGCCTTTATCCGTTTGTTGAAAATCGCTTCCCTGAAATTTTTTCCGGTTTACAGGAAAAACAAATGATTACAGAAGAGATTGAAAGCAAACTGAAACAATGCCTTGAAGCCTATGACGACGAATTCAAGGATACTATTTAGTAACTTTGGATGTTTTTGTGACATTATTTACTAACTTATAGGCGTAAAGGTAGATTATATGGCAACTTTAAAAGAAGTACAATCAAAGATAGTCAGCGTAAAAAAGACTAGACAGATTACCTCTGCCATGAAAATGGTTGCCACTTCAAGATTACGTGGTGCTCAAAATAGAATGGAAGCATTTAAACCCTATGCGGGTAAATTTGCTGAAGTTTTAGGCAGTATTGCCGGTAAATCCGGCGAGGATGCAAGTCCATTGCTTGTTCCCCGTGATGAGGTCAAAAAAGTGGCGCTCATCCTCTGCACATCTGACAGAGGACTTTGTGGCGGTTTTAATAACAATATAATTGCAAAAGCTCAAAAATTAATTCAATCAGAGCTTGAAGGCAAAGATGTCTCCTTTATCTGTTTTGGTAAAAGAGGAAGAGACTGGGCAAAAAAAGAACCCCAACCCATTGAAGATCAGTACATCGGTGTTGTGGGCGGGAATATTGAGTTCGGCGTGGCATCAGCTTCAGGACAGAAAATGATAGACAGTTTCCTTAGTGGCGCTGTTGATGAAGTATATCTGATTTATTCAAAGTTTGTAAACATGGCACGGCAAATACCCACCATAAAAAAAGTTCTTCCCATTCCATCTTTGGATGAAGTGGTGGAAGAAAAAGAAGTGGCACAGGATGCAGGATTCCTTCCGGAACATATCTGTGAACCCTCTTCTGATGCACTGCTGGGTGAGATGCTGCCGAAAAATATTTTCATTCAGATATATGATGCACTGCTCCAGACTTCAACCAGTGAACATGCTGCTCGAATGAGAGCCATGGAAAATGCAACCAAAGCATGCGAAGATATGGTTGGAGAACTTCAAACTATATTCAACAAAACAAGGCAGGCGTCTATTACGTCTGAGCTTATGGATATTGTTGGCGGTGCTGAAGCACTTAAGGGATAGAATTAAGATATACTTAATATGAAAACAGCTTTATAGGAGAAAAAAATGGCTGAAAATATAGGTAAAATAGCGCAGGTACTCGGTGCTGTTATTGACGTTGAGTTTGAACCCGGAAAACTTCCGCCGGTCCTGACAGCTTTGACAATTACCAATCCGGCGATTGGTGACATGGAAGACAATCTTGTTATTGAAGTGGCACAGCACTTGGGTGACAATGTTGTCAGATGTATTGGCATGGACGTAACTGACGGTCTTCAAAGAGGAATGGCGG
>JAHJLN010000401.1 GCA_018821715.1 Pseudomonadota bacterium | reverse complement strand
TGATTTTATTATATAATTAAAAACATATTTTTCCTTTTTTTTATTTTTCCAACTTTTCCATGATTTTTTTCTACCATTTAACCCCACTAAAGTTCAAAATCTTGAACCTTAAAATTATTGGAATTGTCTCCTAACAACATAACAAATTGAAATAATAGAATAAAACTATTTCTCAGTCAGTTTAAAAAATTAAACTGACCGGCATCAGGCAAGCGCCATAAACACCTGTCAGTTTGATTATCATTTATCTAATACCGATACAGATCTGACTTATAAGGCCCGTTGACGGGAATTCCAAGATAATCCGATTGTTCCTGGGTTAACTGGGTCAGGGTGACGGAAAGATTTTTCAAATGAAGTCTTGCCACCTCTTCATCAAGTTCCTTGGGCAATGTATAGACATTGATTTCAAGATCTTCTTTGGCCAGTTTGATCTGAGCTAACGTCTGGTTTGAAAAACTATTGCTCATCACAAAGCTTGGGTGTCCTGTTGCACAGCCAAGGTTCACAAGTCTGCCTTCTGCAAGAACAACAACCGACCGACCGGATGCCAATGTCCACTTATCCACCTGGGGTCTGATATTTGTTTTCACCGCTTTTGGATGGTTATCCAGATAACTCATCTCAATTTCATTATCAAAATGGCCGATGTTGCAGATAATGGATTCGTCCTTCATCTGCTCAATGTGTTCCCCTTTAATCACATGATAATTTCCAGTTGCTGTCACAAAAATATCACCATAGGGCGCTGCTTCTTCCATCGTCACGACCCTGTAACCTTCCATGGCTGCCTGGAGGGCACAGATCGGATCAATTTCAGTGACCCATACAATGGCGCCATACCCCTTCATGGAGGCAGCACACCCCTTCCCCACATCACCATATCCGGCGATAACAACAGTTTTACCTGCAAGCATGACATCTGTTGCTCTTTTGATACCGTCGGCAAGGGATTCCCGGCATCCGTAAAGATTATCAAATTTGGATTTGGTCACGGAATCATTGACATTGATGGCAGGAAAAAGCAGTTCTTTTTTTCCTGCCAGCTGGTAGAGTCTATGAACACCGGTTGTTGTCTCTTCTGATACACCCCGGATTTTTTTTGCGATAACGGTCCATTTTTTTGGATCTTGTTGAAAGCTCACCCGCAACCGGTCCATCAGGCATTTTTCATCTAGGCTGTTGGTTTTATTGTCAAGCAACGACGGATTATTTTCGACTTTAACTCCCTGGTGGATATAAAGCGTTGCATCCCCGCCGTCATCAACAATGAGATCAGGCCCTGAGCCATCCGGCCAGATCAATGCCTGTTCCGTACACCACCAGAATTCCTCCATGGTTTCACCCTTCCATGCAAATACAGCCGCTGATCCTTTTTCGGCAATAGCCGCCGCAGCATGATCCTGGGTGGAAAAAATATTGCAGGATGCCCATCGGATATCAGCCCCCAGTTCATAAAGAGTATCAATGAGCATGGCGGTCTGAATCGTCATATGAAGGCTGCCTGTGACTTTCAATCCCTTAAGGGGTTTCTGGGGGCCGTATTTTTCTCTGATGGCCATCAGGCCCGGCATCTCCTTTTCCGAAAGCTGCATGTCTTTGTGTCCCTCTTCTGCAAGGGAGATATCTTTAATCTTATAGTTCAAACTGAGGTCAAGGTCTATGTATGAAGGGTCTTTACTTGATTGTAACATTTTATAACTCCTATGAAAAATTATTATAAATTAGCATATCAAAATATATTGATGTGTTGTTTTTATCAAAAATACAGGGTTCTATCGTTGATGTCAATAAAAAAAGCCGCGCAAACTTAAAACAAAACGTTCAGGCGGCTTTTATATAACTAAAAAATATTCAGGATAAGAGCTATATTCCTGCCAGATCTTTTATTTGATCTGCTCTATCTGTTCTTTCCCAGTAAAAATCAGGGTCTTTTCTTCCAAAATGTCCATAGGATGACGTCTTCCTGTAAATCGGACGAAGCAGATCAAGTGTTCGGATAATCGCAGCAGGTCTTAAATCAAACACTTGTTTGACAATTTCAATCGCTTTGGGTTCGGAAATCCTTCCGGTTCCCATGAAATCGACAAGGAGAGAAACCGGCTGGGCAACACCTATCGCATAGGCCACCTGAACCTCGCATTTATCTGCAATACCTGATGCAACAAGGTTTTTAGCAACATATCTTCCCATATAGGATGCGCTTCTATCCACTTTTGAAGGATCTTTCCCAGAAAAGCAACCGCCGCCATGGCTGCCCTGGCCACCATAGGTGTCCACAATTATTTTTCTGCCGGTAACACCGCAGTCACCCATGGGTCCCCCCACAACAAACCGCCCGGTAGGGTTAATAAAAAACTTGGTGTCCCCATCCATCATGTCTTCGGGAATCACTTTTTTAATAACTTCTTTTATAATAGCGGTTTTCAAATCATCATAGGATACATCAGGGGAATGCTGGCTTGAAACAACAATTGCATCCACTCTTTTTGGCTGACCATCTACATACTCAATGGTTACCTGGGATTTTCCATC
>JAHJLN010000400.1 GCA_018821715.1 Pseudomonadota bacterium | reverse complement strand
GGCAGCAATATTGTATTTTTTATTCTCACCATCCTTGGAATGATCGTTCAGACTGTATTTTTTCTGAAAATCGGAAACCAGTCACAAATTTAGACCGGATGTGTCAGGTTTTTCCTTGGGTAGGTACAGACAATTATCATGAATGACAATCCTTCAGAACAGCATGCCAAAGCCTCTGACAAAAAGACAATACAGAGCGCTTTAAACATACTCGGCAGCCCGGTTTCTCGTACGACCGGCGGGACAGGATACATGCACAGCGCGACTACCAGATAAACCTCAAGGCGGAATTAGAAATTCGGCATCTTCACCAAAAGCTTGACCATCTCTTATCTCACCAATGGGAAAGGCTGGTGGAAATCCAGGACATTCAGATGGAGCTGATCAATGAAGTGAGGGCCCGCAGTTAGGCATTTTTGTATCATTTCAGGCATGGCACATATCCTCAAAGATAAACCATACTATATAAAATACGATTGCAGCGGTGGAAACCCATTAAATTCAACAGCGCTGTAAGTGTTGGTATAAGCACCGGTGGACAGCCAGTACAATCGGTCACCAATGGCCAGGTTCAACGGCAGGGTGTATTTATAGTCTTCATATAATATATCTGCACTGTCACAGGTCGGGCCGGCAAGAATCACTTCTTCCACCTCGCCTTTTTTCCCTGTATAAATGGGATATTTGATGGATTCAGCCATTGTTTCGATTAATCCGGAAAATTTTCCAACATCTGTATATATCCATCGGTTCAGGGCTGTTCTGGATTTTCTTGAAATCAATACAACCTCGCTGACCAGAACTCCTGCATTCCCCATAATCGACCGGCCGGGTTCCAGAATGATTTTCGGTAAATTTTCACCAAACCCTTCCTTGAGAAAGCGGGTGATTTCCTGGGCATAAATTTCAAGATCATTGGCTTTTGTGATATAATTGGCAGGAAATCCTCCCCCCATATTGATCATTTTCAATTCAATGCCATCTTCTTCCAAAAGTCTTTCAAAAATAACCTTAACTTTTCCGATGGCAGCATCCCAGGCACCGATATCCCGCTGCTGGGACCCCACATGGAAAGAAATCCCGTAGGGGACCAGTCCCAGGTCCTTTGCAAGGATAATCAGATCCATGGCCATATCGGCCTGGCAGCCGAATTTTCTGGATAACGGCCAGTCTGCCGTAAGCGTACCTTCGGACAATATCCGGACATAAATCCTGGCTCCCGGGGCGGCCTTGGCAAGGTTGCGGATATCTGCTTCAGAATCTGTTGCATACATCCTGACACCTTTTTCATAAAAATATCGAATATCCCTACTTTTTTTTATGGTATTGCCAAAACTGATCCTGTCGGGGCTGATGCCAAGAGACAGGACGCGATCCAGTTCATAAATGGAAGCGATATCGAAATTGATATCTTTATCCCGCAGCAGTGTAAGAATTTCAATGGCAGGGTTTGCTTTTACAGCATAATAAATACTTGCATAGGGAAAGACATGGGTCAAATTTTCCAGTTGCTGATTTACAATAGCAGTATCAATTACTAAAAAAGGGGTTTCTTTATTTTCAGAAAAAACTCTGATTTTTTCGAAAACTTGGGGATCAATGTATTCTTCAAGGATTATTGGCATGACTATGACTCCATGGTTTATTTAACGTATCAGACAATTGACAAATATCAGAGTTGCTTTATGCGCTTCCCAAGCCTTGAGAACCTAACAGCAATCATATTGAAAGTTTGATAACCTTTTCAAATTGTATCTGAAAATTGAAATTGGCGCAACTGAAAATAAAAACCCCATGGCAAGGAGCTGATAACCTTTGCCATGGGGAATCGGAGTGATTTTTTGTTTACTTGTTTTTCCAGGCAGGTTTTCTTTTTTCCTCAAAACTGGCAATGCCTTCAAGGGTATCTTCTGTTTTCATCAAGGTTTTCAGAAAATAATTGCTGACCAGATCAACGCCCTGGAAAAAACTGGTTCCGATATGGCGCTTGACTGCCCGTTTATTGAGACGGATAATCAAAGGGCTTGCCATGGTTATCTGTTTGACTGTCTTTTCCACTGCCTCTGGAAACGCTTCCACTGAAGCAACCTGGGAAACAAATCCAAGATCCTTGGATTGCTGTGCAGAATAGTTCTGGCCGGTGGTGACGATTTCAATGGCTTTGGCAACACCCACAAGCTCGGGAAGTCTTAATGCCGCATAGGGGGGGAAAAAACCCAGCTTGATCTCAGGCTGGCCGAAAATAGCTTTTTCAGATGCAATCACAATATCACAGGCAATGGCAACTTCCATGCCGCCGCCCAGGCATGCCCCGTTTACCGCCGCAATAACCGGGATATCAATCACGTTGATCAGCTCAAAAATCCGGTTGAATGTGGAAACCATTGCATCCACATTATCGGGTTTATGGTCCGCCACTTCCACGCCGGCGCAAAAGCTTCTGCCTTCGCCTGTGATAACGACGCATTTGAGCATATCATCAGCCGCAATTTTTTCAAGCTCACAATTGAGCTCATTCATCATGGGGATGTCCAGGACATTGTGTTTGGGTCGATCAAGAATGATCCTGGCAACCTGTTCATCTTTTTCAATTTTTATAAATTTAGATTCTGCCATGTCGGCCTCCCAAATAAAATAAAGTGTTTGATTTTCCTATCCTCTGATAACCCGTGGTGTAATCATGTGATGCTGCGGGCAGATGGATTTTGGATTCTGGTAACAGGCCCCTGCAAACGCCTTGAGGTAATCACGGATTGCACTCATTTTCACCACTTCATCCACCATACCATATTTTGCACAATATGCCGGCCTTGAATTATCATAATATTCCTTGGCCTGCTGATTCATTTTCTCGATAATGGGTTCAAGGGGACGTCCGGCAGCTTTTTCTTTGACAAGCCGTCTTGAAAAACTTGCTGCTGCTGCTGTTTCACCGTGCATCACGTAAATTTCAGTGGTGCCGATGCCCAGGGTAAAGGCATTGTGACGGTTGGCCGTCGGGCCGCCCATGACATAATGGGCTGCAGCCGTTCCTTTTCTCAAGGTGATCAGTGTCATGGGCACATCGGTCTGCTGAATGGAGTAGATCAAGGATTGTCCAAGGCCGAGAAGCTCTGCTTTTTCAGCGATATCCCCCACGTCAATCCCCGAGGTATCCTGGAACCAGATCAAAGGAATTCTGTCACGGCCGCAAAAGGTGACAAATTCATTCATTTTGATCAGGCCCTGTCGATAGAGCTTGCCGCCGATCCCGCCGTAATCGGCATACTCGGGATAATCTTCTCCCAGCCAGCCCTGGTTGTTGCCGATAATCCCCACAAGAAATCCATCTATTTTCACAAGACCCGTATAAATCTCCGGTCCGTATTTTGGTTTGAATTCCATGTGTTCGCTGCCATCCACAAGGCGGGCAATAATTTCCCTGAAATTATAGATCTGTTTCTGGTTATAGGGAATGAGGCGATAGAGGTCTTCTATCGGGAATCTCGGGGCTTTTGGCTCTGCTACCCTGAAAAATTTGGGGTTATAGGCCGGCATATCTTTCATATAATCCTTAAGCCCGTCAAGAACCCCTTTTTCTTCTTCATACACATATCTGAAAAACCCGGTTTCATTGAAATGGATATCAACTGATCCCGGGGGTTTGGCCTTGAATTCCTTTGCAGCTGAAATCAGTTGTTCCGCACCTTCCAGATCAAAATATCCCTTGGGAGACATGCCGCTTAAAATACCGCCGCCGCCCACGGCAATGTTGCAGTCTTTATGGGCAAAAAGAATGGTCGGACTGATGCCCTGATATCCGCCGCCGGCAGGGTTAGTGCCATAGATGCCGGCAAGAATGGGGATGCCCATTTGCTCAAGTTCTGCATGACGGTAAAAGGTCGTACCGCTTCCCCTTCTGTTGGCATAAAATTTTTCCTGCTCTGTGAGTTTTACGCCGCTGCAGTTGACCAGCCAGACCAGGGGAATGTTCAGTCGTTTAGAAAGGTCAGTGGCCCTGAAAATATTTTCAGGCTGACCCGGAAGCCATGCGCCGGCCATGACTTTATTATCAAATCCCGCCACAACACACCATTTGCCGGAAATCTTTGCCAGGCCGTCAATGACATTGGTGGTATTCTCCTCGTTATCTTCAGGATTGAAAAGGGTATGCAGCGGTGTCCATGTCCCTGGATCAACAAGATATTCAAGACGCTGCCAGACGGTCATTACACCTCTTGCATTAATTTTTTCAGTGGGCATGCCGGCATTTTTCACTTTTTCAATTTCAACATCAATACCGGCTTCCACTTCCATGATATTTTTTACATTTTGTTCTGAACTTAACATTTGGCCTTTATTGAGCTGTGTACCAAATTCTGCCATTTTTTCAAAATACTGTCTCATTTTTTACTCCCACTGCAATAAATTATTATTTTTAAGATCAGTTTTTCCTTGCGGAAAGCCGATCACTTATCGTAGAATTTCAAATCCGTCACTGTGTCAGGAAAAGAGCACCCCCCTTGACTTTAAACTTTT
>JAHJLN010000399.1 GCA_018821715.1 Pseudomonadota bacterium | reverse complement strand
GATATGATGAAGGTGCCTTTACAGGAGCCAAAGCCAAGGGCAAACCCGGCAAATTTGAGCTTGCCAACAACGGCACTATCTTTCTGGATGAAATCGGTGATCTGCCCCTTGATATGCAGCCCAAGCTGCTTCGGGTCCTTGAAGAAAAGGAATTTGAAAGAATCGGGGGCACTAAAATCATGAAATCTGATTTCAGGGTTATTTGCGCGACAAATCAAAATCTTGAAGATTTGATGGAAAAGCAAAAATTCAGAAAAGACCTTTTTTATCGCCTCAATGTCATCCCCATATATATTCCGCCGTTAAGAGAGCGGCCAAAGGATATCATCCCCCTTGCCGAACATCTTTTAAAAAAAATGGCCCTGGCAGCCAACCGCCCGCAAATGGACATAGAAAAAAATGCAGCCCAGGAATTAAAAAAATATGACTGGCCCGGCAATGCCCGTGAATTGTCAAATGTTCTGGAACGTGCCATGTACTCATCGGATAACAACACGATTTACAAAGGGGATCTGCCGTTTAACCTGGATTTTGATACAAAGAATCATGGGGGGAAAACAAAACCCACACTTAAAAACGCCCAGAGCCAGGCCCAGGTAAAAGCCATTTACCAGGCCCTTGCCAAAACCAATTATAACAAGGCAAAAGCCGCTAAACTGCTTGGGATACACAGAACACTTTTATACAAAAAAATGAAAGAATACCATATCGGGCTTCAGCCGGTAGGATCCTGAAAAAAATAAGGGATCAGAAAAACAAAACAGGCCACCAGGAAAAACAGTCCGCCAAAAAGAGCGACCATATCACCTGACCGGATGCTTGCAGCAATAAAGAAGAGGGCAGATACAATAAACAGTATCCACCCCCATATCTGACATTTTATTTTAAATTGTTCCTGGTTTGTTAACACAATACAACCCGTTGATTACTCGTTTAGTACTGCATCAATCAGATTTTGGCCCACCTGTGTATGGTGAAGTATTTTCCCAAAAGGTGACATCGCCTTGATAGATCCCTTGGTAAATATAATGACCGGGGTTGCGGTATGTGTACCGGTATTCCATACAACTGACTGAGCGCCTGCAACTTCCAGGGCCAGAAGATTCTGGCGGTTATCGTCGGTCTGGTATACGAAGAACTCATCTTTTACTGTTAATTTCGGTACGGTTTTATTCCCCAGGTAGCCGTGACCTTCAACATAAATGGGGTTGTCCTCTGTTGCCAATACCCTTGCTGCCTGTTCATCGGTGATGGGAAACCGGGTATACTGGTTCACAAGTTTGGCAAGACTGGCTGGCGTCTGCTCTTCTTTTGGAAGGGCATCGAACTTGTTGTAAAAAATACTGCCGTAGCTCAGCTCCTGGTTGTATATCCTGTCCAGAACACCAGGATCACCAAAATTGTATCCGGGTGCGAATTTCCTGTCCTTAAAAGATTTACCGGAAAGACTTTTCGGCCCAGGGATGTTCTTGCCTGTATAGCTCAATCCAAAGCCGCCCGTTGTATGATCTGCGGTAACAACAATCAAGGTATCATCACGGTCTTTTGCCCAGTCCAGAACATAATTCAAGGTATCATTCAAACTCATCATTTCATGAAGCATGAGGCCTGTATCATTATAATGGGCAGCCCAGTCAATGAGTCCGGCTTCAATCATCAGGAAAAACCCTTTTTCATTTTTGGACAGAATATCAAGTGCCTTTGATGACATCTCTTTCAGGGTTGGTATGGTTCTGTTTGAATCCTCTTTTGTTCTGGTCACTTCGATGCCGTCCGGAAGAGCTGAATACGCAAATAGCCCAAGAACCTTGCCGTCTGCTCTTTCCATCTGGGATTTATTAAATGCCAGTGCATACCCTTTTTGCTGAGCTTCCGTTAACAGGTTTCGCTCATCTTTTCTTTTGGATTTAATTTTCACCGACCCCTGGGTCATCTCTTCCAGTTCTTTTCGAACTGCTGAGGTTTTATCATTGGCCCCCATGGGAATCCAGTACCTGAGTCCTCCGCCAAACATTACATCCGGCCCGGCATTGAGCATGTCCTCTGCAATCTGGTTTTCCATGTCTCTATGGGGCTGGTGAGCCGCAAACCCGGCAGGGGTCGCGTGGGTCACCCGGGTATCGGTAATCAGCCCGGTGGACTTACCTGCTTTGATGGCCTTCTCGACAACGGTTTCCACGGGGTTCCCATCTTTATCGAGCCCGATCATTTCAGATCCTGCATATTGTCCTGAAGCCAGTTGTGATGCCGATGCAGCAGAATCCGTTACCAGAACATTGTAAGCATTGGTCATGGATATCCCCATAACACCGCCTTGTTCAATGATTCGATCAAATGAAGTTTTCCTGTCAACAATGACAGAATCTGGTGCCTGCCTGGCATAAGCGAGCAGCAGTCCGATCTGTTCCGGACCCATACCATCCCCGATGAGCATGATGACATTTCTGGGTTTTTCAGAAACCTTGGACAGCTGTGCCTGTTTATGAACACAGGCGGTAAGGGAAAACAAGAAGATAATCATCACGCAAATTGCACTTACTCTGTTTTTCATGTATCATGTCTCCTTTAGATATTTTCCAAAAAAAACTTCGCCCCATGCCGTTGATATGAAGCGAAGTTTGTCTATAAGATTATTGCTGTTACTTAATCCACTGCGGTTTAATAAACTTGCTGTCTTTGTAAGGTGTTAACGGTGGATCGGCGAACAGTGCTACCAGTTCACCGTTTTGTACCTGGTAGTGAACAATGGGAGCACCGGGTTGTGCATGCAGGGTATTGTTTTCGCCCCACGTGATATCCCCCATTAATCCCTTATATGGAACATTCTTAAGCTGCTTATTCACCGCTTCAAAATCATAGGGATCACCGACAACTTTGGCAGCATCAGCCCAGGCCATAAAACTTGTATAGGTGATAAAGGAACCAACCCCAAGACTATGTTTGTACCGTTTTTCGTATTTGTTCAACCATGCCTGTGTTTCAGCATTGGGTGCCACAGGCGTCGGAACTCCCGCAGGCATCTGACCCAGAACACCATCGGCTTTCTTACCCAGGGTTGTGACCACTTCAAGAGGCGTAATACTCCAGCCCAGGCTGATAATCGTATGGGTCGGTTTCTTTAGAAATTGACGGACAAAGGTAATCGGCTCCTGTGAGGCTGCTATTTCAAAGTGGACAATCGCGGGTTCAATACTTCTGATTTTGCTTAAAATAGGTCCCCATTCATTGGTACCATAAGGAACGACCTCATGAAGCGCTACTTCCCAGCCGATTTCTTTAAACCGCTTGGCCATAACCGCTCCGATTTCCCCGCCCCAGGCGTCATCCGTATTGATGAGCACAACCTTTTTGTTGGGATAATCATAGGGTATTTTCTGCAATGCATCAAACACACTGCCCCCCTGATCTGCTGCAACATCGGTCATAAAATAAGTATTCCGATATTTTACCGGATCTTCCTTGAATACATCAACCGATGCCTGGGAACCGTCATCAATAAAAAAGGGTACATCGTATTTCCCATATGCCCTGACATCTGCTCCAGCACCAGCCCATCCTGCGACCACAACAGCAACCTTCTTCTGGTCCATTAGAAAATCAGCTCCCTGCATAACCACTTCAGGTGCAAAATCCTGATTATCAAACATGACAATCTCAAGCTGTTTGCCTAACAGACCGCCTGCTGCATTGATTTCATCCACTGCCATCTCAACGCCTTTAAAGTAGTTATCTCCGGAACCTGCATAATCTCCGGTCAAAGAAAATGCACACCCCACCTTAACGGTATCTGCGGCAAAAGCCCATGACCCCAATACCATGCAGGTGACAATAACCAATGACATCAAACCAATCTTTTTCATTTTAATCCTTCCCTTTTATGAGTTAAAGATGCTGTAAAAAAACCTTACTGCCTGTGTTATTTTTATTCAAAGGATCTGCTCTCTTTTTTTGTCAACCGTAAGACTGAGAATTTTCGAATCAAACCGGTCACACCATCCGGAAGCAACAATACGATGACAACCACCATACCGCCCATGATCAGAAGGCGATAGATGCCCATGGGTCTGAGAAGTTCGTTGGCCGTGACCGTGACCACCGCACCCAGAACAACACCCGGGTATTGGCCGATCCCCCCCACCACAATCATGATTAAAAGAACGGTAAATACTTCCATACTCAGCATTCGAGTCGACAATATGCCGACATAGTGCACATAAAGGGCACCAAACAAACCGGTAATAAAAGATGTAATACCAAATACCAGCAGTTTGTATTTAAAGGCGCTGACCCCCAGACTCGCAGCAAAATCCTCGGAATCTTTTAACGCCAGAAAAGCCGTTCCCCAATGGGATTTTAATATCACCACGATGACAGCACTGCAAATAAGGGTCAGAACAAGGACAAGATAGAAAAACGGCACCAGCTCAGCAGAAGAAAAATTCATGCCGAACAGATGGATCGGCGGAACACTGATAATGCCCCGGGATCCCCCTGAACCGATGGCACTGCCGAGGGGACCTTTGAGAAACGGCTCCAACGCCAGTTGAAATGCAAATGTAACCAGTGCAATGTAGGGTCCTGCAAGTTTTAGGCAGGGCAACCCGATAATGACACCGATAATCGCGGTAATCGCTCCGGCCATGAAAATGGACACAATGGGCGGCACATGCAATGATACGGAAAGAATGGCTGATGAATAGGCGCCGATGACATAGAAAGCCACCTGACCAAAAGAAAATATACCGGCATATCCCATGATGAGATCCCAGCATGAGGCAACAATAGACCATATCAAAATCATGGTCAAAATCCTCATCAGGATGGAGCTGCCGCCTAAAAACAACGGCAGGATTCCGATAACACCATACGTAACCGCAAGAATTGTGACCATACTTTTAGAATTCATAATTTTATTCTCTTCCCATCAGGCCCTGGGGGCGAAACGCCAGGGTTATTAAAAGTAATGTTAAAACAGCAACTTCAATGTGGATCATTCCCAGATAATATCCCACAAAAGCCTCCAGCATTCCGATAATAAGCGCGGCATAAAGACTGCCCTTAATAGACCCCATGCCGCCAAAAGCGGTAATCACCCAGGCCTTGATCATGATGCCGGTGCTGGCTTGCGGATTAACAAAATTTTTCTGGCTCAGTAAAATTCCGCCAATCCCCACCATAATGGTTGAGATGGCAAATGTAGCGGCAAAAACACGATCTTTGGGAATACCGCAAATCTGAGCGCCGGTCGGGTTTTGGGCAACAGCTTGTACCGCCATCCCGACACGGGTATTGTTTAACATCCAGGCAAAGCAAAGCAAGCCTGTGATGGATAATACGAAGATAACGACATCCTGGTTCAAGAATACAAATGGGCCAATGGTAAGCGTACCGTCCACGATATCGGGCAATGACTTGAGCCTGGGACCAAACACGGCAATGTATCCGATATCTAAAAAGAGCGACAACCCCAGGGTCAGCATCATGGCTTTCATCTGCCAGTCAGATCGTTTTCGTAAGGGTGATATTAAAAATTTTTCCAGAAAAAACCCCACAACAAACAGAAAAGGAATAGCGGTTAGAAAAACCGTATAGTATCCACCGGTTATCCCCAGGGAAACCAGAAGGGTCCAGGCAAAATAACCGCCCATGGTGTAGAAAGACCCATATGCAAAATTAAAGGCTTTTGTTACGCCGTAGACAAGCGCGAGACCAATGGCCATAAGGGCATAAACCGACCCATTCAATAAACCGCTGATAATAACGTCGATAATCTCTATAAACATCTTAGTGTTCTCTCCTACGGATAAGCGAGTTCAACCCGCGATATGTTCGCACCGATTTCTATTCCTTAAGCTTAAGTTACATTCCCAAAAATATTTCCCTGAGATTATCATTGCTCAGTGCATCATCTTTGCTCCCCTCAAACGTGATGCGCCCTTCTTCCAAAACATATAATTTATCAGCCAGATCCGTTATCTGAGGAATGTTCTGCTCGACCACCAGAATTGTTTTACCCTGCTTGTTAATCTCCTTGATAATCCTGGCCACTTCCACCCTCAGGTTTGGCTGCAGGCCCAAAGCAGGCTCATCAATGGCCAGAAAATCCGCGTTTGACATCAATCCCCGGGCAATGGCCAGCATTTTGGCTTCCCCACCGCTCATGGTGGAAGCAAATTGTTTCCGCCGTTCTGCCAGACGGGGAAACAGCGAGAACACCTTTTCCATATTTTCCTTTTCATGTTTACGGGCATTTTTTGAATATGCCCCTAACTTAAGGTTTTCCACAACCGACATATAGGGAAACAGTTCACGGTTTTCAGCAATATATGTAATTCCCAGGTTGACGATTTTATCGGATGGAAAATTGATAATCTCCTGATCCTTGTATGATATTCTGCCCTGTTTGGAATCGACCATGCCGCAAATGCTTTTTAACAACGTGCTTTTGCCGTGACCATTGGGCCCCAGCATCACGACGACTTCCCCTTTGTTAACATTTATAGACACATCTTTCAATACGTGGGCCTGTCCGTAATATGCATTCAGATTTTCAATATTAAGCATCATGTGAATCTCCCAGGTAGCAGGCAATTACTTCTGGATTGGAGGTTATTTCTTCAGGGCTCCCGATACAGATTTGGGTTCCGTTTTCTATCACCAGGATCGGGTTGGCAAGTTCTGTTAAAACCTTCATAAAATGCTCAATGATGATGATGGTGATGTTGACCTCTTGATTGATTTTTTTTATCAGAGCTGTCATTTCTTTAATCTCAAAGGCGTTAAGCCCTGCCATGGGCTCATCAACCATCAATATCTTGGGCTTTGTTGCCATGGCAGCAGCGATCATCAGTCTTTTCTTGCCCAGCAGATTCAACAGATTGGTTTTACTGTGGCGCTCTTCTTGAAGGCTGGTAAAAGCGATCATCTCATCGGAATAGCCGGGATCGTATTTGCCGATGTTGCCGAAACGGCAGCCCAGGTTCACGCTTTCTTCCACGGTCATGCTTTCAAAAATCTGAGGAATTTGAAACGTTCTAGCAATGCCAAGGCGGGCAATTTTATGTGTGGGAAGTCCGGATATATTCTTGCCGTCAAGCTCGATGATGCCGTCAAATTTATAAAATCCTGTGATGAGGTTGTATAGGGTCGATTTGCCGGCACCATTGGGTCCTGCAATACCAAAGACCTGACCCTGTGACACGTCAAAGCTCAAGTTGTTTACTGCGGTCAGTTCACCAAATTTCTTGGTGACGCTCTTTACTTTCAGCATGTTTTACAGTTCCTTCTTCGTGTTGAAGTTCGAACAATTCTACTATCACATAGTATGTAATACGTGATATGTTTATAAAGCCATAGCACAGCATTGGCCGTAAAGCAAGAAAAAAATCGATTATTTGAAAAAAACTATTTACATAGTACGTAATACGTGATATTCCCTATAAAAATAGAACAACTAAACTCGCAACAGGAGTGCGCCATCAACTATTTCATCCATACAAATTTCGACAAATGCACGGGTTGCAGCATCTGCCAGCTTGCCTGCGTCATGGATCTTTTTAATGGATACAACCCAAGGCTTTCAAGGCTTGTTATTCTCCATAAAAAGGAAAACCTCTACCATTTTCCCATTGTCTGCAACCAATGCGAGAACGCATATTGTATGAATGTCTGTCCTGCTAAAGCGATAAAAAGAAACGCATCCGGTGTTGTTGTTATTGACTCGGATAAATGCATTGCCTGCGGTCTTTGTGCCCAATACTGTCCCTTAGGGGTCGTGGTTCTCGACCCTGAAACAGGCAAAGCCTTTAAGTGCGAATTGTGTCAGGGGAAGCCCTTGTGTATAGCGGCATGCCCCACAAAAGCCCTTGAACTTGCCCGAAAGGATAACTGCAGAGGAAAGATCAATGAATGAGGCCTACACAAACAATTTGCTGATGATTGATTTATCCCGTAAAACCCATGAAATCCTTCCGACTCCAGACGCTCTGACAGAAGATTTTATCGGAGGCAAGGGCTTTGGGGCAAAACTGCTCTTTGACAGCCTTTCCCCTGACACAACCCCTTTTAGTGAAGACAATCTGCTCATGTTTTTAACCGGACCCCTGACCGGCACCATGGCCCCGGCCATGCGGGGATGCGTGGTGACAAAGTCGCCATTGACCGGAATTTTTTTAGATTCCTATTTTGGCGGCAGCCTTGGTGCGGAAATCAAATATGCAGGATATGACGGCATTATTATTAAAGGGTGTGCCAAAAAACCATCCTATATATGGATATGTGACAGCCATATTGAAATTTGTGATGCAACCCATTTATGGGGGACCCATACCCTTGAAGCCAATCGGCTGATAAAAAAAGAGCTAAAGGATGACACCGTTAAAATCGCCACCATTGGTCAGGCCGGAGAAAAGAAAATCCCTTTTTCCCTTATCTGCTGCGAATATAACCGCCAGGCAGGCCGAGGCGGAGCCGGTGCCGTCATGGGGTCCAAAAATCTGAAAGCTGTTGCCGTTAAGGGCACCGGCCTTGTAAGGGTCCATGATCCTGCAGCATTTAAAAAAGCCTGTCAGACAGCCGTTAAAGAGCTTGAAAAAAGTGCTGATGTTGACGCCTTAAGGCTTGCAGGGACAGCCTCAGCCGTCGAGTTTGCCAATGAAGCAGGCCTTCTGCCCCATAAAAATTATCAATTCGGAACCTTTGCCAAAGCATCCAACATTGCAGACAACGGCCAGTCCAAGCATTTGTGGCTCGGCAGCAGTGCCTGCATGGGCTGCCCTATCCGGTGCAGCAAAATCGGGGCAGTCAGAACAGGAAAATATAAAGGCATTGTCACAGATATCATAGAATATGAATCTGCCGCACTCATGGGGTCTAATCTGGATATCCCGGACATCCGTGCAGTGGCGCACCTTGTTAAGCTCTGTGACCTATACGGCATGGACAGCATGTCCACGGGCACGGTCATCGGGTTTGCCATGGAAGCCTGTGAAAAAGGCATGATCGCAGCACCCGACGGCATAGATCTCAAATTCGGCAATGTTGATGCAGCAGAATATCTGATCCATGCCATGGCAAATCAGGAAAACAGCCTGGGAATCCTCTTGTCAAAAGGTGTCAGACAGGCGGCCCTGGATATTGGAAACACTTCAGAAAAGATTGCCATGCACACCAAGGGCCTGGAGTCGCCGGCATGGGGCCCCAGGGGGATATCCGGCATGGCCCTGGCGCTGATGACCGCCGATCGTGGCGGCTGCCACCAGCGAGGGTTTACGGTGAGCTACGAACTGTCAAAAGAGTGGAACAACCACCCCCTGGACCCGCTCTCCCCTGAAGGAAAAGCGCTCATGGTTGCACATCTCCAGAATTATAGTGCAGGAACCGACACTTTGGTCAAGTGTGATTTCGGCAGCTTCGGCATTTCTAAAGAAACCTATGCAAGGCTTTTGAGTGCCGCCACGGGCAAAACCTATTCTCCGGATGTATTCATAGAAACCGGGGAAAGGATCTGGAACCTGGTGAGGATGTTCAATCTGGCCCAGGGAATGGATGCCTCCACAGATACACTGCCCCGAAGGTTTGTTGAAGAACCGCTTCCCGACGGGCCGGGCAAAGGCCACCGCATTTCCAAAAAAGATATGGCATATATGAAACAGGAGTATTATAAGACAAGGGGATGGGACGAAAACGGTGTCCCCTTGGATAAAACCCTGAAACGATTGAGGATTGACTATGTCAGACCGGATCAATAAAAAAGCGGCCAAAACCATTGCCACCCGAAAACGGATTCTTGATACTGCAACCTATCTGTTTGCACGGCTTGGGTATCACAAAACAACCATACAGGACATTGCCTACCATATCGGCATGACCACAGGAGCAGTCTTTCACCATTACAGCTCAAAAACAGATATCTTAGAAGAGGTGGTGGAAGAACTGAACCATAGTTTTGATCAGTATATTGAATTTTTAGACCAGGAGCATACTGACTATAAAAAAACCATTAACGGCATGATGGAAATTTTTATGGACCGGTTTCACAACCATCCGGATTCCATTATTGCCCTGGCTTCCCTGGCCGCTGAATTCAGCGGTATCCGGGGACCGGTAATTGAACAGATCCAGGCAGCCTATGACATTTTTGTAAATGCATTTGAAAAGGCCCTGGATAAAATAGAACCAAAAAAGACAAACAGGGCGGCGGCCGTGTGTTTTATTTCAAGTCTTCAGGGTGTGGCCCTGCAGGCACTTGTCAGGGATGGCGAGATGGATATTGATGATCTTGTGGCTGGATTCATCAGTCTTGTGACGGATAACGGCTGATCTAAAATTCCATCATTTTTTTCATCCCAAAATTGCACCCCGACCCTGTTGCTTTTTAAACATGTTGAAGTGAAAGTGGATTGAGCTTGAAAACTCTCTAATCCGGAAAGTTTTGATATTTATTATTACAAAGGAGTTCTAGGGATGGAAAAAAAATATGATTATATCATCATCGGCGGAGGCTCTGCAGGCTGCGTTCTGGCCAACAGGCTCAGCCTTGACCCTGCAAGCAAAGTCCTGGTGCTGGAAGCCGGGCGACCGGATTATATCTGGGATGTCTTTATTCACATGCCGGCCGGCCTGACCTTTCCCCTTGGCAATAAATATTATGACTGGTGCTATAACTCAGAACCTGAACCCCACATGCATAACCGGAAAGTTTTTCACGGAAGAGGAAAGGTTTTAGGCGGCTCCTCCAGTATCAATGGTATGATTTATATCCGCGGCAATGCCATGGACTATGAAAAATGGGCCAAAGACACGGGCATGGAACACTGGGATTATGCCCACAACCTTCCCTATTTCAAACGGGCTGAAAACCGGCTGAAAGGTCCGGATGAATATCACGGCACAACAGGTCCCCTGATCCTTGAAACCGGGCCCTGCAAAAACCCGCTTTTCGCGGCATTTCTCAATTCAGCCAAACAGGCCGGATATCCATTAACCGATGATGTCAACGGATACCAGCAGGAAGGCTTTGGCGCCTTTGACCGGAATATCAGCCGGGGCAGGCGTATCAGCGCGGCAAGAGCCTATCTGCACCCGGTGCTGAAAAATCGTCCCAACCTGGATGTGATCTGCCGGGCCCTGACCACCAAAATCCTGTTTAAAGGGAACAACGCCATTGGTGTGGAATATGTCAAAGGCAACAGCACGAGCCCCAAAACCGTATATTCAGGAGAGGTCATCTGTTGCGGCGGTGCCATCAACTCCCCCCAGATCCTGCAGTTATCCGGGATCGGCAATGCCGAAGAACTTTCAAAATTAGGCATCAATGTCGTTCATGACCTTCCGGGCGTGGGCGAGAATATGCAGGATCACCTGGAAGTCTATGTCCAGTATAAAAGCAAAAAACCCGTGTCCATGAACCCGTCCCTCAAATGGTGGAAAAAACCGTTTATCGGTTACCAGTGGCTTTTCCACAGGAAAGGGGCAGCCGCTACCAATCATTTTGAAGCCGGCGGATTTATAAGGAGCAACGATGATGTTGAGTACCCCAATATCCAGTTCCATTTCCTGCCCCTGGCCATTCGGTATGACGGAAGCCAGCCCAGCAGCGAACATGGCTACCAGGTCCATGTTGGCCCCATGTATTCAAATGCCATCGGATCGGTAAAAATCAAGTCTGTTGATCCCAGACAGCACCCTGCCCTGCGCTTCAACTATCTGTCAACAGACCAGGATCGCAGAGAATGGGTGGAAGCCATCCGGTGTGCCAGACAAATCATGAACCAGCCGGCCTTTAATGAATTCAACGGGGGGGAAATCTCTCCGGGCAACCATGTTCAGACAGACAAGGATATCCTGGACTGGGTGGCCAAGGATGCTGAAACAGCGCTTCACCCGTCCTGTACCTGCAAAATGGGAAAAGATGACATGGCTGTGGTCGATCCCGACACCATGAAGGTTCACGGCACTCAAAACCTTCGCGTGGTGGATGCCTCAGTCATGCCCTATGTAACCAACGGGAATATCTATGCCCCCACCATGATGGTGGCGGAAAAGGCCTGTGACCTCATCCTGGGCAACACCCTGGAGCCGCCTTCAACAGCAGGGTTTTACAAGCATAGGGCCTGATAGAAAATTTCAAGAAAGAACGCCTTTGTTTAATCCGGCTGATTCTCTTTAAATCAGCCGGATTTTTATTTGGTAAAACAGGGAAAAACCTTACGGCCGCTGTTTCTGGAGTGGAAGCGGAAATCCCTGTTCAGCCGCAGCCTTATACTTGCTGAAAACATACGGCTCATAAACGGTTGGGTTCTCCTGGAGCTCCTTTAGCTTGTCATCAATTTCCATTCTGTTTGCATTGGTTTTCCAGTTGCTCCAGTCTTCCATTGTTTCCCAGTTGCTGATCACCATCACCTTGTTCGTATTCTCAGCACAAATCAAGGTTTCACCTGAGATATAGCCTTTTTGATCCATTGCATAAAACCGAAGATTTTTTAGCTGAGCGTAAAATTCTTTTTCCCTGCCCTCAATTACATCCCTTTT